>DASXOK010000153.1:0-4791 GCA_036494425.1 Pseudolabrys sp.
ACGGATAGTGCGCGGCGCGATCTTCCGCCTGCGCGCCGTACCAGGCGAGGGACGCGTAGTTGTGATGCCAGCTCGGATCCATGGACACGACGTCCGGCTTGCGTTCGCCGAGCGCGCCGGCGGCGCAGGCCCAGCAGCGCAGTTCGATGTTGCCGGTGTCGTCGAGCTCGGTCTCGTCATAGCCGATCAGCGACTTGAGATTGCCAGCCGCGAGCTTTTCCAGAACCTTGTTGTCCCAGGCGAGCTCCGGATTCGAATAACGGTCGGTCCCGGGGAAGTGCGACATGCCGCCGCTCGAGAGGATGACGGTCTTCAAGCCGAGCGCGGTGACCGTGCGGGCGACCGCCTGACCGAACGCGTAGCAGCGCTCCATGGTCGGTTGCGGCGGCAGATAGGCGTTCACGTAGATCGGCAGCACCGGCTCGGTGAGGCCGATATGGGTGAGCGGAATGCCGATCGCATAGTCGATCTTCGCGGTGCTGGTGAACGCCGGATCGAAATTCTGCCGATAGAGCTGACGGACCAGCTCGAAGCCGATCTCGCTCGGCACCTTCCAGTGAAACTTGCGCCCGGCGAATTCGCCCGTCGCCTCGCCGCCGACATGGATGGTGAACGGCGGCGCCGCGTTGTGGAAGAACTGCTCGGCGTGATCGTTGGAGAAGATGATCCACAGGTCCGGCTTGAGCGCCTTCAGGTTCTTGCCGATGTCGGCGGCGACCTTGCGCACCTGCTCGACGAGGGCTTTGTCCTCGGTGTCCGGCATCGTGAAGAACTGCGGGGCATGCGGCAGCATCGCGCCGCCGACGACTGTGGACATCATGGGATGCCTCCTGGGATCGTGAGGTTGAAGGCCGGTCGCCGGCCGGTATCCAAGGCGGCGAAGAGGCCTCTTGGCTCATTTCCCCGAATGATAAAGGCTTGGGGTTTCGGCGTGTTAGCGCTATTCTGCCAAAAAGTAGCTACCAAACGCCAGGCCGGAATTCCTGCCATTGGACCCCACCGTCATCCATCCCGAGGTACGCGTCCCGCCAAGCGGAGGCGAGACGCAGCGCGCGGTTGCCTACGTGTCCGAACTCCGGCGCGGCGGCGGCCTGCCGCCGCACTGCCATGCGCGAGCGCAACTCCTGGCGGTGACCTCCGGTTCGATTGCGGTGACAGCAGAGGGATCGACCTTCGTCGCGCCGCCGGAACGCGCGGTCTGGGTGCCGGCCAACACAGTGCACGAAACGCGGCATCTCTCCTCGACGCGCCTGCGCACGCTCTACATCGCGACCGAAGCGGCACACGCACTTCCGGCGAAGACCACGGTCGTGCAAGTCGGCCCGTTGATGCGTGAGTTGATCACGGCCATCGTCGCGCGGCCGCGCGATTACGAGGAGCAAAGTTCGGACGGACGCTTGATCGCAGTGCTGATCGATCAGATCGCCGTGTCGCGTGCGCTGCCGCTCAACCTGCCGATGCCAAAATCCGAAAGCCTGCTGGCGCTCGCCTATCGCATCCTCGACGTGCCGGCCGATGTTGCCAATCTGGGGCGGCTCGCGGAGTCGCTGAACATGTCGGCGCGCACGCTAGAGCGTCAGTTCAAAGCCGAGACAGGCCTGTCGATGCGCACGTTTCGGCGACAGGCAAAGCTGTTGAAGGCCTTGGAGCTCTTGTCGTCCAATATGCCGGTGAGCCGCATATCCGATGCGCTCGGCTTCGGCGAACCGAGCGCCTTCATCGCGATGTTCAAGACCGCCTTCGGCGTCACGCCCGGCCGGTATCTGTCGCAGGATTGAGGCTTGGTTGCTTCTCGTCGGGGCGCACGGCCTTTGTCCCGTCGCCCTGAGGCGCGAGCGTAAGCGAGCCATCGCAAGTCGGCTATAGCCGACTTGCGCACTTTGCAGTCCGATCTCGGGTAAACCCGAGATCGAAGGGTGGCGGCCGGGGTATCGCAGCAAGCGGCAGCCCAGTGGCCGGTTCATCCTTCGAGGCTCGCCCTTCGGGCTCGCACTTCAGGATGACGGAAAACGGCTCGGTGCAGACAGTTTGCGAGGACTGGCGCTTCGTCGGCGCAATCACCGCGGGTGGGCAATGAAATCCAGCATGGCACGGCCGAGGTCGTCCTCGGCCGTGTTGATGTGCGCCATCGTCGAGGTGTGGTTATGCGCGCGCAGCCACATCATCGGCGGCGTGCGGCCCTTGGCGGCCGCGAGCTTGAAGACCAGCTCGGCGCAATGGAGATCGATCAGCGGATTCTCGTATTCTCCCCAGGCGACGAAGGTCGGGACACTGTGGGCGTCGACATGGCTCACGGGTGAGACATCGTCGAGCTTCGCGGCGTCCGACGTGCCGTAATAGGCGACGACCTTGGGGCCGTTCGGATTGTCGGGGCGGTTTTCCGCGCGCACACGGCCGCTGAGAACGATAAAGCCGGCGAGGCCCGGGCCTCCGGCAGGCTGAAGGCGCTTGTCGTAGGCATAGCTGCCGGCATGCGCGGCGCCGGCGGAATGACCCATCAAGAAGATGCGTGACGGATCGACATTGATGTCGACCGCATGCGCACGCGTCCAGGCGACCACGCTGGCGATGTCCTGCGTGGCGCCGGGATATTGCGCGTCGCCGGCCAGACGATAGCCGATGTTGATGCCGACCACGCCGTTGCGCGCGAAGTAGGTGGGGACGTTCGAATAGACCTCGTCGGTGCGGTTGCGATGACCATCGACGAAGGCGCCGCCATGGACGAACAGCAGCGCCGCGCGCGGCGCACCAGCTTGATCGGGCATGAAGATGTCGAACACCTGGCGCGGATGCTCGCCATAGGCGATGTCGCGCTTCACGGTCACGCCGTCTTTTGGTGCGCGTTTGAGCACTTTGCTGAAGGCATCCACCATCATCTTGACGTGGCCGGAGGGATTCGTGCCCCAGTGCGGGCCGATCTCGGCCATCAGCGCGCGCAGCTCGGCGGGAATTTCGGGATTGGTCATGGACGTTCCTATACGACGAAATGGCTTGCGCGCTGCTCGATGAGTCGCACCAGACTCAGCGCCGTCAATTCGGAGGACTTCGGATTGGTCGCCAGCGGGCTGTTCTCGAGCGCGATCTCCATACGGCCGAAAGCGCCAAGCGCGATGATGCGATGGCCGTTCAGGCGCACGGCGGGATCGGCGACGAGTTCGACGCGGGTTGCGTCGAGCCCGATACCGGCGAGCGCGGTGACCACTGTGGCATTGGCGTTCTGCGGATATTGACCGGCGGCCTCCCGGGCCGTGCCGGAGAAAAACACCGTGCGCTCGGTCAACGCGCCGAGATCGAGGAGCTTCTCGGCCGGGGTGCCTTTCCAGGCGACCGGCGGCTTGACGACCTGATGCACGACTTCATCGAGGCCCAGCACCGCCGCGCTTGCCAGCGCGTCGATGCCGCCGCTCGCGCCGGACGGCAACACGATGCGGCTGCCGCGTTCCTCGGCGATCGTCATAAGCCGCTCCATCAATTGACCATCGCAAAAGGCGCTGGTGGAGGCGACGATCAGCTCCGGCGCGGCGCCGAGCGCCATCGGCCCCCATTGTTCGACGGCCGCGCGGCCGGCGGCTTCGACAATGAGATCGGATCTCACCTCGGCAAGCTCCGCAGGCGAGGCGAGCAACCGTGCATTGCGAGGGAGCCCCGTGCGATCGCCCTGCGTGTTGCGCACCGCGACGCCGACAATCTCGACGCCGGCTTTGCGCTGCGCCAACAGCGCCGCCACGCGCGAATTGATAGCGCCCCAGCCGATGAAAATGACTCGCAGATGCTTGGACATTACTGACGTGACTCGATGTTTCCGGGCGCGGATGGCTTGCCGTCCGCCGGTGCGCCGGTGCGCGACAAGTGCTCCATGCGACGCGCCAGCATCAGTTTGCTCACAGTCTCCAAATGCTTGCGCATGGCAAGTCCGGCGTCCTCGGGGCGGTTTTCGAGAATGGCCCGCACGAGTTCATCGTGGCTGTAGGGGCTTTCGACGGTGAAGGGCTCGACTGCGTTGGCGCGATGGCGCTCGCGATGCACGTGCCACATGATTTTTTCGTGCAGGTCGACCAGCGAACGGTTGCCGGTTCCTTGCACGATGACGCGGTGGAATTCGTCGTTCAGCGCGTAGTAGCGTTCGGCATCGCCCGTTGCCGCGGCCTGGTGGCCTTCTTCATAGATGCGGATGATGTCCTTCAGCACGTCAGGCGGCTGCAATTCCGCAACGCGCGTGGCCGCGAGCTGCTCGAGACCGATCAGGATATCCATCGTCTCGCCGACTTCAGCGGTGTCCGGATCGGTGACCACCGCGCCGACATGCGGAATGAGCCGGACGAGGCCCTCCGACTCGAGAGTTTTGAGCGCTTGGCGAAGAGGCGTCCGCGACACGCCGAATTCCTTGCAAAGCTGGGGCTCGGACAGCCGCTCGCCCGATTTCCATCGGTTCTCGACGATGTCCTTGCGCAGATGCGGCAGGATCTGGTCGTGCATCGGCGCATATCGAACGACTGCGCCAGCCCGCGACCTTGCAGCTCCGGTTTCGTCTTCCTTCGTCACGTCTCGGCCCGCCCCAATCGTGGACTTGCGTAAGAGAGCTATTGACTCTTTTCAAGTTGGAGGATCGTATACGAAATACGAAATTCCGATACTACAAAAGAAGCGGATCAGCCTCGTGGGTGCTGAATTATCGCGTCACACCGAAGGCCAAGGCGTTGGCGCATCGGTCAGACGCAAAGAAGATCGTCGTTACCTCAACGGCGAAGGCGAATACGTCGCGGATATCCAGGTGCCGGGCATGGCGGAAGT
>DASXOK010000154.1:0-8282 GCA_036494425.1 Pseudolabrys sp.
CCAGCACGAAGCTGGCCAAGGATAGCGCACAGAGAATGGTGAAAGGCGGGCCGAATGGCGCTGGGCCGACAATGGCCGCATTGGCCGCCGCCACGCCGAAGATCAGCACCGGAATGGTCAGCGGCAGCACCAGCACGGCCAGCAAGAGCCCGCCCCGCCGCAACGCCACCGACAGCGCCGCTCCGACCAGACCGATGAAGGTGAGCGCCGGCGTGCCCGCGGCAAGCGTCAGCGCCACCACACCCATGGCCCGGAGTTCCACGTTGAGCATCAGACCCAACACCGGCGAGATGATCACCAATGGCAGGCCGGTGGTTAGCCAATGGGCGAGGCCCTTGGCCGCCACCGCCAGTTCCAGCGGCATGCGCCCCATTATCAAGAGGTCGAGCGAGCCGTCCTCATGATCGGTCACGAACAACCGGTCGAGCGCCAGCAGGCTCGCCAGCAGAGCCCCGAGCCACAGGATCGCCGGGCCGATTCGCGCCAGCAGATTGAGGTCCGGGCCGATAGCGAAGGGCATCATCACCACGACGATCAAGAAGAACAGCGCTCCCATCAGCGCGCCGCCGCCCACACGCACGGCGAGCCGCATGTCGCGCATAAGGAGAGCTAAAAGCGCGTTCACGCGCGTCTCCACTTCAAAAGCGGGTTCATGCCGGGCCGAGCCTCATCTCGCGGGGCGAATCAAGCCCGATCGGTCCATGCGCCGCGGCGACGATCATACCGCCGCCGGCAAGATGGTCGCGCATCAGCTCGGCTAGCCGTCCCTGCGATTGCGCATCGAGCGCCGATGTTGGCTCGTCCAGGAGCCAGATCGGCCGCTTCACCGCCACCAGTCGGGCGATCGACAGCCGGCGGCGTTGCCCGGCCGAGAGGTAGGCAGACGGCAGGCCTTCAAGCGGCGCGAGACCGACCGATTCGAGCGCGGGAAATACAACGGCGCGTTCGCTGCCGAAGAACTCGGCCCAGAAGCGCAAATTTTCGCCGACCGAAAGCGATGGCTTCAGCGCGTCCTGATGACCGAGATAGTGCGCCTGCTCGGGCAAGGTCGCCTCGGCGTCGCCGCCCGTCAGCTCCAGCCGGCCCGCGCTGCGATGCACAAGTCCGGCGATCAGACGCAGCAGCGACGATTTACCAGCGCCGTTGCGGCCGGTCACCACCAGCGCCTCGCCGCCACCGACGGCGAAACTCAAGCCGGAGAAAACGGTACGTCCTCCGCGCGTACAGGCCAGATTGTCGGCGGAGAGTTGCATCAGCCGCGCCGCGCCCTGCGCGCGTGCCGCAGGCCTGCAATGCCGGGAAACAGCAAAATTCTGCGCATCTTTTACAACTGTTCCAGTAAATATGGCGCGGGGCGAGAAAAGACCTTATAAGCCCGCATCTGCGGCGTTACGAAACTGGATTTCGGGATCGGAGCTTTTCAACCGGAAATTCCCCCTTCTGGGCAAAAGCTTAGACCGGACCAGTGCCGATGTCCCGGCCGGGAATGGAAAAGCCAACATGACTTCTCTCGACAGCTACAAATGTTGCAAGACCCTCAAGGTTGGCAGCAAGACCTACGTTTATTACAGCCTTCCGATCGCCGAAAAGAACGGGCTCAAGGGCATCTCCCGCCTGCCGTTCTCGATGAAGGTCATCCTGGAAAACCTGCTGCGCAACGAAGATGGGCGCACGGTGACCAAGGACGACATCAAGGCCGTCGCTGAATGGTTGAAGACCAAATCGTCCGAGCATGAGATCGCGTTCCGTCCGGCCCGCGTGCTGATGCAGGACTTCACCGGCGTCCCCGCCGTGGTCGATCTGGCCGCCATGCGCGACGCCATGAAGGCGCTCGGCGGCGATCCCAAGAAGATCAATCCGCAGGTTCCCGTCGATCTCGTCATCGACCACTCGGTGGCGGTGACCTTCTTCGGCAACAACCAGGCGTTCAAGAAGAACGTCGAGGAAGAGTACCGGCAGAACCAGGAGCGCTATCAGTTCCTAAAATGGGCGCAGCGCTCGTTCGACAATTTCAGCGTCGTGCCGCCGGGCACCGGCATCTGCCACCAGGTCAACCTCGAGTACATCTCGCGCGTGGTCTGGACCAAGAAAGAGAAGATGAAGATCGACGGCAAGTCGGGTGCGATGGAAGTCGCCTATCCCGACACGCTGGTCGGGACCGATTCGCACACGACCATGGTCAACGGCCTGTCCGTGCTCGGCTGGGGCGTCGGCGGCATCGAGGCGGAAGCCGCGATGCTCGGCCAGCCACTGTCGATGGTGCTGCCAGAGGTGATCGGGTTCAAACTTTCCGGCAAGCTCAAAGAGGGCGTCACCGCCACCGACTTGGTGCTCACCGTCACCGAGATGCTCCGCAAGCGCGGTGTGGTCGGCAAGTTCGTCGAGTTCTTCGGCCCTGGCCTGACGCATCTCACGATCGCCGACCGCGCCACGCTCGGCAACATGTCGCCGGAATACGGCGCCACCTGCGGCTTCTCGCCGGTCGATGACGACACGCTCCGCTATCTCAAGGACACCGGCCGCCCGGCTGAGGTGATCAAGCTGGTGGAAGCCTATGCCAAGGCGCAGGGCATGTTCCGCGTGAAGACCACGCCGGACCCGATGTTCACGGACGTCCTCAAGCTGGATCTCGCGTCGGTCGAGCCCTCGCTCGCCGGTCCGAAGCGCCCGCAGGACCGCATCGCGCTCAAGGACGTGAAGCCCGGCTTCACGACCTCGATGGACACCGAGTTCAAGAAGGGCGGCGAGCTGCAGAAGCGGGGCCCGGTCGACGGCAAGAACTACGATCTCGGCCATGGCGACGTCGTCATCGCCGCCATCACCTCCTGCACCAACACGTCGAACCCGAGCGTGATGATCGGCGCCGGCCTGCTCGCCCGCAAGGCGGCGGCCAAGGGCCTGACCGCCAAGCCGTGGGTGAAGACCTCGCTCGCGCCCGGCTCGCAGGTCGTGGCCGAGTATCTGGAAAAGGCCGGCTTGCAGAAGGATCTCGACAAGATCGGCTTCAATCTGGTCGGCTTCGGCTGCACCACCTGCATCGGCAATTCGGGTCCGCTGCCGCCGGAGAACTCGAAGGCGATCAACGACAATGATCTCGTCGCCGCCGCCGTGCTCTCGGGCAACCGCAACTTCGAAGGCCGCGTGAACGCCGACGTGCGTGCGAACTATCTCGCTTCGCCGCCGCTCGTCGTCTCCTACGCCATCGCCGGCTCGATGTATGTCGACCTTGCCAAGGAACCGCTCGGCACCGATCAGAAGGGCAAAAAGGTGTTCCTCAAGGACATCTGGCCCTCGAACAAAGAGATCGGCGAGTTCATCAGCAAGAACGTCACCAAGCAGATCTTCGCCAAGAAGTACGCCGACGTGTTCAAGGGCGATACCAATTGGCGCAAGATCAGCGTCAAGGGCGGCATGACCTACGCGTGGGACAAGAAGTCGACCTACGTGCAGAATCCGCCGTACTTCGTTGGTATGAAGAAGGAGCCGAAGCCGCTCGAGGACATCGTTGATGCCCGTGTGCTGGCGCTTCTGCTCGACTCGATCACCACCGACCACATTTCGCCCGCCGGCTCGATCAAGATCGACTCGCCGGCCGGAAAATACCTGGTCGGCCACAAGGTGAAGCCGGCCGACTTCAACCAATACGGCACACGGCGCGGCAACCACGAAGTCATGATGCGCGGCACCTTCGGTAACATCCGCATCAAGAACCAGATGGTGCCGGGCGTCGAAGGCGGCGTGACGATCCACTATCCGTCCAAGGAACGCCTGGCCATTTACGACGCGGCCATGAAGTACAAGGCTGACAAGGTTCCGCTGGTGGTCTTCGCCGGCAAGGAATACGGGTCGGGTTCGTCGCGCGACTGGGCGGCCAAGGGCTCCGTGCTGCTCGGCGTTCGTGCCGTGATCGCCCAATCGTTCGAGCGCATCCATCGCTCGAACCTTGTGGGTATGGGCGTAATGCCGCTGGTCTTCGAGGAAGGCACATCGTGGCAGACGCTGGGTCTGACCGGCGACGAGCAGGTCACCATCCGCGGCCTGCATGGTGAGCTGAAGCCGCGCCAGCGGCTGATGGCCGACATTGTGTCCGGCAATGGCACGCTCAAGCGTGTGCCGCTCATCTGCCGCATCGACACGTTGGATGAGCTCGATTACTTCCGAAATGGCGGCATTCTGCAGTACGTGCTGCGTCAATTGGCGGGATGATCGGCTGTCCGCTGAGACCCCCATGTGAAAGCGTCCACTCACCGCGAAGTGAGTGGCGGGTGATGTGCGAGGCGCTTTATAAAGCGCCTCGCTAGGTGAGGGGGCATCGCGGGAACGGCATGAACTATCGCCACGTCACCTTTGCGGCCGCGCTCGTCTCAGCGACTCTTGTTGCAGCGCACTCCAGCATCGCAGGCGAAACCCGCGCCGTCATCGAGCTTTTCACCAGCCAAGGCTGCTCCTCCTGCCCGCCGGCCGACCGGCTGCTCGGCGAACTGTCGAAGGACCCGTCGCTGGTCACCTTGAGTCTCCCGGTGGATTACTGGGATTACCTCGGGTGGAAAGATACATTGGCATTGCACGGCCATTCCGATCGCCAGCGCGCCTATGCCGAGGCTCGCGGCGACCGCGAGGTCTACACGCCGCAAGTCGTCGTCAACGGCATCGTGCATGCGCTCGGCAGTGACAAGGGCGCCATCGAAAAGGCGATCGCTCAGACGGACAGTACCGCGTCGCCGCTGACGCTGCCGGTCACGATGGCGGTTGCTGACGGCAACGTAACGGTCAATGTGCCGGCGGGCAAAGATAAGAACGGAAGCGCCGAGGTGTGGCTCTGTCCCATCAGCCGCAAGCTGCCGGTGACGATCGAGCGCGGTGAGAACCGCGGCCATACGCTGACCTACTACAACGTCGTGCGCCGCTGGCTAAAGCTCGGCGACTGGCATGGCGCGGCGGAGAAATTTTCCATGCCGGTGTCGAAGATCGCCGATAGCGATTTCACTATTGAAGACATCGACCATCTTGCCGTGATCGTGCAAAGCGGGCCGGCGGCCAAGCCGGGCCTCATGCTCGGCGCCGCGACCGCGGACATGCACTGATTCTCTGACTTGTCATTCCGGGGCGCGCCAGAGGCGCGAGCCCGGAATCCACATTCCGCAACGCTGCGGCGTATGGATTCCGGGCCCGCTCACTTTGCTCGCGTCCCGGAATGACGGAGCACGGCAAAAAAATTCGGGCCGGCAAAGCCGACCCGATTGGAGTCTTAGGGGATTGAACCGTACGCGGAACTCAACTGGCCCGGTCGGCTGAGCCCCGGGGGGCTGGGGGGCTGAGGAATCCGGGGTTCGAACCGGACCGGGCCATGAGGCAACGGTGCTGTTATCCCGCTCCAGGGTGACCAGCGATTGGCCGAAATTGGGCCTTATTATGATGCGTTTAACGACTTCGTGATCCGTTCCCGTGCATTTCGCCCATTTCGACGCCACATCCTGCTCTGACGATCCCCTTGCCGTAGGCGGGCGGCGGCGCGATCATGACAGTTTGAAAAAAGGAGGCGCCGCATGACGTTTGCTCCCGGCGATATCGATCCGAGTCAGCCGCAAGGGGGCGTGGTCCCGGCGCACAACACACTCACCCCCCTGGACAAGGTTACCTTCAGCCGTCGTGAGCTTAATCGCATTCTCGATCTCTATGGTCGCATGGTCGCCGCCGGCGAGTGGCGCGATTACGCCATTGATTTCCTCAAGGACCGTGCGGTGTTCTCAGTATTTCGGCGCAGCTCGGAAGTGCCGATCTACCGCATCGAGAAGAATCCGAAGCTCGAGCGGCGTCAGGGCGCCTACAGCGTCATCTCCGCCACCGGCCACATCGTGCGGCGTGGGCATGAGCTCGACCGCGTTCTGCGCGCAATCGACAAGTCGGCATTGTCGCTGGTAGCGAACTGACTTTCTTCACCTCTCGCCGCATTTGCGGGGAGAGGAAAGAACACGACTACGGCGTCGTCGTCCCGCCCGGCCCCAAAGCCCGCTGCATCAGCACGGTATCGAGCCAGCGCCCGTGCTTGAAGCCGACATCGGGCAGAATGCCGATATGTTTGAAGCCCAACGCAGCATGGAAACCGATCGAGGCTTGCTGTTTGGCGGAATCGCCGATCACCGCGATCATCTGTCGGAAGCCGCGCGCCTCGCAGGCCTCGATCAGCGCCGCCAGCAGCGCGCGGCCGACGCCGCGGCGATGCTGTTCCGGCGCAACATAGACCGAATTCTCCACGGTGAAGCGATAGGCCGACCGCGCGCGGTAGAGACTGACATAGGCGTAGCCTCCCAGCGTGCCGCCGGCATCGGCGGCGAGATAGGGAAAGCCGCCGTCAAGCAATGCTTGCATCCGCCGCGCCATCTCCGCTTCGTCCGGCGCTTCCAGCTCGAACGACGCGGTCGCGTGCGTGACGGAGTCCCCGTAGATGCGGGTGATGGTGGGGATATCGGCGAGGGTGGCGGGGCGGATGGTGAGACTCATGCGGCGCGCACACTACCAAAAAACAAAACGCCCGGGCACGAGGCCCGGGCGTTCAACAGGTCTGTTCTGCGGGCTGGCTTAGCGCGGGTCGCCCAACGGCGCCTTAGCGCCGATCGCCCAAGAAGCGCAGCATGAACAGGAACAGGTTGATGAAGTCGAGATAGAGCGTCAGCGCGCCCATCACCGCCTTGCGGCCGGCGACGGTGCCGTCGTCATAGGCGCTGTACATCTCCTTGATCCGCTGGGTGTCGTAGGCGGTCAGGCCGGCGAAGATCAAGACGCCGATGGCCGAGATCGCGAACTCAAGACCCGAGCTTTTCAGGAAGATGTTGACCAGCGATGCCAGGATCAGGCCGAACAGGCCCATGATCAGGAACGACCCGATCGGCGACAGATCGCGCTGCGTGGTGTAGCCGTACAGGCTCAGTGCGCCGAACGACGCCGCCGAGATGAAGAAGGTGCGGGTGATCGACGCGCCGGTATAGGCGAGGAACACCGACGACAGCATCAGCCCGAGCAGTGCGGCGTAGGCCATGAACAGCATGAACGCCGTGCTCACCTGGAGCCGGTTGATGCGGAAGCTCATGAAGAACACCAGCCCGAGCGTGCCGAGAAACAGCACGATCGTCAGCGGTCCGCTGAAGATGGTCTGACCGAAGGAGGTCAGCGCCAGCTGTCCGGCGTCATTGGTCTGCACCGCGGCGTTGAAGGTAAGCCAGGCGACGACGCCGGTCAGAGCGACGCCGGCGGCCATATAGTTGTAAACGCGGAGCATGTAGGCGCGGAGGCCTGCATCTACCGCGGCCGCACGCGTGCCGAAGCCGCGGGCAGCTACGTTACGGTCGAAGTCCGACATCGAGGATCCCTCTCTCAAAGTCCCGGCCCTACGGGGCCGGTTACAGGAAACGCGCCGGCGATGGCCGTCGCGGTCGAGCGTGAATCTAGTCAGTTGCAAGTCTTCGCGCCAGATGTGACCCGATCAAGGCCCCTTCTATTGCCAAAGCTTAACCCGTCTCGGATGCCAATTATATGGGAAAAGCCACACCGGTATCAGGGGGGTTATGCCGCGCGGCGGAATGTCGCAAAACCCTAGAGATTTCTGAGCACTGGCGCAGGCTTCTGGCCCAAAGCCCGGAACGTCCCGAGGAGGCCGAGAACCAGCGTGACCGCGACCGCGGCGGCGGCCGCCGCCATCGCCGGCCACGGTAACCACATGAAGCGAAGGTGCATCAGCTCTGTGACAATGAGCCAGCTCGTCACCAAACCGCTGAGCACGCCGAACATCGCCGTCGCCACCCCGAGCATCAGATATTCGATCGTATAGGCCGTGAGCAGCCGCGCGCGCGTGGCGCCCAGCGTCTTGAGGATCACGGCGTCGTAAACGCGATGCCGGTGCCCGGCGGCGAGCGCGCCGCCCAAAACCAACGCGGCCGCCAAAAGCGTGATCGCGCTGGCGCCGCGGATCGCCAGCACGAGGTTGTTGACGACGTTGCCGACGGTCTCCAGCGCTTCCCGGACGCGCACGCTCGTCACCATCGGGAAGGCGTCGGCGACCTGCTTGACGATGCGGGCATCATCGGTGGAACCTGGGTGGGCCTCGGTCAGCGTCGCGACATGGCTGTGCGGCGCGCCCTTGAAGGCATTCGGCGAGAACACCAGCACGAAATTGATGCCCAGCCCCTGCCAGTCGATGTTGCGCAGATTGGCGATCTTCGCCGGGATGTCGCGGCCGAGCACGTTGACGACGATCTCGTCGCCGATCTTCAAGCCCAGGCCGTCGG
>DASXOK010000155.1:0-2569 GCA_036494425.1 Pseudolabrys sp.
ATCTCGGCCGCGGGCCGCGTTCGGGCGTCAATCATATTACCGTTCACGACGGCTTCACGCTCGCCGACGTGACGATGTACGAGCACAAGCACAACGAAGCGAACGGCGAGGACAATCGTGACGGTTCGGACGACAACCAAAGCAGCAATTGGGGGCAGGAGGGCGACAGCGACGATCCTCCTATTCAAGACCTGCGGCGGCGCGCGCGGCGCAACATGCTGGCGTCGCTGCTTCTGGCACATGGCGTGCCGCTGCTGCTCGCCGGCGACGAAGTCGGCAACAGCCAGAACGGCAACAATAACACCTATTGCCAGGACGACGAGATCGGCTGGACCCATTGGGGTAACCTCGGCACCGCCGACGACATGACGGATGTCGTCGGCGAGTTGACCCGGCTTCGCCAGCGCTTTCCCCAGCTCAAGCCGCATCATTGGGCGGAGGGAAAGCGCGCCGACGGCAGCTATGACGTGAAATGGCTGACGCCGTCCGGCGCCGAGATGGGCGAAGGCGATTGGAATTTTCCCGACGGGCGCTTCCTCGCTTACGTGGTGGCCGCGGTCCACGAGAAAGGCCAACCGCTGTTTATCGTGTTCAACGGCGCGGATGAGGCGGTCGACGTGACGTTTCCCGAATGGCCGAACACCATGCAATGGCAGCGCGTGCTCGACACCTCCGACGGACAGTCCAATGCGGACGCCGGTAAGCCCGGCGAGACATGGAGCGCCCAGGCGCGTGCGATCCTGGCCTTCGCAGGTGCGCCGTGATCACGCGGCCGCGTTTCGGACCCCTGCTCACGGACGACGGCGTGACGTTCCGACTGTGGGCGCCGGCCGCGCGCGCGGTCGATTTGATCATCGACAGACCGATGGCGATGGCGAGGACCGGTGAATGGTTCGAATTTCATGCGCCCAATGCCCGGCCCGGCACGCGTTACCGATTCAGGATCGACGGCGAACTCGACATTCCCGACCCCGCCTCGCATTTCCAGCCGGACGACGTGCACGGCCCGAGCGAGGTGATCGACCGCCGTTACGCCTGGCAATGCACGGAGTGGAAAGGCCGGCCGTGGGAAGAGGCCGTTTTCTCCGAAATACATGTCGGCACCTATACGCCCGAGGGCACGTTCCGCGCCATCGTCGGCAAGCTTGATCATCTCGCCGCGACCGGGATCACCGCGCTGGAATTGATGCCGCTGTCGGATTTTCCGGGGCGCTGGAATTGGGGCTATGACGGCGTGCTACCTTTCGCGCCGGATTCCGCTTACGGACGGCCCGACGACTTGAAGGCGCTGATCGACGCTGCGCATTCGCACGGGCTGATGGTCTTCCTCGACGTCGTCTACAATCACTTCGGCCCGGAAGGGAATTATCTCGGCCGCATCGCGCCCGCGTTCTTCTCCGACGCGCATACGCCCTGGGGTGGCGCGATCGACTTTCGCCAGCCGATGGTGCGCGCCTATGCGATCGAAAACGCCCTGCATTGGCTGCGGCATTATCGCTTCGACGGGCTGCGCCTCGACGCCGTGCACGCGATCGTCACGCCGGGCGAACCGGACATTTTGCGCGAGCTGAGCGAGGCGGCCGGCGTCTTCGCGCGCGAGTGCGGCCGCCACATACACCTCGTACTGGAGAACGGCGACAATCGCGCTGAATTGCTGGCGCCGGACGAAGACCCGCCTGCGGGTCATTTTCGCGCGCAGTGGAACGACGACTATCACCACGCCTGGCATGTGCTGCTGACCGGCGAGAATGACGGCTACTACCATGACTACGAGAACACCGGGCAGCACGTGGCGCGCACTCTCGCCGAAGGGTTCGCCTATCAAGGCGAGCCTTCGGCGCATCGCAAAGGCGACCCGCGCGGCGAGCCGAGCCGCCATCTGCCGCCGACAGCCTTTGTCGACTTCATCCAGAACCACGATCAGATCGGCAACCGCCCGCTCGGCGAAAGGCTCAGCGTGCTCGCCAAGTCCGAGGCGCTAAATGTCGCCTTGGCCGTGCTGCTGTTGCAGCCCTCGCCGCCGCTTCTGTTCATGGGCGAGGAATGGGGTGCGACCGAGCCGTTCCCCTTCTTCTGCGACTTCACAGGCGATCTCGCCGATGCCGTGCGCAATGGGCGCAAGCGCGAATTCGCCGAAGCCTATGCGAGATACGGCGACGAGATCCCCGATCCTCTCTCCGGCGATACGCGTGCGTCCGCCGTCCTCGACTGGAATGCGCTCGGCAAATCCGAGCACGCGAGGCGCCTTGCACTGACGCGATCCCTCTTGGCGGCGCGCCGGCAAAGGATCGTGCCGCTCATCCCAGCGATGACGGGCGAGAACACCGCGACGTTCGACGACGGCATCTTGCATGCGTCGTGGCCGGCCGGCTCGCGCAGTCTGTTGCTGCTGGTGAACTTCGCGGACACGTCGACGCCCTGTCCTCCGATCGCGTGGGGCGAGCCTATCTGGGGCGACGCGCCGCCGCGCGACCTTCCGCCATGGTCGGTGTATGCGGCGATCGGAGGCGCGTGATGCCGCCGCCCGTTCCGCACGCGACCTACCGGGTGCAGTTCACCAAGGATTTCA
>DASXOK010000156.1:0-1649 GCA_036494425.1 Pseudolabrys sp.
AGCCCCTATTTCAGCTCTGAAGACCGCTGGTCAGGGCGGTTGCTCCTCGCCGCGGTGATTTCCATCGAATTGTCGATCGTCGGCATCACGGTATTGCTTAACAGCTGGAACGCGAATTTCTACAACGCACTTCAAAACCGGGATTGGAACGCCTTCGTCTACCAACTCGGTTATTTCTGCGTGCTGGCGGCGGCGTTCATCCTCCTCGCGGTCTATCAGCTCTATCTCAATCAATGGCTCCAGATCCGCTGGCGCCGCTGGTTGACGCGCACCTATCTCGACCACTGGATGGCCGGCGCTAATCATTATCGCATGCAGCTTCTTGGCGACGCCGCCGACAACCCGGATCAGCGTATCGCCGAAGACATCGCGTCGTTCATCCAGCTCACGCTGAGCATCGGCCTCCAATTGCTGAACTCGGCGGTGACGCTGTTCTCCTTCATGATCATACTCTGGGGTCTCTCAACCGAGGCGCCGCTGCATCTGTTCGGAATGAGTTGGAATATCCCGGGCTATCTCCTGTGGGCGGCGCTCATCTACGCCATCCTCGGCACCGCCATCACCCATCTCATCGGCCGGCCGCTGATTGCGCTTAACTTCCAGCAGCAGCGCTATGAAGCGGACTTCCGCTTCAATCTCGTGCGCGTGCGCGAGAACTCGGAGCAGATTGCGCTCCTCGACGGCGAGGTCGCCGAACGCGACCGCCTGCTGTACCGATTCGGCAGTGTCGTCTCTAACTGGATGGCGATCATGACGCGACAGAAGAAGCTCACCTTCTTCACCGCCGGCTACTCGCAGGCCGCCGTCGTCTTCCCCTTCATCATGGTGAGCCCGGCCTATTTCGCCGGCGCCGTCCAGCTCGGCGGGCTGATGCAGACGGCGAATGCCTTCGGCCGCGTGCAGGATTCGCTGTCGGTGTTCGTCAGCCTGTATCGCAGCTTGGCCGACTTCCGCGCGACCATCGAACGTCTCGAAGGCTTCGACCGCTCGGTCGCGGCCGCGCGCGCGGTGGCCACGACGGAGACAGGCATCGCGGTCACGACGGCGGACGCATCCGCCGTCACGTTCAAGGATCTCTCGGTACGCCTGCCGAACGGCGTGCCGCTGGTGAATGCGAGCGACCTGTCCATCGGCCTCGGCGAGCAGGTGCTCGTGACCGGCCCCTCCGGTGCCGGCAAGTCCACGCTCTTCCGCGCGCTCGCCGGCGTCTGGCCGTTCGGGGCAGGACGTATCACCGTGCCGAAGAGCGCCAAGGTGATGATCCTGCCGCAGCGGCCCTATTTCCCGATCGCGCCGCTGGCCGCCGCGGTCGCTTATCCGGCCGAGCCCGGACAGTTCGACACGGCCCATGTGGCGGAGCTAATCGCCGCTGTCGGCCTTCCGGCTCTGGCTGAGCGCGTCGAGGAGGAGGCGCATTGGAATCGCATGCTATCGCTCGGCGAACAGCAGCGGCTCGGCGTCGCTCGCGCGCTGCTGCATGCGCCTGACTACCTGTTCCTCGACGAGGCCACGGCCTCACTCGACGAGCCGGCTGAGGCCGCCCTCTACCGGCTTCTCGAGCAGCGGCTGTCGCACGCGACGATCGTTTCGATCGGGCACCGCAGCACACTCGCCGCTTTCCATAAGCGGCGCCTGGCCCTCACCCGCGA
>DASXOK010000157.1:0-3716 GCA_036494425.1 Pseudolabrys sp.
AGCCGGCGAGACGAACTGCCAGGCCGACATGCCGGCGGCGCGCGCGATCACCAATTCCAGCCGCCGCGAGAGATTGAGATAGCACGACATCGCCCCGATCAGCACGCAGAAGGGCATGATGCGCTCGGTCACCTGCGGCACGCGGTACAGGGAGGTCTTCGCCACCAGGATCGCCGAGACATTGGGTATGTCGCTGGCGCGGCGCATCAACTCGATATAGTCGAGCAGCGCCACCAGCCCGAAGATGCCGAGAAACACCAGCAGGACTGAGCTCAGGAAGCGCAGTCCGAAATAACGCGTGAGTGTTCCACCAACAATCGGCATCGGTCACGTCATGTCGTGGCAAAGCGTTGCGCGATGCGCTCGGTCAGCGCAGTGATCCAGTTCGTGAGGAAGGCCGGCGGCTCGATGATCAGGCCGGTGCGGATCACGAAAAAACCGAAAACGAAGGCCGCGGCGAGCGCCACATATTGCAGCGACAGCATCCACGGCGCCGAGGCGCCGAACACGGTCGAAACAAATCCAACCAGCCGTAGCAGCGCCACCACGCCGACGGCGCCGACCATGGACATCGTTCTGCTTTGGCGCGTCGTGCGCGGCGCTCCGAGATAGGCGAAGGCGATCACCACGAAGGCGAGGGGATAGAGCGGCGCGATCAGCCGGTCATGCAACTCGGCACGGAATTGGTTCGGCTGCTCGACGTAGAACGGGTCCTTCGGATCGGGGAACAAAAGCTGCCAGAGATAGCGCTCGCGGATCGAGTATTTGACCGCCTGGGGGCCGCCCGCGAACTGCGACAGGTCGAAGGCGTAGCGGTCGAACACCACCATGGCCGGGTCGCGCTGATTGGTCTCGTGCCGCTGCACGATGCCCTTTTGCAGCACCAGGAAGGTGCCCTTGTCGTTGTCGATCAATTCGCCGACCTCAGCGAGCACGGTGACGCGCTCGGCCGGATTGCGCCGGTCGTCGAGGAAGATGCCCATGAGCTGGCCGTTGCTGCGCCGCTCGCGGATATGGATGGTCACGCCGCTTTCGATCGAGGTGAAGCGCCCGGGCTGCACGATGGTGCTCACCACATTGGCGCGCACCTCGGTCAGCCAGTCGCGCAGCATGCGCAGGCCCTTGGGCGCCAGATAGGCGCTGATCGCGCCGACCATGAGCGACACCACCAGCGCCACCGTCATGAAGGCCCGGAAAAGGACCCATGGCGACATGCCGGCCGCATTCATTACGATGATCTCGGAATCCGTCGACATCTTGTTGAGCGTGTGCGCAACCGCGATCAGAAGCGCGATCGGCGCGATCACCAGGACCAGAAGGGGGATGATCAGGCCGGTGATCCCAACGAACACGAGGATGGTCTGGCCTTGGCTGGTCATCAGATCAAAGTCGCGCAGCGCCTGCGTGACCCAGATCACGGCCGTCAGGCTGATGAGCACGACCGTGAACGCACCGAACGTCGTGCGGAAAATGTAGCGACTGATGGAGCCCATCCGCGGCGTCGTCCCCCACATCCGGCGTAGACCGGGCCGTGCCGCCCGGATCCCCCACCGGACGCGCAGCGCGGCTTTAACGTAAACTCGACCCCCATTTACGTTTACCTTGATCGGTCCACAAAATGGCCGGGCGAAGGCGGTTGGGCGTCGAACATGCACAACAAAAAGTTAAGTCGTGTGCGGACCTTAGCCTGGATTGCGTGCCCGCGGCGACCGATTCTCGCAAGCGTATTGCGCGAAGTCCTGCAGCTTTCCCGCGCCCCTGGGGGTGGGGCTGTCGCGCCACCCTGTGAAAAGCCCATAATGACGGCTCATTAGGCCTTTGCAGAGCCCTGAACCGTGGGCCATATGGGACCCATGCCGACCGTTGCCGTCTTGCCGCACTTCGCATCTTTTTGAAAACAAGGACCCATCCGATGACCGACGCCCCCAAGCTCGGGTTTGGCCCATTCGCTGCTCCGGCCCGGGGCGTGCTCATCGTCTTTTGCGACGACGAGCTGAAGTTCGGCTCCGCGACAACCATGGCGCTGGGCTCGGCCACCGGCCTGGTGGCACGCGCCGCCAAGGCTGAGCGCTTCACCGGCAAGAGCGGCTCGTCGCTGGAGCTGATCGTCCCGGAGGGGCTGAAGGTCGCCCGGCTGGTCATCATCGGCGCTGGCAAGGCCTCTGCGCTCGAGCAGAAGGACTTCTTGAGGCTCGGCGGACTGGCCATGGGCAAGGTGCCGGTCTCGGCCGCTGAAGCGACGGTCTTCGCCGAACTGCCAAACGGGCCGCTCAAGCCCGAGCAGGCCGCGGACCTCGCCCAGGGCATCCGGCTGCGCGCCTATGCCTTCGACCGCTACAAGACCAAGCGTAAGGAAGAGGACAAGCCGCCGGAAAAGCGCAACGTCACCGTCGCGTTCGGTGACGTCGGTGGTGTGCGCAAGGCCTATGAGGCCCGCGAGGCGATCGCCGGCGGCGTGCTGATGGCGCGCGATCTGGTCAACGAGCCGGCCAACGTCCTCTATCCGGAGGAATTCGCGCGCCGCGCCGCAGTCCTGAAGAAAACCGGCGTCGCCGTCGAGGTGCTCGACATCAAGGCGATGAAAAAACTCGGCATGAACGCGCTGCTCGGCGTCGGCCAGGGCTCGGCGCGCGAAAGCCGCCTGGTGGTCATGCGCTGGAACGGTGGCAAAAAGGGCGACGCGCCGGTCGCCTTCATCGGCAAGGGCGTTTGCTTCGACACCGGCGGCATCTCGATCAAGCCAGCCGCCGGCATGGAGGACATGAAGGGCGACATGGCGGGCGCCGCTTGCGTCGTCGGCCTGATGCAGGCGCTTGCGGCGCGGAAAGCGCGGGTGAACGCCGTCGGCCTCATCGGCATCGTTGAGAATATGCCGGACGGCAATGCCCAGCGCCCCGGCGATATCGTCAAGTCGATGTCGGGCCAGACCATCGAGATCATCAACACCGACGCCGAAGGCCGTCTCGTCCTCGCCGACGTGATCTGGTACGCGGCGCAGCGCTTCAAGCCGAAGTTTATGATCGATCTGGCGACGCTGACTGGCGCCATCATCGTCGCACTCGGCCAGGAATTCGCCGGCATGTTCTGCAACAACGACGAACTCGCCGAGCGTCTCACCAAGGCGGGCGAGGTGACGGGCGAAAAGGTATGGCGCATGCCGCTCGCCCCCGAATACGACAAGATGATCGACTCGAAATTCGCCGATGTGAAGAACACGGGCGGCTCGCGCTGGGCCGGCGCCATCACGGCGGCGCAGTTCATCAAGCGCTTCGTCGACGACAAGATCCCGTGGGCGCATCTCGACATCGCCGGCACCGGCTTCGACTCGCGGCAGAACGATATCAATCGCAGCTGGGGCTCCGGCTGGGGTGTGCGGCTCCTCGACCGGCTGGTGCGGGATCATTATGAAAGATGAATCTGTGAGAGTGGCGCCATGACCAAGTTGCTTGATCAGGCAATCGCGAAGGCGAGAGAGCTTCCCGAGGAGGAGCAGGACGCGCTCGCGCTCGCCATTCTTGCTGATCTCGAAACGGAGATAGAGCCGCTCGATGATGAGACGCGAGTCGCCATTCGCAAAGGACTTGAGCAGGCTCGCCGTGGCGAATTCGTTCCCGACGAAGAGATGGAAGCGTTCTGGAAGCGCCACGGCGTATGAGAGTTCGCTTCACCAGGCGCTCTCAAGCGGACGCAACGGCAATATTCAATTATCTCGATGA
>DASXOK010000158.1:0-4846 GCA_036494425.1 Pseudolabrys sp.
TGGCTGCCTGTGCTTGTCGGCGGTCTGACGGGGTTTATTGCGTTGTTGTATCAGGAGGATGGGTGATGGAGGGGCTGGCTAACGCTCGTCCACCAGCGCCCAGGCCGTATCGCCGCGGTGTCGCAGGTCTGCTTGCTGTCCTCAGCCTTCTGGCGTGCGGCGGATTGTTCGCGTCCGCACCAACCCCGGCACATGGCCAAGAGCTGACCTTTCCGACCCGCCCAGCGCCGGTGAAGCGGCCGCAGACGACGCTTACCAATGCCGCCGGCCAGAAGCAGATGCTCGTGCAGGCGGCGGAGATCGACTACGACTACGCCAACAATCGCGTCGCCGCCGTCGGCAACGTGCAGATTTACTATGGCGGCTCGACGCTCGAAGCCGACAAGGTCATCTACGACCATAAGACCAAACGCCTCCACGCCGAGGGCAACGTTCGCCTGACCGACGAGGAAGGCAAGATCACCTATGGCAACATCATGGACCTGTCCGATGACTACCGGGACGGGTTCGTCGATTCGCTGCGCCTGGATTCGCCTGACCAGACCCGCATGGCCGCCAGCAGCGCCGAACGCTCCGGCGGCAACTACACCGTCTTCCATAACGGCGTTTACACCGCCTGCGCGGCCTGTAAGGACAACCCGAAGAAGCCCCCGCTCTGGCAGGTGAAGGCCGCGCGCATCATCCATAATCAGGGTGAGCGGATGATGTATTTCGAGGATGCCACCCTCGAGTTTTTCGGCAAGCCGCTGGCGTGGATGCCCTACTTCTCGGCGCCCGATCCGACCGTGAAGCGCAAGTCCGGGTTCCTGTTCCCGTCGGTCAACTCAAACTCGAATTTCGGCTTCGGCGTGGAAGTGCCCTACTACTGGGCGCTGGCGCCGGACTATGACGCCACCTTCGCCCCGATGATCACGACCAAGCAGGGGCCGATGCTGCAGGGCGAATTCCGCCAGCGCCTGCTCAACGGCGCCTATTCGATCCGCGGCGCCGGCATTTATCAGCTCGACCCTGATTACTTCTCGGGCACATCGACCGCCTCGGGGGATCGCCAGTGGCGCGGCAGCGTAGAAAGCTCGGGCCAGTTCGCGCTTAACGACAAATGGATCTGGGGCTGGGACGCGGTTGCCCTTTCCGACAAGTATTTCTTGCAGAATTACAATCCGAGCCTGTCGCGCTACCGCGTCACCGACCCGCTCCAGGACGCCACGTCGACCGGCATCTCGGATCTCTATCTGACCGGGCGCGGCGACCGCAGCTATTTCGATGCCCGAAGCATCTATTATCTCGGCTTCTCGCAATACGATGTGCAGAGCCAGATCCCGATCATCCATCCGGTGATCGATTACGACTACACCTTCGACCATCCGATCCTTGGCGGCGAACTCGGCTACAAGATCAACTTCACCAGCCTGAGCCGCCAAGAGGCCAATTTCGACCCCATCACGCAAACGGCGTTCAACAACGGGAGCTGCCTCAATACCGCCGATACCGCCAAGACGGCCTCGGACTGTTTGCTGCGCGGCTTTCCCGGCACCTACAGCCGCTTGTCGGCCGAACTGAATTGGCGTCGCAGCATCACCGACCAGTTTGGCCAGATCTTCACGCCTTTCGCCTCGCTCCGTGCCGACGCCGCCACGGTGGACGTCTACAACCAGCCCGGCGTGTCGAATTTCTATCAGCCGGGCGAGACCGACCTCGTGCGCGGCATGCCGACCATCGGCCTGGAGTATCGGTATCCGTTCATCAGCGTTCAGTCATGGGGCACGCAGACGATCGAGCCGATCGCGCAAGTCATTGCGCGGCCGAACGAGACCAACATCGGCAAATTTCCAAACGAGGACGCGCAGAGCCTGACCTTCGACGACAGCAACCTGTTCCGCGTCGACAAGTTCTCCGGCTGGGACCGCGTCGAAGGCGGCGGCCGCGCCAACTACGGCGTGAACTACACGGCCCAATTCAATCAAGGCGGCTTCGTCAACGTCCTGTTCGGCCAGTCCTACCAGCTCTTCGGGTTGAACTCCTACGCCCAACCAACCCCGACAAATACCGGCCTCGACAGCGGTCTCGACACCACCCGCTCCGACTATGTGGCGCGCGTGTCCTACCAGCCGAACAGCACCTACACGTTCACGTCTCGCTTCCGTTTCAACAACGACACCTTCGCTGTGCAGCGCTTCGAACTGGAGGGGGACGCCAGCTTCGGCCGCTTCAACGGCACCCTGCTCTATGGCGATTACGCCGCCCAGCCCGAGATCGGCTTCCTCACCGCTCGCCAAGGCGTGCTCGGCAGCAGCACGATCAAGCTGGACACCAACTGGGCGCTCATCACCGGCGCGCGCTACGATCTCAATGCCGGTAAATTCGACCAGACCCGCATCGGGCTAGGCTACGTCGACGATTGCCTCATCTTGGCCCTGAATTACATTACAGATTATACCTACAGCGGAAACGTGACCGCCAACCACACGATCATGCTCCAGCTCAGCTTGCGAACGCTGGGTGGCACATCGGTTTCGCAGGGCGTCAGCTCTCTGGGCGGCGGGTCGGGTACGGGCGGTCTTTAATGGGACGCCGGCGGCGCCGCATGCGCCTTCCGACGCGATGGATGAAGAAATGCCGAGGACGAACGTGAAACGTGCGACAATTGGTCCGTGGCTAGCGGTGGCCATTTTGGCCCTGGGCCTCGCTCTGCCGATGGCGGCGGAAGCGCAGGTGGTGGTGGTTGCCAACGGCTCCCCCATCACCGAGCTCGATATCCAGCAACGCACCAAACTGCTCGCCAGTTCGACACACAAAAACCCGACACGCCAGGAGGTCATCAACGAACTGATCGATGACCGGATAAAGATCACCAAGGCCAAAATGTACGGCCTGGAGGTGACCGATGCCGACGTCGACAGTGCCTACCAAGGCATGGCGACGCGCCAGCACATCACCCCGGAGCAGTTCGCCCAATTCTTGGAGCGGGCTGGCGTGTCCCCGGCGGCGCTGAAGGCGCGTATCCGTGCCGAACTGACTTGGAGTCAGCTCGTGCGCGGCAAGTTCGGCCCCTCGTTGCAGGTGGGCGAAGCCGACATTGCCAACGCGCTGAAGGCGCGCAATGAGGCGAACACCACCGCAGTCGGCTATAATTACACGCTCTACCCAATCACCATCGTGGTGCCGCGCGGCGCGGGCGACGGTGTGGTCTCGGCAAAGCGGCAGGAAGCCGAAAACTTGCGTGGCCGGTTCACGTCCTGCACTCAGGGCTTGGCTTTAGCGCGGGGACTGCGCGACGTGGCGGTGCGCGAACCGGTCACACGCAACTCATCCGACCTGCCGCAGCAATTGCGCGATACGCTCAACGCTGTGGAAGTCGGACGGCTGACCTCACCGGAAGTGACGGCGCAGGGCGTGCAAATGTTCGCAGTCTGCGGCAAGAAGGAAAGCACCACCGAGTCCCCTGCGCAGCGTGAGGCGCGCGAGCAGATATTCAACAAGCGCTATGAAGCGGAATCCAAGAAGTATCTGGACGAGATCCGCAAGCAGGCGATGATCGAGTACAAATGAGTGCGGGCCTTCCCCTGGCGCTGACGCTGGGCGAGCCGGCAGGCATCGGCCCCGATCTCACGCTGACGCTGTGGAAACGCCGGCGCGAGTTCGGTTTGGCGCCATTCTACGTCATCGGCGATACGGACTTCCTGGCGGCGCGCGCGCGCCTGCTCAGCCTCGATGTGCCGCTCAAGGCGGTGACGCCCGAGCAGACCAACGGCGCGTTCGCCAAAGCACTGCCGGTGGTGCCGCTCGACCTTCCGGTTACGGCAAAGCCGGGCGAACCGGATGCCAGCAGCGCACCGGCGGCGATCGGCTCGATCCGTCGCGCTGTGGCCGACGTCATGGCTGGGCGCGCGGGCGCCGTCGTCACGAATCCGATCGCCAAAAACGTGCTCTACCGCACCGGTTTCGTCGATCCCGGGCACACCGAATTCCTGGCCAGGCTGGCCGAGGAATCGACCGGCAGGACGGTGATGCCGGTGATGATGCTCTGGTCGCCAGTGCTCGCGGTCGTCCCGGTCACCATCCATATTCCGCTCAAGGAAGTGGTCGCGCAGCTCAGCTCCGATCTGATCGTGAAGACCGGGCGCATTGTCGCGCACGATCTCGCGACGTGGTTCGATGTCGCCAAGCCGCGCCTGGCGGTTGCCGGTCTAAATCCGCATGCGGGCGAGGACGGCGCGCTCGGCGAGGAAGACGAGACGATCGTGGCGCCGGCGGTGGCACGGCTCCGCGCCGAGGGCATCGACGCCACGGGACCTCTGCCGGCCGACACGATGTTCCATGACGAGGCGCGCGCACGCTACGACGTCGCCCTGTGCATGTATCACGACCAGGCGCTGATCCCGATCAAGACGCTCGACTTCCACTGCGGCGTGAACGTAACACTCGGCCTGCCCTTCCTGCGCACCTCGCCCGATCATGGCACGGCGTTCGACATCGCCGGCACGGGCCGCGCCAATCCGTCAAGCCTCGCCGCGGCGCTAAAATTGGCCGCGCGGCTGACCGCGAAGACGGCCGTCCTCGCCCCCGCCACCTAAATGGCCCAGATCGACGACCTGCCGCCACTGCGCGACGTCATTCGCCGGCACGGCCTGTCGGCGAAGAAGTCGCTGGGACAGAATTTCCTGCTCGACCTCAACCTGACCGCACGGATCGCCCGCGCCGCGGAGCCGCTCGAAAACATCACGGTGGTCGAAGTCGGCCCTGGGCCGGGGGGCCTGACGCGTGCGCTGCTTGCGCTCGGGGCGCGCCGCGTCGTTGCCATCGAGCGCGACGAGCGCGCGCTGGCGGCGCTCGCGGAAATCGCCGC
>DASXOK010000159.1:0-1616 GCA_036494425.1 Pseudolabrys sp.
TCGGCCGCGCCGATCCAGCCGATATGGCTGCCGCCGCGCACCACGTTCGGCGCACCGAGCACGATGTCATCGCCCGCCTTGGTCGCGTCCTCGGCCGTCTCCATCGTCGTCGGGAATTCGGCGAGACGGCAATCCAGCGCGCGGAACCAGCGGCGCTGCTCCGGGCTCATGTCGTCGTGCGACAAGAGCGGCACGTCGTTCGCGCGCGCCGTGCCGGCCAGACGCGCGATCGACTGCGGCACCTCGTCGGCGCGCGCGCGCAAGCGCTCGACCAGCGCGCTGAAATCCTCGATCGAAAGCCCCGCCCGCTCCGCCATCTGCGCGACCTTGCGCGTGCGCGGCGGCATGTTGTCGCCCGGCATGTGATCGTTGAAACCGAGCATGCCGATGCGGCGGCTGGCGAGCCAGTCGCTCACTTCCGCTTCCGCTTCGAGATTGAAGGTCTCGTAGCGAAGATGGAACCGCGTGTCGGCGCCGAGTTGCTTGCGCAGGCCCTCGATCGCGGTGAGCACCGCGCGCGCATTGTCGGCGCTGCGCAGGCCCGGCTCCCAGGACCAGGTGACGCCGTGATACATCGTGATGATGCCGTTGCTCACCGCCTGGCGGTCGCTTTCCATCAGCGCCACGTCGATGGGGAAGCCGACGCCGGGCCGCGGCATCAACTGCCGCTCGAAGGCGTCGCCATGGATGTCGACGATGCCCGGAAGCACATACAGGCCGCTCGCGTCGATGCAGCGGCCGTTGCCGGTCTCGCTGCCGATGGCGCGGATCGCACCGTGAGCTTCGTCGATGTCGATCGCCGCGTCGCTCCACGCACCGCCGATCAATGCCTGTCCGCCTTGAATTCGCACTGTCAAACCTCATTCCGCCGCGGTGTTCGCGGCCCTGTCGTCGTGTTGCTCATATTTGTCGAGGAACTGCGCGGCACTCAGCGCGCGGAAGTCAGCGAGCGCCGTGTGCAGGAGGTCGTGCGGCCAGTCCCACCAGGCGAAGGCTTCGAGTCGCGCGGCGATATCCTGGGCGAAGCGCGGACGCACAACCCGCGCCGGATTGCCGACGGCGACCGCATAGGCCGGAATATCCTTGGTGACGACGCTGCCGGCGCCGATGACCGCGCCGTTGCCGATGGCGCGGCCCGATAGCACGATGGCCGCATGGCCGATCCACACATCATGGCCGATGCTCACATGCTGCGCGCGCCGCCACGCAAAGAAGGCCTCCTCGTCGCGCTCGCCCTCGAAATAGGCGCTGGCGCGATAACTGAAATGCGCCTGGCTTGCGCGCTCCATCGGATGATTGCCGGGATTGATGCGCGTCATCGCCGCGATGGAGGTGAACTTGCCGATGGTCGTGTAGGCGATGTCGCTGTCGTTGACGACATACGAGTAATCGCCGAGCTCCACTTCGAGCAGCTTGGTGCGCGCGCCGACTTCCGTATAGGCGCCGAGCGTCGCGTCCTTCAGGGACGCGGACGAATCGACGAGCGGCGTGCGGGATAATGTTTTGTCAGGCATGGCAAAATGAGGAAAACGACATCTTCACGACAGCGGCATGACAACGGCACATGCGGAACCTGAGACTCTCCTAAATCCACTCAACTTTCGACGGTCAGCGCA
>DASXOK010000160.1:0-19710 GCA_036494425.1 Pseudolabrys sp.
GCGGCGGCACGTCAGACGGCGAAGCACGGCAGCAAGTCAGGCGCCGAAGCTCATGCCGTCATAGGCCGGCTCGATGTGTGGCGGCAGCGACGCGCGCAGCGCGGCATAGTCCATGTCGGTGTGCAGGTTGGTCAGGATCGCGCGCTTAGGTTTGACGCGCTCGATCCAGGACAGCGCCTCGGCCAGGTTCATGTGACTCGGGTGTGGCGTCTTGCGCAGCGCGTCCACGATCCAGACGTCGAGTCCGGCCATCAGCGGCAGGCACTCATCGGGCAGGCTCTTGATGTCGGCCGAGTAGGCGACGTTGCCAATGCGGAAGCCGAGCGAGGAGATATCGCCATGGTTCTGCAACACCGGCATCACCTCGATGTCGCCGCCCTGCCCGGCGATGCTGACCGCCTTGCCCGGCGTGAGCCGCCGTTCGGCGGCGATCGGCGGATACTCGCTGCCCGGGGGCGCCTTGAAGCAGTAGCCGAAACGGACGTGCATGGCGTGCGAAGTCGGCTCGTCGAGATAGACCTCGACCGGGCGGCGCTTATGAACGAACAGCGGACGCAGGTCGTCGATGCCGTGGGTGTGGTCGGCATGCTCATGCGTGATGAGCACGCCGTCGAGCCAGTCCACCTCGGCGCCGAGCAACTGTTCGCGGCAGTCCGGCGTGCAATCAATCAGCACGCGCGTGCGGTGGCCGTTGGTATTGGCACGCTCGATCAGCATCGAGCAGCGCCGCCGGCGGTTCTTCGGATTGTTCGGATCGCAGTCACCCCAGCCGAGCGCCACGCGCGGAACGCCCATGGAAGAGCCACAGCCGAGGATCGTGAAGGACAGACTCATGCGGCGTCCGCCAATTGGCGCGGAACCTTGCTGAACAGACGGAAAAAATTGTCGGTCGTCTGGCGGGATATGTCGTCGAGGCTCACGCCCCGCGTCTCGGCCAGAACCTTGGCCGTTTCAAGGACGTAGGACGGCTCGCAGCGCCTGCCGCGATACTGCACGGGGGCGAGGTAGGGGGAATCCGTTTCCACGAGGACGCGCTCGGCCGGCAGCGCCGCAGCGATCTCGCGCAGTGCGGCCGAATTCTTGAAAGTCAGGATGCCGGTGAACGACACATAGAGCCCAAGGTCGACGGCCGCGAAAGCGAGGTCGCGGCCGCCGGTGAAGCAGTGCAGGACGGCCGGGAAGGCGCCCTTCCCGGTCTCCTCTTTCAAGATACGCGCCATGTCGGCGTCGGCCTCACGCGAATGGATCACCAGCGGCAGGCCCGTCTCGCGCGCCGCGGCGATGTGCTGACGGAAACCCTGCTCCTGCGCGTCGCGCGGACTGGTGTCGTAGTGATAATCGAGCCCGGCTTCGCCGATCGCCACGACCTTCGGATGCTGGGAAATAGCCCCCAGCGCCGCCTCGTCGATGTCGAGTTCCTCATGGGCGTGGTGCGGGTGGGTCCCGACCGAGCAGAAAACTTCTGGGAATTTCTCGGCGATCCCAAGCACCTGCGTGTGTTTCTTCACCCGGGTTGAGATCGTCACCATGCGCCCGACCCCGACGGCGCGGGCGCGCGCCACCACCGCGTCGATCTCGGCGGCGAAATCCGGGAAATTCAGGTGGCAGTGGCTGTCGATGAGCATGGCAGTGCAACTCGTCCTACCGAAAGGTGGCTCTTTTCACCCTCCCCTGGAGGGGGAGGGTCGGTCGGCCGAAGGCCGATCGGGGTGGGGTGCTCGGCATTTAAGATCACCCCCTCCCGGTCCGCTTCTCGGACCGACCTCCCCCCTCCAGGGGGAGGTGAAGAAGAAGTGCAGTTCAACTCTTCGCTTCCGCCTCCACATACCTTGGGAACACCGGCGCCGGCGGTGGCAGCGTGGCGCCCGGCGTGATGCGCTGGCCGCCGTCCAGTTTGGAGAAACTCCGTTCCTCGGCAGGGACGCCGAGAAGATCGAGCAGCTTCGCCGCCGACGCCGGTACGAAAGGTTGCGCCAGGATCGAGACCTGCCGCAGCACTTCGGCGGTCACGTAGAGGATCGTCCCCTGCCGCTGCGGATCGGTCTTGGCGTGGCCCCACGGCGCCTCGGAGGCGAAATAACGGTTGGCATCCGCCACGACCGACCAGACTGCATTGAGCACCTGGTGAAGCTGCTGCGTCTTCATGTGGTCGCGCGCGATGCCAAGCATGCCGTCGGCGGCCGCGAGGATCGTCTTGTCTGTCTCGGTGAACTCGCCCGGCTCCGGCAGCACGCCGCCGAAGGCCTTGCCGATCATCGACAGCGAGCGCTGCGCCAGATTGCCCAGGTCGTTCGCCAAGTCCGCATTGATGCGGTTGACGATGGCCTCATGGCTGTAATTGCCGTCCTGGCCGAACGGCACCTCGCGCAGGAAGAAATAGCGGAACTGGTCGACGCCATACGTGTCGGCCATGGCGAAAGGGTCGACCACGTTGCCGACCGACTTCGACATCTTCTCACCGCGGTTGAACAGGAAGCCGTGCGAGAAGATGCGCTTCGGCACGGCGACGCCTGCCGACATCAGGAAAGCCGGCCAATAGACCGCGTGGAAGCGCACGATGTCCTTGCCGATGACATGCAGCGAGGCCGGCCAGTAGCGGTTGAATTTATCACTATCGACATCGGGATAGCCGACGCCGGTGATGTAATTGGTGAGCGCATCCACCCACACATACATGATGTGCTTCGGGTTGCCCGGCACCTTGACGCCCCAGTCGAACGTGGTGCGCGAGATCGACAGGTCTTGCAGCCTGCCGCGCACGAAGCTCGCCACCTCGTTGAACCGCTCTTTCGGCAGTACGAAGTCGGGCACATTGGCATAGAGGTCGAGGAGTTTCTGCTGATAGGCGGAGAGCCTGAAGAAATAGCTCTCCTCCTCCACCCACTCGACCGGCGTGCCCGTCTTGGTGGCGAGCCGCACCTTGTGCTCGTTTACATGCGTCTCGTTCTCGGCGTAGTAGGCCTCGTCGCGCACCGAGTACCAGCCGGCGTATTTGTCGAGGTAGATGTCGCCCGCCGCCTCCATCTTCTCCCAGATGGCGATCGAGGCGCGATGGTGGCGCTCCTCGGTCGTGTGGATGAAGTCGTCATTCGAGCAGTTGAGCCGTTCGACCATGGCCTCGAAGCGCGGCACGTTGCGGTCGCGCAGCTGGCGGGCGGTAAGGCCCTCCTTCGCCGCGGTCTGCTGCATCTTCTGTCCATGCTCGTCGGTGCCGGTGAGGAAATAGACGTCGTAGCCGTCGAGCCGCATGAAGCGCGCGATGGCGTCGGTCGCGACAACCTCATAGGCGTGGCCGATGTGCGGCGGGCCGTTCGGGTAGGAGATCGCAGTGGTGATGTAGAAGGCGGTCTTGTCGGCCATAGTCCGTTTTGTCTTCCCCGGGCCGGCGCGGGCGAAGCGCCCTTCCCGGTGATCCCGCTGCGGCCGGCATGACCGGCCTTTGCCGGACCACAGGCCCCAGAATCCAAGCAGTTTTAATGACATAGATGGCCGGGAAAAGCCCGGCCACGACGAGTCAGAGGGTTAGGTAGCAACGGCGGCGGGACGGGGCAAGCGAAGGCCCGGGTTCTCGCGTCTATCGCAGGCGCCGCGTTGCGGTTGCTGGAGTGCCGGTCGAACACTAACATAGCGTCATGAAAGCATCAGTCTTATCGCGTTCGGTCGATGTCATGGGCGGCGCGCCGGTGTTCGCAGGCACGCGGGTGCCGGTACAGACACTGCTCGACTACCTCGAAGGCGGCGAAACGATCGATGACCTCCTGACGGGATTTCCGGCGGTCAAACGCGGGCAAGTCATTGCCTTCCTTGAGGAAGCGAAAGACCGTCTCGTCGAATCCGTCTCGTGAGATTTTTTCTCGACGAATGCATAGACTGGCGCCTGTCGCGCGAGATCGTCGGGCATGACGTCAGCACTGCGCGGCAGATGGGTTGGACGACGGTCGAGAATGGCGAGTTGCTAAGTCTCTCCGCCGAACAGTTCGACGTGTTTGTGACGGTTGATCGAATCCTCGCCTTTCAGCAGCGTATCGTGGATTTGCCGATAGCCGTGATTGTGCTGCGGGCAAAAAGCAATCGCTTGACCGATCTCAAACCGCTCGTTCCCGGCCTCCTGGCCGCTTTTGGCGAAGCTAAGCCGGGTCGTGTCGAGCTCGTCGGCGAATGATCGGTTACCGGCCGTAGCGCGGGTAAGGGGTGCCTACGCCCGTGCCGGTTCGCTTCTCTCGGACGCCGCCGCCGTTTCGCAGGATGCCGTCACGCGCCCCAAAGGCCGCAGCGGAAACCGACAAATAAACACCAGCCCCTCCGGACGGAAGTCGAACTCGGCCGTACCTTTAAGTTCGTGACGAATGCTGTCGCTGATGAAGCGCGTGCCGAAGCATTTGCGCTCCGGCTCGGTGACCGGCGGGCCTCCCCGCTCCGTCCAATCAAAGGCGAACAGCGGCCCTCCCGGTGCGTGCGGCTGTACCGACCATTCGATGGTGATGGTCCCGTCCGCGTTCGCCAGTGCACCGTATTTGCCAGCGTTGGTGGAAAGCTCGTGCAGCACCATGCCCATCGTCAGCGCGGCCCGCGGATGCAGCGGCACCGGCGGCCCTTCCGCCACGATCCGCTCCGTCCCGGACACGCTCGTGCAGACGCGCCGCACGAGCTCGGTGATATCGGCCTCGATCCATTCACCTTCACTGAGCGCGTCATGCGACTGCGACGATGCCACGAGACGCCCCGAGAAGGCATCGAAGAACTCCGAGAAGTCGTCCGATTTTGTCGCGGTCTGCCGCGCGATCGACAGCACCGTGGCGAGCGTGTTCTTCACCCGGTGATTGAGCTCCTTCATCATCTGGCTCTTGGCCTTCTCGTCGTTGATGAGCGAGGCCGAGGCATCGGAGAGCGTATCGCTCACCGCATTGAGCTCGGTGATGCCGGTGTTGAAGGCGGCCACTTTTTCGCGGCGGCTCAGAGCCAGCGCATCGCGGCGCAGGCGCCAGATCGGCGGGGTGATGTAGCGGCTGTAGAGGATCGCGAACATCAGCGAGCAGATCAGGCCGATCGCGCCGGTGGCAGCGACGGCGACGCCAGCCTGCCGAACCGATTCATTGATGATGGCGACGGGCACAGCGGTGATCACAGTCCAGCCGGTCAGCGGCGAGCGAAAATACCCGTCGACGACGCGCGCGCCGTCGAGCGTGGTGCTGCTGAGCACACCCTCCGTGCCGGCGAGTTTGCGGATGAAGCCGTCGCTGGCGCTGCGGGCGACGAATTTGGCGTGGTCGCGGGTGCGGGCGATGACGCGATTATTGGCGTCGATCACGATGACCAGCCAGTCCGGACGCACCACGCTGCTTTGCTGCACAAGGCGCAGGATCGACTCCGGCGGGATCGCCATGTTGAGGAAATGCGGCGCTCCCTCGTACATGATCGGCAGATTGAGCATCGCATAGCGCTGGCCGGTGGATATGCCGGTGTAGACGTTGGAGACGACCGGCTGCATTGTCGCGAGCGCGGCTCTGTCCGATGTACGCAGTATGGGGTCCTGAGTTTGCGGCAGCGGCTGGCCCCAAGACAGCGCCGTGTTGACAAGCTGTTGGCCGTCGGCGCGGCGGAAGCCCACGACGCTGCCGGGAAAGATGCCGGCGACGCGTGTCGCCTGCTGGTAGAAATTCGCGAGGTCGTGCTGCTCCAGGCTTGGCGAGAAGGCGAGCGCCTTGAGCGTGCTCACGCCGCCGGTGACCTGACGGTCGATGGCATTGGAAAGGTCTTTAGCAGCGCTGACCAGATCCTGCTCGGTCCGCTGACGCTCCGAGTTCACGTACAGTATCGCCAGCACGGCGCCCGCGAGAATGAAGGGCACGGCTGTCAGTGCGCCGAGAACTCCGAGGTGAAATCGGAAGTTGGACTTACGCCGGCGCATCGGGTGCTGCAATGACCTCGTTCTCGCGAAAAGCGAGCGCGAAATTTAGGTCAATGCGAACGGTTTCCAAAGCCCGAATCGAGCGCGTATGGCGGAACTCACGGCGGATGCGAGAAAGCAGGCTGCCAGTCTAGCCTGCGTTTTCCACGTCGCGACGCGGCGGATCGCGCCGCACGTAGAACATTACCTGCGTCGTTCTCCTAGTCCGGCACGCTCACCGCGCCACCCTCCCCCGCAAAGCGAGGGAGGAATCAGGGCGAGCTCGGGCCGTCAGCCCACGAGCCCGGGGTAGTCGATGTAGCCCCTCGGGCCCGGGGTGTAGAACGTCGCCGCGTCGAACGGGTTCACCGGCGCGCCGGCCTTCCAGCGCTCGACCAGGTCGGGGTTTGCCAGGAACGGCTTGCCGACGCCGATGAGATCGCCCTTGGCCGCCGCAAGATCGCTTTCCGCGCGCGCGGCGTCATAGCCGCCGGAGAGGATCAGCACGCCTTTGAAGGTCTTGCGGAACGTCGCCTTGATCGAGTCCGGCACGACCGGCGCGCCGCCCGCCGAGTGATCGACGAGGTGCACGTAGACGAGGCCCAGCGCGTTGAGCTTCTCGGCCAGATAAGCGTAGTCGCTCTCCATCTCCGGATAGAGGGGCATGTCGTTGAACACGCCGTAGGGCGAGAGCCGGATGCCAACTTTGTCCTTGCCGATGGCGGCGATCGATTGCTCGGCCACCTCGAGCACGAAGCGGGCGCGGTTCTCGATGGAGCCGCCATAGCTGTCGGTGCGCTGGTTCGAGTTGGGACGGATGAACTGCTCGAGCAGATAGCCGTTGGCGCCGTGCAGTTCGATGCCGTCCAAGCCGGCGGCGACCGCGTACTTGGCGGCCTGGACGAACTCCGCCTGGGTGGCCTTGAGCACCGCGTCGGTCATCGCCTTGGGCGTCGCGTTCTGTTTCATGCCCTCGGCGTCGGTATAGATCTCTCCGGCCGCGGCAATGGCCGAGGGCGCGAGCACGCTGGCGCCGGCCGGCAGATTGAGCGCATGGCCGATGCGCCCGGTGTGCATCAGTTGGACGAAGATCTTGGCGCCCTTCGGATGCACCGCGTCGGTGACCTTCTTCCAGCCGGCCGCCTGCTCGGCCGAGAAAATGCCAGGGATGCGCGGATAGCCCAGCCCTTCGGCAACGGCGACGTGCCCTCGGTAACGATCAGACCAGCGGAGGCCCGCTGCGCGTAATACTGCGCCATCAGGTCGTTGGGGATGTTGCCTGGCGCCCTGTTGCGCGTCATCGGCGACATCACGAAACGGTTCTGCAGCGTCAGCGATCCAAGCGTCGTGGATGAATACAGCAGCGACATGGCTCGCATGGACTCCCGAGGGATTGTGGTCCGCCTCGGCCGAGGCAGAGCTTGCAACTCGCCTTCAATCTGGGAGATGTGTCCCAAAGCACAACGGCCTCAGTCCTTAGACCAAAGCCGGTATCAGCCGTGTTCCTGCGCCCCTACGCGCCAGCGAACGGTGGTCAATCAATACCGCAGCGCAATAATTTTTAGAATTCCGTCATGCGAATCGCTTAGCCTCCCTTGCATGGCGGTTCGTCAGTCACGGATCGATACGCGGCCTTGGTCTTCGGGATCAGCACAAGCCCGGATGCGCCCCCGTCTGATGTCGCCGCCACGCCTCCCACGATCGCTACTTTTGTGTCCGCGCTCCCGCGCGGACCGTTGGCGTATGCACTTATCCTGCAGTCCACCAGAAGGAGTCGGCCCTTGGGTAAGAACGTTGCGAAGAAGAAGCGCCGCCACGAGCGTATGCTCGGATCCGCCGAGATCATAGAGTTCCAGAACTCCAAGTTCGAAGCCGAACGCGCGCTGCCCCCGATCAAACCGCTGAACCCGACACAAGCTGACTATCTCGACGCTCTTCGCAAAGCTCCCCAGGTGATCGTTCTCGGGCCCGCAGGCACCGGCAAGACCTGGATTGCGGCTACCCATGCCGCCGACCTTTACCGCAATCGCCACATCGACAAGATCATCCTGACGCGGCCAAATGTGCCGTGTGGGCGCTCGCTCGGATTCTTCCCCGGTTCGCTCGAGGACAAATTCGCGCCCTGGGCGGCGCCGGTCGCCGAAGCGATCAAGGAACGTATCGGCAAAGCTGCCTACGACATCGCACTCAAGAACGGCGCGATCGAACTGGTGCCCTTCGAGGTCATGCGTGGGCGGTCGTGGAAGAACGCCTTCGTTCTGCTCGACGAAGCGCAGAACTGCTCGCCGGCGGAGATCAAGACCTTCCTGACGCGCATCGGTGACGACTGCACCGTGGTGATCAACGGCGATGTCAGCCAATGCGACCTTGCAGCGGAAAGCGGCTTGCGCATCGTGATCGACATGATCGCGGCGCAGGACCTTCCGGTCCCGGTCGTGGAGTTCACGCGCGCCGACATCGTCCGTTCCGGCATCTGCGCAATGTGGGTGACCGCCTTCGAGACGGCGAAGCTGTAACTCAGGAGACGCGGCGGAAGCGGCTGAATTGGAAATTCTGCGTCGCGCCCCAAGGCGTCTTGTGGGCGTGACGCTGGGTCTCCGCCAGGGCGAAAGATGGTCCGAGCAGAGCGCCGATCGAAGCGGCGCCGTGGCGCGCAACGGGCAAGTCGCTGCACCGCTCCGGTCCATCAAGCGCAAAGGTGCCGATGATGACCTGCCCACCGGCCTTGACGGCCGCGCCGACACGGTCCGCATAGGAAGCCTGGTCGGCAGGCGTTGTCAGGAAGTGGAACGCGGCGCGGTCGTGCCAGACGTCGTACCGGCGCGGCGGCGTCCACGCCGTCACATCGTCGACGATCCAGTGGACCCTACCGGCACGCGCGCCAAGCCGCGCTTTCGCCGAGGTGAGTGCCTGCGCGGACAGGTCGAGCACCGTGACGTCGGCATAGCCGAGATCGAGCAGCGCATCGGCGAGCCGCGATGCGCCCCCGCCGACATCAAGGACCGCTGCATCGCCCGCGGCGCCTGTCGCGCGGATGAGATCGAGCGAGAGCTGTGGCTGCTCCTCGAACCAACTCACCTGTTGCTTGCCCTTCGTAAGGAAGACGTTCTCGCAATGCGCCTGGTCACCTGGTGCGCTCATGGTCATTCTTCCGCCTTCCCGCGCGTGCTATGCGGCATCAGGTACCGATCCGTGACGCCGCCGCAATGCCGGGAGCCGATGTGTCCACACCGCCAATTCTCGACAACAAAGATCCGGATGCGCCATCCGTCTTCGTCCCGAGCGCGCTGCTACGTGAAGCCCGCCGTCAAAAGAGATTGCCGCCATCGGACGTGCCGTCCACCTGCATCCTCGACCCAGACGGCGACATCGTCCGCGCGCTGAAAGCGTCCGGGCAAGCCGCGCGCTTCGAAGCTTGGCCCTGCTATCACACCGACCTTTATACATCTGTCCTCGCGGGCGAGACCATCGGCATCGTGGGTTCTGTCGTCGGCGCTCCCTTCGCGGTTCTGGTCGCGGAAGAGTTGTTCGCATGTGGTTGCCAGCGCTTGATCAGCCTCACATCGGCCGGCCAGATCGTGCCGGCGGGGCGCCCGCCCTATTTCGTCGTGATCGATCGCGCCTTGCGCGACGAGGGCACCAGCTATCATTACGCCGCTGCGGCGATATTCGCCGACGCCGACCCGAATATCATTGCCAGCGCTCTGCCTGCGCTGTCGGCAACCGGGCTACCGGTCTTCACCGGCGCAAGTTGGACGACCGACGCTCCGTTTCGCGAGACCGCCGAGGCCGTCGCGGCCGCGCGCGCCGCCGGCGTGCTGGCCGTGGAGATGGAAGCGGCGGCGCTCTATGCGTTCGCGCGGCGTCGCAATGCCGCGGTTCTGTGCCTCGCGCATGTGACTAACACGATGGGCGTGTCAGAGGGCGATTTCGAGAAGGGCGAAGCGGACGGCACGAAAGACGCCCTCGCGATCCTCGCTGCGGCCATGAAGGCCATGCGCACGATCGCGGTCTAACGCCGAGGTTTGCATGCACGCATACGAGCCTAAGCGCACCAATTAGGCACGACAGCGCACGCCCCTGAGACCCATTGTCTCATCCGGGAACCGCTGCCGCAGAGGCAATGTCTCGGAAGTGGGATGCCCCATGCGCGCTATTGCATACTGCACGCGCGGTGCGACATTTGCGCGACAGGTGTTGCCTATTTTCAAAAGGAACGACCGCCCTGGCAAAGCGTTGTCGGGGGCGGAAACGCAAGGCCCATCGAGCAAGTAGAGCGAAATGACTGCCCAACAGTATCTCCTGAGTCAAGCCGAACATTGCCGCCGCAGCGCCGACGACAACGCAGATCCGTTTGTCGCCGATGAATTGCGCCGTCTGGCCGAGGAATTCGAGCAGAAGGCGCGGCGCGAAACCGCCGAGCGGCTGCAACTGGTCCGCTTCGCGTAGTCGAAACGCCCCGGCGCGGGGCCGTGACGCGGCTGAGATGCATGACCGCGGCGCATAACCTCCGCCATCATCTCACCATTTTGGTATTGCTCACCACAGCGCTTCTGGCGCACACACTGGCCCGGAACAAATCGGGCTACTTGTGATGACGTCTCTGCAACGTTGGTTTCTGAGCCTAGCCGGTACGGCGGTCGCGTCGGCGGCCTCGATCGAGTGGCTCGACCGGCCGATTGCTCTGATATCCCGTGAGCACATCGCGCACCGGGATACGTTCGCCAGCCTTACCCACATTCCCGATCCGTTGATTCCTGTGGCGGTGGTCGTATTCGTCGCAATCGGCCTGTGGGCCTTTGCCGCATGGCCGCTCGCGCGCTGGCAGGTGGCGGCTCTCCTTTCCAGCATCAGCGTGATCGTCGCCGAGACGACCAAGAGCGAGCTCAAATACGTGTTCGGGCGCACCTGGCCGGATACCTGGGTGGCTAATAACCCCTCTTTCCTGCGCGACGGCGCCTACGGCTTTAATTTCTTCCATGGCGGCGCCGGTTACGCCTCGTTCCCGTCCGGCCATACGGCGGTGACCTGCGCGATCGCGTCGGTGCTGTGGATCTATTACCCGCGCCTGCGGGCGCTCTGGGCGCTGGGCGTCCTGGCGGTGGCGGTGGGGCTGCTCGGCGCCAACTACCACTTCCTCGGCGACATCATCGCCGGGGGCTTCGTGGGCGCCTCCACGGGGTGGATGACGGTGACGCTGTGGAACACGCGGTTCGGCAAGCCGACGCCGCCGCAAGCTTAAAGCGCCTTCCCCTTCCGCTTCGCTATACTCGCGGTGTCCGAGTCCGGGCGAGGAGCCGCCATGCACAGCGCCACCATCGGCGCACGCCGTTACGTCTTTGACGATCTCAAGACGCTGCTGGCCAAGGCCACGCCGCTGCGCAGCGGCGATGCGCTTGCCGGTCTCGCGGCGGAGAGCGGCGAGGAGCGCGTTGCCGCCCAGTTCGCGCTTGCCGACCTGCCCCTGACGACGTTCCTCAACGTGCAGGTCGTGCCCTACGAAAGCGACGAGGTGACGCGGCTGATCGTCGATAGCCACGACCGCGCCGCCTTCGCGCCGATCGCGCATCTAACGGTCGGTGGCTTGCGCGACTGGCTCTTATCGGATGAAGCAACGACGCCAGTGCTCGCCACGCTGGCGAGCGGTATCACGCCGGAAATGGCGGCGGCGGTGAGCAAGATCAGCCGGCTGCAGGACCTCATGGTGATCGCGGCGAAATACAGCGTCGTCACCAAATTCCGCGACACGATCGGGCTGCCCGGCCGCTTGTCGGTGCGCCTCCAGCCGAACCATCCCACCGACGACGCGCGCGGCATCGCCGCCAGCATCCTCGACGGGCTGCTGCTCGGCTCGGGGGACGCCGTCATCGGCATCAATCCGGCGACCGACAGCCCGGAGCGCGCCCATGCGCTCTTGTCGATGCTCGACGAGATCAGGACGAAGCTCGACATCCCGACGCAAGCATGCGTCCTCGCGCATGTCACCACAACGCTTGATTTGATCGACAAAGGCTCGCCGGTCGATCTCGTGTTCCAGTCGATCGCCGGGACGCAGGCCGCCAACAAGAGCTTCGGCATCGATCTCGCACTTCTCGCGGAGGCGCGCGATGCGGCACTTGCTCTCAAGCGTGGCACGATCGGCGACAACGTGATGTATTTCGAGACCGGCCAAGGCTCGGCACTCTCCGCCAACGCCCATCACGGCGTCGATCAGCAGACGCTGGAGGCGCGAGCCTATGCAGTGGCGCGCACATTCAAGCCGCTGCTCGTCAACACTGTCGTTGGCTTCATCGGTCCGGAATATCTGTTCGACGGCAAGCAAATCACCCGCGCGGGCTTGGAGGATCATTTCTGCGGCAAGCTCATGGGCGTGCCGATGGGCGTCGACGTCTGCTACACCAACCACGCCGAGGCCGATCAGGACGACGCCGACGCGCTGCTTACTTTGCTGGTCGCGGCGGGGGTGAATTTCGTCATGGGCGTGCCGGGCGCCGACGACGTAATGCTCGGCTATCAGAGCACGTCCTTTCACGATGCGTTGGCCATGCGCGATCTCCTGGGACGCCGTCCAGCGCCGGAATTCGAGGCTTGGCTGAAATGCCAGGGTCTGATGGACGCGGCGAACCGCATCCGGCCGGGCGCCCTGCCCGCGCCGTTTCGAGCGCTGCTACCGGCATGAGCGCGATGGACGACAAGCCTAATCCGATTTCGAAAGACAACAGCGATGTGGATTTGTGGTCAGACCTTCGCCGGCTGACGGCGGCGCGCATCGGCCTCAAACGCGCGGGTGCCTCGTTGGCGACGCGGCCATTGTTGGAATTCCAACTCGCGCATGCGCAAGCGCGCGACGCAGTGCACGAACCCCTCGGTGCGGCGCGTCTAGCGTCAGACTTGTCTGGTCTCGGCCCGCCGGTGCTCGAGGTGGCGAGCGCCGTCCCGGACCGGCAACGCTATCTGATGCGGCCCGATCTCGGCCGCCGCCTCGCACCGGAAGCCGAGGGGACACTCGCTCCACACGCCGCTGCCTACGACGTCGTCTTCGCCGTAACCGACGGTCTGTCCGCGCGGGCCGTGGAGATGCATGCGGCGCCGGTGCTTGCGGCCGTGCTGCCGTTGCTGCGGAAGGACGAGTGGACGATCGCGCCACTGGTCATCGTCCGCCAGGGCCGCGTCGCGATTGGCGATGCGATCGCCAATGTTCTTGGTGCAACGAGCGTCGTGATGCTGATCGGTGAACGCCCCGGCCTGAGTGCGCCCTATAGCATGGGCGCCTATCTCACGTGGCAGCCGGGCGATCAGACGACCGACTCAGACCGCAACTGCATCTCCAACATCCGCCCTGAGGGGATCGGTACCGACGACGCGGCATTCAAGATCGCGCATCTCCTGTGTGCGATGCGCGCCCGGCGTCTTTCCGGTGTGCAGCTCAAAGATGATTCCGACCAGATGCTGATCGGTCGCTGAGGGAGTGTGCCCGGCTCGACGCCTATTCGAGAATCGTCTGGGCGCTTTCAACGGCGTCATAGACCGAGACCTGAACGATCGGGTGGGCCTTCTTGATGGCCTGCCCGGCCTTCTCGGCCTCGTCCAACGACTCATAGGTCGACTTGGTCTGGCGATCGACCTGAAGGCGATAGCGCCCTTGTGCCGGCCGGCTCTGACCCATTTTCAAAATGACGTCGTCGTTCGCGTCCTTCTTTGCGCTGCTCTTTGTGGCCATACGCAACACTCCTTCCGGCCGGACGAATTCCGGACAACCGCGAATAAGCACCCTACTGTGGCGACACCGAGACGTAGACGCGGCACGCCACCGCCAGAATAGATTAATTACGTCAAAGCAATGGCTTCGATCTCGATCTTGAAGCCGTAATGCAATTCAGGGACAGGTACAACGGCGCGTGCCGGGCGTGCGGCGCCCGCCCAAGCGGCGTAAACCGTGTTAAAGGCCGGCCAGTCTGCGATGTCGCTGACGTAGACGCGGACCTGCACCAGGCGGCTCACGGCGCTGCCCGCTTCGCTCAAAGCCGCCGCGACATTCTCGAGCACCTGCCGCGCCTGCTGCTCGAACGGCGCCGCGTTGAGCTTCGTCCCGTCCGGCGCTATTGGCAACTGGCCGGATACATAGACAAAGCCGTTCGCCGAAACCGCGTGGCTGTAGTGACCGCCGGGAGTGGCCATGGCCGCGGGATTTACCTGGACGATATCGGCGGACATAGAAACGCTCCATATTGGGACGACTTGATTCGAACGGCTCGATCGCGGTGGGTCTAACCTGAATAACGCTGTCGTGAAATCGTCTCCGGCGCGATCGTGGTAACGGAACGCAGCATGTGTTTGGCCGTTCTAATCCAAGGCTCAATTTGGCGCCGTTTAGCGCCTGACGCGGCTTGGCCGCATCGAGACATCTTCGAGGTCGATTCATGAGAAAATCGCGTCTGCTCGTTGTCGGCGTGGTGGCAGCCGCGCTGGGTGCACTTCCCGTTGCTTTCGCCATCGGCGCATCGACTGCCTCCTCCGGCCTGTCGACCCAGGATCTGGCCTTGATCGGCGGCGTGATCCAACTGGTCCAGCGCGACTATGTGCACCCGGTGAGCGCCGAGGAACTGACCGACGACGCGCTCAAAGGCATGCTCACGCGGCTCGACCCGCACTCCGACTATATGAACCAGGAAGAGTTCCAGGAAACGCAGTCCGACATCTCTGGCAAGTTCGGCGGTCTCGGTATCCAGATTTCCGAGCAGAACGGCGTGCCGAAAGTCATCTCGCCCATCGACGGCACCCCGGCGGCAAAGGCCGGCATCCAGCCCGGCGACCTGATCGTTTCGATCGACGGCAAGAGTACGCAGGGCCAAAGCCTCAACAAGATCGTCGGCGTGCTGCGCGGCGACCCGAATACCAAGGTCACCATCTCGATCCTGCGCGGCAACAAGGCGCCGTTCGATGTGTCGATCACGCGCCAGATCATCTCGGTGCAGACCGTCAAGTCAAACCTCGAGGCGAACAATATCGGCTATGTCCGCGTCACCGAGTTCGGCGAGTCGACGCCGCAGGATTTCAAAAAAGCGGTGAATGATCTCAAACAGAAGGCCGGTGGCCATCTCAACGGCCTGGTGCTCGACCTCCGCAACGATCCCGGCGGACTGCTCACGTCCGCGGTCTCCATCGCGGGCAACTTCCTCGACGGCGGCAAGGTGGTGACAATCCGCGGCCGGCGTAGCGACGACCAGCAGGCCTTCGACGTGCCCGACGGCGGCATGCTGCTGCCGCAGCAGACGCCGATCGTGGTGCTGATCAATGGCGCCTCCGCATCGGCGTCGGAGATCGTCGCTGGCGCCTTGCAGGATCGGCATCGCGCCACGATCATGGGCACGCAGAGCTTCGGCAAGGGCTCGGTGCAGACCGTCATCCCGCTGAAAGGCCATGGCGCGCTGCGGCTCACCACAGCGCTCTACTACACGCCGAACGGACGCTCTATCCAGGGCCAGGGCATCACGCCGGACGATGTGGTCGAGGCGCCGAAGGACCAGCAGGTGGCCGGCCTGGAGCTGAGTGAGAACTCGCTGCAAGGGGCTTTCGCCAATCCCGGATCGCTCAACACGCCGGCCCCGGCCCCGGCCGCTGGCGCGAGCACGCCGACACCCGGAGCCAAGAACGGCGGCAAGCCGGTCTACTCGGCGCCGATTAAGATCGATCTCATCGGCACGCCCGACGACGGGCAGCTCAAGGCGGCCACTGCGTTCCTCGACAAGACACACAAGACGACCACCGGCGAGGGTCAGGCGTCGCAGACTCAGGCCCCGAAGCCTTGAATTAGCCCCGCGCCGCCTCGGCGAGTTCGCCGAAGACGGAGAAGACGAAGGGCTTGCGCTCGAGATTGTAGGTCTCGACCTCGCGCGCGTCGCGGTTCACCTTTTCCCAGGCGAGCGCGACGCGGGCGAGGCGGGACTTTTCCTCGCTGACGTTGGCGAGGCGTGACGAGAGCCAGTCGTTCACCAGGTCCATGAAAGTCGCGAGCGTCTGCGGATCGGTGCCGCCGAGTGCGTCGCCGAGCGCGTGCAGTGCGCGCGGATCGGGATTGGGCAATTGCGTGAACAGGTCGAGCACGCGCTGGCGCAGCGCCAGGGCCGCCTCGTCAAGCAGCTGAAGAGCCCGGGCGACGCTGCCGTCCGATGCGGCTGCCGAGGTGGCGACTTCCGCATCATCGGCCGCGCGGCCTGTTGCTTCCGCGAGTGCGCTCACGACGTCGGCAGTGTCGAGCGGTCGCAGCAACAGGCGGCGGCAGCGCGAACGGATGGTCGGCAGCTCACGTCCGGGCGCGTGGCTAATGAGCAAGAGCAGCGTGCGCGGCGGCGGCTCCTCCAGGACTTTGAGAAGCGCGTTGGCCCCTTCGCGCTGGAGATCGTCGACCGTATCGACGATGGCGACGCGCCAGCCGCCCTCGCCCGCGGTCGAGCCGAAGAACGAGACGGTGCGGCGGACGTCGTCGACGCGGATCACCGTATAGAGCTTGCCGGTCTGTTCGTTGAGCGCGCGTTCGAGGACCAGGAGATCGCCTTGCGCCTGCACGGCGATGCGGCGGGCGACCGGATTGTCCGGGTCGACCGCCAGCGATGTCGCGCCCTGCACGTCGGCGGCGGCCGGATCGGGATGTGCCAGGACGAAACGTGCCAGCCGGTAGGCCAAGGTCGCCTTGCCGATGCCGGGCTGGCCGCCGATCAGCCAGGCATGCGGCATGCGCCCGCTCTTGTAGGCGTCGAGCAGCGCGCGCTCCGCCTCTTCATGACCGAAGAGCACGTTTGTCTCGCGCGGCAGCTTGGCGTCCCGTTCGTCGGTCTCGTCGCTCACCGTCCTGCCCTTGCTTCGGCCTCGACCCGCTTGAGATCCGGCTCGAGTCGCTGCTCGACCGTGGTCCAAATGCGCTCGGCGACGACGTCGCGCGGCGCGCGGCCGTCGACGAGCACGATGCGGTCCGGTTCGGCATCGCCGAGTGCCCGATAGGCGAGCCGCAGTTGCTCGTGAAATTCAACCGACTCGGCCTCGAAGCGGTCGGCGGCCTCCTTGCCGCGCCGGCTCTTGGCGCGCGCGAGCCCGACCTTCGCCGGCACGTCGAGAACGAAGGTTAGATCGGGATAGGCACCGCCGACGGTGACACGCTCAAGCCCGCGGATCAGCTTGGGATCGACTTTGCCGAGCGCACCTTGATATACGCGGGTGGAATCGATGTAGCGATCGCAGATCACCCATTTGCCGGCCTCGAGCGCCGGCAGGATCATGTTGCGCACATGATCGTCGCGGGCCGCGGCGAACAGGATCGCCTCGGTCTCGGTGCCGAGTGGCTTGGCAATGCCTGACAGGATAATGTGGCGGATGATCTCGGCACCGGGCGAGCCGCCGGGCTCGCGCGTGAGCACGACGTCGATACCGCGCTCTTTCAGGCGCTGCGCCAGCGTCGCCGCATGTGTGGACTTGCCGCTGCCTTCGCCGCCTTCAAAGGTGATGAAATGTCCCCGCATAAAATCAGGTCTCGGCGCGCGCGGTCATAGCCGCTCGGCCCCGGCGCGGAATAGCGCGATGACCATCTCGGTCACAGCGTCGAAGGCACGCTGCGAAAGCGTACCTTTGCCGACATTCTCGGAGGCCTTGAGAGGCATGGTCAGCACGAGGTTGTCGTTGCGCCAGACCTTGAGATCGCCGATCACCTGGCCTTGCGTCACGGGCGCCGGTACCGGGCCGGTATAGACGATGCGGGCGGTGATCCTCTCGCCGCCGGCCTTTGGCACCAGAATATGCACCTGCCCGTTTGCCAGCAGAGACACCTTGCCGTCGGCGCCGCCGAACACCTTCGCCGTACCGATCTCCTGCCCTTCCGCGAACAGCACGCGCTGCTCGAAATTGCGGAAGCCCCACTCCAGGAGTTTCTTCGCTTCTTCGCCGCGCTCCTTGGCGCTGCTGACGCCATTGACGACGACGATGAGCCGCAAGCCGTTTTGCACAGCCGAGCCGACGAGACCGTAGCCGGCCTCCTTAGTGAAGCCGGTCTTGAGACCGTCGGCCCCGATGCCCATCGCCAGCAGGGGGTTGCGGTTCGGCTGCTTGATCTTGTTCCACGTGAATTCGGTCTGGCCGAAGATCTTGTACTCTTCGGGGTAGTTCAGGATGATGTGGCGCGCCAGCATGGCGAGTTCGCGCGTCGTGACCTTTTCGTCCGGGTCGGGCAGACCGTTCGAATTGGTGAAGACGGACCGGGTGAGGCCGATCTCCCGCGCCCGCGTGGTCAGCTTCGTCCCGAACTCGGCTTCGTTGCCGGCGAGCGCCTCGGCCAGCACGATGCAGGCATCGTTAGCCGACTGGATGATCATCCCGTGGATGAGATCGTCCACGCTGACTTTGCTGTGCAGCGCCGCGAACATGGTCGAGCCGTGCGAGGGCGCGCCGCCTTTGCGCCAGGCGTTCTCGCTGACGACGTATTCGTCGGTCGGCTTGACGCGGCCCTCTTTCAACTCATGGAACATGTATTCGGCGGTCATCAGCTTGCCGAGGCTGGCCGGGAAGATGAGCTTGTCCGGGTCGCGCTCGAACAGCACGCCGCCATTGTCGGCATCGATCAGGATGGCGTGCGGCGCCGAGATCTGCGGCTCGTCCTTCTTCGGCGCATCTTTCTTTTGCGCAAGCGCGACGGGCGCCAGCAGCACGGAGGCGCATAGGCCGGCGGCCAGCGTCAACGCGGCCACCAGAGAAGTGATGCGGAGATGTCGAAATGCCATCGTCAAAGCTCTTGTCGCCTGACGCGTGCCATTCAACGGCGGCAGCGGCGAACTAAGGCTTTGGTGTGGCGGAAAACAGCGCCTCAGTAAAGGCCGCGGCCGTTGAAGCTCGCACTGCCATCATAACGCACCGGCGCATAAGCCGAAACCGGTGACGTCGTAGGCTCAGCCTCGGCTGTCTGCGAGCGCGTGGCGGCGGCAAGCTCGACCGTCCGCGCCGGCTCGGCCCGCGCCACGACGGCCGGGAACTCGCGCACGCCCTCGCCCAGCCGATACGGCCGGTCAGGCGGCGACGGCACCTGAACCATCGAACGCGAATCGAAATAGGTCGGCGCGTATTCATTGGCCGAGGCGACCATGACGGGGGCCGCTGGCGCCGGTGTGCCCTCGCGCAGCGTCGCCATCAGCTTGCGATCGTCGGAACCTGCGATCGGTGCGCGGCCGACATAGTCGACCTTCACCCTCGCCGTGCCGTGGCCGTAGAAGCCGAGCAGCTTCGCGGTCTTCGTCGACACGTCGATCAAGCGCCCGCGCGCATAAGGACCGCGGTCATTGACGCGCACAACGATGGACTTGTGGTTCGCGAGGTTCGTCACCCGCGCATAAGACGGCAGCGGCATGGTCGGATGCGCCGCCGAGATCGAGTCCATATCGAAGATTTCGCCATTGGCCGTGTAGCGGCCGCGGAAATCATCGCCATACCAGGAAGCCAGACCGACTTCGCTGTAATTGGGGTCTTCTTCGGGGACGTAGACGCGGCCGCCCACCACATAGGGCTTACCGACGCGATAGACACCGCCGCCCTTTGGCACCGGTTCACCCGGCTCGACGACGCGAGCGCTGGCGGCAACGCCGTAGCGCGGATCGAACTTGCTGGAGAGGCCGCTGGAGCAGTTGGCGAGCGCGAGGCAGCCGGACGCGAGCACGAGCAGGCGTGCGAAGCGGCTATAGGCGCCGATCCCCCCGAATCCCATGCTGTTGTTGGTCCCCGCTCGAAGAGGTCGGTAGAGTAGCGCGAAACGTCACGTTCGGGAACAACCAGCGCGGGACTGTGGTAAA
>DASXOK010000161.1:0-1873 GCA_036494425.1 Pseudolabrys sp.
TCGCGCAGGCCAAGGAGAACTACGAGAAGGTGAAGAGCGCGGCCGAACAGGCCACCGATGTGCTCGAGGACACCTACGCGACCGCCTCCAAGGGCTGCTCCGACTACGGCCTCAAGGTGATCGAGACCGCGCGCACCAACACCAACGCCGCGTTCGATCTTTACGGCGAACTGCTCACCGCCAAGTCCTATGCCGAGGTGGTCGAGAAGACGACGGCCTATATGCGCGCCCAGTTCGACACCATGTCCGCGCAGGCCAAGGACCTCTACGAGCACGCGCAGAAGGTCTGCACCGAAACGGCCGAGCCGATGAAGGAAGGCTTCACCAGCACCTTCGGCAAGGTGAACTGACGGTTATTCAAGGGCCGCTCGGTGCGGCCAATCGCGATGAAGCCCGGGCATGTCCCGGGCTTTTGCTTTTTGTGGTCCGGCAGTCCCCGAAAGCCGAAAAGCCAGGCCAAATCGAAACTTGCCAAATGCCGGGGCGGCACTTAGTTTCCGCCTCGCCCGGCCCTGCCGGACGACCCGTGCAGCTGTAGCTCAGTTGGTTAGAGCGCTGGTCTGTGGAACCAGAGGTCGGTGGTTCGAGTCCACCCAGCTGTACCATCCCAAATCCACGGAATTCCAAAGCGCGGCTCGGGCGTCTTAAACCCCGACGGGCGCGAGGCGCAGCGGATCGATCTTGAGCGGTACCGCTTTGGCGCGCTCGTGGACGCCGCGTAGCGCGGCCGCCAGCGGGCCACTCCGTTGCGTGATCGCAGCGAGGTCGCGGCGCACCACGTCCTGAATCGCGTCGATGCGCGCGTTCATCGCCCGCTCGTCCACCGTGAGGAGATGCCCGCCCCGGACGACCACCTCGCCGTCGACCATCACCGTGCGTAGCGCGCGTCCGGTCTCGCCATAGACGAGCTGGCGCACCGCCGAGTTGAACGGCTTCCACACGGGGTCGGCGAGATCGAACAACAGCAGGTCGGCGCGGTAGCCTGGCCTGATGCGTCCGACTTGACCGCCGAGCCCGACGGCATCGGCGCCGCCGATGGTGGCCGCCCGGAACGCTTGCGTCGCCGCGCCGGTCTCGCCGGCCTCCGATTGCAGCGCCCACCACAGCGCGAACAGCTTCATCGACTGGAAGATGTTCTGCGTATCGTTGCCGCTGCTGTTGTCGCAGCCGAGCCCGGTGCGCACACCCCCTTGCGCATAGCGCTTCACCGGCGCCGCGCCGTTCAGCAGCTTGAGATTGGTCACGGGATTGCACGCGAGCTGCACCCCGGCGGCGCCCAGCCGGTCGATCTCGTTCGGCGCCATCCAGACGCCGTGCGCGATCACCGTGCGCGGATTGAGCAGCCCGGTTTTCTGCATCAGGTCGAGCAGCGATCCGCCATGGACGATGCGGGCGTGCACCGCCTGCGTCCGCGTCTCGTAGACATGCGTGAACAGCGGCAGACCGCGCTCCTGCGACAGGTGCGAAGTCCAGGCCAGCAGCGCCTCCGAGCAGCGTTGCGGCGCGGAGGGGCCCAGACCCCAGGTCAGCCGCGCCGCCGAGACATTGGCAATGAGGTTCTCGACATAACGCTGCATCGGCGCCGGGTCGCTGGCGCGCTTGAACGCCGCGACCTGCTCGGCCGGAAGCACCTCGTCCAGGAAGGGCACGGCATCGGCGAGGCCGAGGTCGGCGAACTGGATGGCGAGCACGCAACGCAAGCCAGAGCGCCCGTAGACATCGACAATCGCCGAGGCATGCTCTTCGTCGGGGCCGACGATGGTCACCATGTCCTGCAAGGTGGTAATGCCCCCGCGCAGGCATTCGGCCGCGTGCAGTTGCGTGCGCACGGCGATCTCCTCGACCGGCCGGCGCGGCCAGGCTGATGGGAACG
>DASXOK010000162.1:0-1997 GCA_036494425.1 Pseudolabrys sp.
GCCTGATGCGATCCACATCGCGACCGAAGGGCCGCTCGGCCACGCGATGCGCCGCATCTGCATGAAGCGCGGTCATCCGTTCACGACGAGCTTCCACACGCGCTTTCCCGATTACGTCGCCGAGCGGCTGCCGATGCCGCAACGCTGGAGCTGCGATCTGACCTGGGCCTGGCTGCGCCGCTTCCATGCGCCCGCCGCGGCCGTGCTGGCGGCGACGCCGACGCTCGCGGCCGAGCTCGTCGAGCGCGGCTTCCATGACGTCAAGCTCTGGTCGCGCGGAGTCGATGCGAACCTGTTCCGGCCGCGCGAAGGCGCGGTGCTCGATCTGCCGCGGCCGATCTTCCTGACGGTCGGGCGCGTGGCGGTCGAGAAGAATCTCGAAGCGTTCCTCTCGCTCGATCTGCCGGGCACCAACGTCGTCGTCGGCGATGGACCGGCGCGTGCGTCCTTGGCGAAGCAATTTCCCGACGCGGTGTTCCTCGGTTCGCGACAGGGCGAAGCGCTCGCCGAGATCTACGCCGCCGCCGACGTGTTCGTGTTTCCGAGCCGCACCGACACGTTCGGGCTCGTGCTCTTGGAAGCCTTGGCGAGCGGCGTCCCGGTGGCGGCGTTTCCCGCCGCGGCGCCGCGGGACGTGATCGGTGAGGCGCCGGTCGGCGCGCTCGACGAGCATCTCGGCCGAGCCTGTCTCGCCGCGCTCGAATGCTCGCGCGAGGAGTGCCGCGCGTTCGCGCTCGGCATGACGTGGCAGCGCAGCGCCAGCATTTTCGTCGAACACGTGGCGGCGGCGGCGCGCCGGTTCCGGCCGAAGGCGGCCTTGGTGGCCGCGTAGAACGAATCTTCGTTATTCAGGGGAGCGCTGATCGCCCTTTCCGGGGCAGCCTGATTGGCGTTATGCTTCACCCCATGGGTTCCATCGACACACGAATCCTTCCCACGGCTGCCGATATCGAAACCGCGGCGAAGCGTCTGTCCGGTGTCGCGGTGCGCACGCCGCTGATCAATGCGCCGGTGCTCGACGAGCGGCTTGGCGCGCGCGTGTTCCTCAAGGCCGAGACGCTGCAACGCACCGGGTCGTTCAAGTTCCGCGGCGCTTACAATCGCATCTCGTCGATCCCGCCCGAGAAGCGCGCCGCGGGCGTCGTCGCCTTTTCGAGCGGCAATCATGCGCAAGGCGTAGCCGCGGCCGCGCGACTGCTCGGCATGCCGGCGACGATCGTGATGCCGATTGACGCGCCGAAGGCGAAGCGCGAGCGCACGCTGGCGCTCGGCGCCGAAGTCGTTCCCTATGACCGCAACAGCGAGGACCGCGCGGCCATCGCCGGCAAGATCGTCGCCGCGCGCGGCGCGACCTTGGTGCCGCCGTATGACGATCCGCTGATCATCGCCGGGCAGGGCACCATCGGCCGCGAGATCGTCGAGGATATCGAGCGGCTGAACCTGAGGCCCGACATCGTTGTCGTCGGCGCGTCCGGCGGCGGCTTGGCCGCCGGCATTTCGCTCGGCGTGAAGGCACGGCATCCGGACGTCACGTTCTATACGGCGGAGCCGGAAGGCTTCGACGATACGCTGCGCTCGTTCCAGAGCGGACACCGCGAGCACAATGCGCGCATGAGCGGCTCGATCTGCGATGCGCTGATGAGCAACACGCCCGGCGAACTGACTTTTCCGATCACGCGCGAGCTGATCGGCAAGGGGCTCATCGCCAGCGATGCGGAGGTCGGGCGCGCGGTGCGCTATGCCTTTGAGGAACTCAAGCTCGTGGTCGAACCCGGCGGCGCCATAGGTCTGGCGGCGCTGCTCGCGGGCAAGCTCGATGTGAAGGGCAAGGTCGTCGTCGGCATCCTCTCAGGCGGGAATGTCGATACCGAGATGTTCGCGAAGCTGATCGCGAACGCCGAGTAGCCTCACGTAAACAGCGCCAGCCGCTCTTCCTCGGTCAAAGCCATGATCGGCGCGAGGGCTTCCGCCTTGCGCCGCGCGTTCACGGGCGGGCC
>DASXOK010000163.1:0-1823 GCA_036494425.1 Pseudolabrys sp.
GCTTATTACACCGTGCCGCACGTCGCGAACCGCATTCAGAAATTCATGAATCCGGCGTCGGGCGACACCTTCAACATCGACATCGCCACCGAGAGCTTCATGCGCGGCGGCTGGCTCGGCACCGGGCCGGGCGAGGGCACCGTGAAGCGCCTGCTGCCGGAGAGCCATACCGACTTCGTCTTTGCCGTCGCCGGCGAGGAGTTCGGCGTCGCGCTGTGCCTCGCGCTCGCCGCGCTGTTCGCCTTCATCGTGATCCGCTCGCTGCTACGCGCGATGCGCAACGACGACGCCTTCACGCGCTTCGCCGCCGCCGGCCTCACGATGTTGTTCGCGACGCAGTCGGCGATCAACATGGCGGTGAACCTGCGCCTCATCCCGGCCAAGGGCATGACGCTGCCGTTCATCTCCTATGGCGGTTCGTCGATGATCTCATTGGCCTACGCGATGGGCATGCTGTTGGCGCTCACCCGCGAGCAGCCGCGCGCGGCCATGCTGCGTGCGCCGGAGCCCGACCTCGCCCCGGCGCGGAGCGGAGCGTGAATTGTCACGGTCATTCCGGGACGGCGCGCGGCGCCGGACCCGGAATCCAGATACAAGCATGGCGCAAGTTTCTGGATTCCGGCTTCGCGTGCCGCGCACGCGCCTCGGAATGACGACGAAAAGGGCACGCCGCGCGAGCAATGACTACCAAGAGCAATAGTCCCATCCTCCTCTGCGCCGGCGGCACGGGCGGGCACCTGTTCCCCGCCGAAGCGCTCGCGCATGTGCTTGCCAAGCGCGGGCTTGCCGTCGAACTCGCCACCGACCATCGCGCTGCGCATTTCAAATTTCCCGCGCGCGATGTGCATCTCATCCCCAGCGCCACGGTGCGCGGACGCTCGCCCGCAGCGCTCGCGCGCACGGCGTCTCTGCTCGCGCTCGGCACGGTGAAGGCCTTGAGCCTGCTCGGCCGCATCCGCCCGGCAGTGGTGGTCGGCTTCGGCGGCTATCCGACCGTGCCGCCATTGTTCGCGGCCTCGCTGCGCGGCGTGCCGACAATTCTGCACGAGCAGAACGGCGTCATGGGCCGGGCCAACCGCATGCTCGCAGCGCGAGTCACCAAGATCGCCACCGGCTTCCCGGCGCTGAAGAACGTCGATGCGCGCCTACAAAGCAAAATCGCCTTCACGGGCAACCCGGTGCGCCCACAGGTGGTGGAGGCCGCCGCGACGCCTTATGCCGCGCCGCAGGCCGGCGGCCCACTGCATCTGCTGGTGTTCGGCGGCAGCCAGGGCGCGCGCGTGATGTCGGAGATCGTGCCGCAGGCTATCGCGCTCCTCAATCCGGAGGTGCGCGCGGGCCTCGCGATCGTGCAGCAGGCGCGCGCCGAGGATATCGAGGCGGTGCGCGGAACCTATACGCAACTCGGCGTCGCCGCCGACTGCGCGCCGTTCTTTTCCGATTTGCCGCAACGCATAGCCGCCGCGCATCTGATCGTCTCGCGCTCCGGCGCCTCGACGGTGGCCGAGCTCTCCGCCATCGGACGGCCCGGCATCCTGGTGCCGCTGCCGCATGCTCTCGATCAGGACCAACTCGCCAATGCTGGCATGCTCGAAGCCGCTGGCGGCGCGCTCTGCATCGTGCAGCGCGATTTCACGCCGGAGCGGCTGGCCGCCGAGATCGCCCGTCTTGCGGGTGATCCCGCCCGTCTCGCCGCCATGGCCGCCGCCGCGAAATCGGCCGGAACGCTGGATGCGGCGGAACGGCTTGCGGATGTGGTGGTACAGGTGGCAGGGATTTGACTTTTTCGGCGACGCCCGGCCTTGTGCCGGCCCAATGGCCTA
>DASXOK010000164.1:0-1767 GCA_036494425.1 Pseudolabrys sp.
AAGCGAACGTGCCGTGCTTCACCATCTCCGGCTCCGACTTCGTCGAGAGGTTCGTCGGCGTCGGCGCGAGCCGCGTGCGCGACATGTTCGAGCAGGCGAAGACGAACGCGCCGTGCATCATCTTCATCGACGAAATCGATGCGGTCGGCCGTCATCGCGGAGCCGGTCTCGGCGGCGGCAATGACGAGCGCGAACAGACGCTCAATCAGTTGCTGGTCGAGATGGATGGCTTCGAGGCCAACGAGGGCATCATCCTCATTGCCGCGACCAACCGTCCCGACGTGCTCGATCCGGCGCTGCTGCGTCCCGGCCGCTTCGACCGCCAGGTCGTGGTGCCGAATCCGGACGTGGTCGGCCGCGAGAACATCCTCAAGGTCCACGTCCGCAAGGTGCCGCTGGCGCCCGACGTCAATCTCAAGACCGTGGCGCGCGGCACGCCGGGCTTCTCCGGCGCCGATCTCATGAACCTCGTCAACGAAGCGGCCTTGATGGCGGCCCGGCGCAACAAGCGCATGGTCACCCAGTCCGAATTCGAGGACGCCAAGGACAAGGTGATGATGGGCGCCGAGCGCAAGTCGCTGGTGATGACGGACGAGGAGAAGCTCCTCACCGCATATCACGAAGGCGGCCACGCCATCGTTGCGCTCAACGTCAAGGCCACCGATCCGGTGCACAAGGCCACCATCATTCCGCGCGGCCGTGCGCTCGGCATGGTCATGCAATTGCCCGAGCGCGACAAGCTGTCGATGTCGCTTGAGCAGATGACCTCGCGCCTCGCCATCATGATGGGCGGACGCGTGGCCGAGGAGATGGTGTTCGGCCGCGAAAAGGTGACGTCGGGCGCCGCCTCGGACATTGAGCAGGCGACCAAGCTCGCCCGCCTGATGGTCACGCGCTGGGGCCTGTCCGACAAGCTCGGCACCGTGGCTTATGGCGAGAACCAGGACGAGGTGTTCCTCGGCTACCAGGTGTCGCGCCAGCAGAACATCTCGGAGGCAACCGCGCAGACGATCGACGCCGAGGTGCGCAAGCTGGTCGAGTCCGGCTACGCCGAGGCGACGCAGATCCTCACCGACAAGCGCGCCGATCTCGAAGCTCTGGCCAAGGGCCTCTTGGAGTTCGAGACGCTGTCGGGCGACGAGATCATCGATCTGTTGCAGGGCAAGCGCCCGGTGCGCGAGTCGGTGATCGAACCGACCGGTCCGCGTTCCTCGGCAGTGCCGCCGGCTGGCAAGCCGCGCCCGCGTCCCGAGCCGCCGTCGGGCGAAGTCGCCCCGCAGCCGCAGGGCTAGTCGGCATCTCCGTCATGGCCGGGCTCGTCCCGGCCATCTCGATGAAGAGGGCACGACGCCTTCCTACGCGAGGTCACCGGGACAAGTCCGGTGACGACAAGCGGATAAAGTTGCTGACGCCCGCCCCGCAAAGGCGGGCGTTTTGTTTGGTGCGCCCAGCATGGGCGCCCTCTTGTGGGTGAAAGTCCCATCGTGAGTCGATCACAACGAGCGAAGCGCAACTGCATGAGGGCGACCGAATGTGGGGAGGAAGCGTGGAGCGAAGCTGCGGGCCGATGAACGAGAACCGGATAGAAGGCGTTGCCGACTAGGGCGAGCGGGCCAGAAACCGCGAAACTCTCGTGATCAATGGGAAGCGGCGTAGATCCGGCGGCCGTGCAGTGAAGGAGGGCGTTCTTACCTGGGGAGATCTCGCCCTATGCCTGAAAGGGCGACGGTGTCGAGCCGGAGCGAGAAGTCAGCCGAGGCCGTATTA
>DASXOK010000165.1:0-4663 GCA_036494425.1 Pseudolabrys sp.
GTCGACGCCATGCGGCGTGAGCTCAACAAGCTGCCGATCGACGGCACGGTCGTGATCGGCGAGGGCGAGATTGACGAGGCGCCGATGCTGTTCATCGGCGAGAAGGTCGGCACCAAGCACGGGCCGAAGGTCGACATCGCCGTCGATCCGCTGGAAGGCACGACGCTCTGCGCCAAGAACATGGCGGGCGCGATCGCGACCATCGCCATGGCCGACGCCGGCACGCTGCTGCATGCGCCCGACTGCTACATGGAGAAGATCGCCATCGGGCCGGGCTATCCGAAGGGCATCATCGATCTCGACGCGCCGGCCGACGAGAACATCATGCGGCTCGCCAAGCATAAGGGCGTGCGGCCGTCCGAGATCACCGCGATCCTGCTCGACCGTCCGCGCCATGCCGACATCATCGCGGCCGTGCGCAAGACCGGCGCGGCGGTGGCGCTGATCAGCGACGGCGACGTGGCCGGCGTGATCCATTGCGCCGAGCCGAAGACCGGCATCGACATTTACCTCGGCATCGGCGGCGCGCCGGAAGGCGTGCTGGCTGCGGCGGCGCTGCGTTGCATCGGCGGGCAGATGCAGACGCGGCTGATCATCGACACCGAAGCGCTGCGCGAGCGCACGCTGAAAATGGGCATCAGCGATCCGAAGAAGATCTACGAGATCGAGGACATGGTGAAGGGCGACTGCCTATTTGCGGCCACCGGCGTGACCGATGGCCCGATGCTGCGCGGGGTGAAGTTCGGCAAGGATGTGATCGAGACCGAAACGGTGGTGATGCGCTCGGCGACCGGGACGGTGCGGCGCGTCATGGCCGATCACCGGCAGTTCGAGAAGTTCCACCTGGACTGATATTGTGGGGCGGCGCGTCTTCCGCGCCGTAGGGGATATCTCATGAAGCGTCTGCTCTTGGCCGCGGCTTTCGCCGCCTCGCTGTGCTTGCCCGTGTGCGCGCAGGACGCCGGCTCGCCGGAAGCGCTGAAGGCGGCACAGGAACTCGCCACTATCATGACCGGCGACACGATCGGGCAAATGAGCAGTGCGCTCACCGCGCAGATCTGGCCGAGCATCCAGAACCAGTTCGGCAGCAAGGTCGATTCGGCGACCTTGGCCGAGTTGCGCAGCGAGTTCGAGCGGACGCTGACGGATTTTACCGGCCAGGTGACGAAGGACGCGCCGGCGGTCTACGCGCGCTACTTCACCGCGCCGGAGCTGCGCGAGATGATCACCTTCTACAAGTCGCCGACGGGCGCCAAGGCGCTGCGCACGATGCCGAAGGTGATGACGGACGTATCCACGGAGATGCAGCCGCACATGCAGGCGTTCCAGCACGACCTGAATACGCGGATCGCCGCCGTGATGCAGAAGCACGGGTACAAGAATTAGCCTCGTCATTCCGGGACGGCGCGAAGCGCCGGACCCGGAATCCAGAAACAGATTCTGAAATCGTCGCTGGATTCCGGGTTCGCGGCCTTCGGCCGCGCCCCGGAATGACAATTGAATCCTCCCGGAATGACAGCCTCGCTCTTGGAAACGCCATACGGGAACCCCACGTACTGGGAGCACGATCCTGTGCGTAACCGGTCCCCCCGGACTTCATCCTGCGCTAGCGTCCGATCAGTCCCAGTCGCGTGCTTCCGGTCAGTAAAAACGCGTTCAGGCGGGTCCTTGCGACCCGCCCATAGGATTCTTGGGCTTTTTGTCGATGACAGCACTGCCGGCAGCAATCAGCCGACCCAACGAGCGCTTCTTCCTCGGCGTGGAGAAGTCGTTCACAGGGCGCGCGTGGCGCGACCGGCTCGATGAGCGCGGCGTGGCGCGGGCGCTGAACATTGCGCAAAGGCTTGGACTTCCGGAGTTGTTGGCGCGCGTGCTGGCGGGCAGGGGCGTCGAGGCGGACGAAGTCGAGGCCTTCCTCGATCCGACCATCAAGCGGCTGATGCCAGATCCGCATACGCTGACCGACATGGAGGCCGCCTCGGAGCGGCTCGCGCGCGCGCTGATCGCGGGCGAGAGCATGGCGATCTTCGGCGACTACGATGTCGATGGTGCGACGTCGGCGGCGCTGCTGTGCCGGTATCTGCGCCACTGCGGGCTCGATCCGGTGGTGCATATCCCCGACCGGATCTTTGAGGGATATGGGCCGAACGTCGATGCGATCCGCGCCTTCGCCGAGAAGGGCGTGACGCTCTTAGTGACCGTCGATTGCGGCACGACGAGCCATGTCACGCTCGTTGAGGCGAAAAATCTCGGCATCGACGTCGTGGTCCTCGACCATCATCAGGCGGACGAGGAATTGCCGGCGGCGATCGCGATCGTCAATCCGAACCGGGCCGATGACCTGTCCGGTCTCGGCCATCTCGCGGCGGTCGGGATCGTCTTTCTGACCCTGGTGGCGCTGACGCGGCTCCTGCGCGAGCGTGACTTCTGGACGGCCTCGCGGCCGGCGCCCGATCTGTTGTCGCTCCTGCATCTCGTTGCGCTCGGCACGGTGGCCGACGTGGTCCCGCTCAAGGGCCTTAACCGCGCCTTCGTCGCCAAGGGCATGATCGCGCTCAGGCGGCGCGAGCACGTCGGGCAGACCGCGCTGATGGATGCCGCGCGGCTCTCCGGTCCGCCGGAGCCGTGGCATCTCGGCTTCCTGCTCGGACCGCGCATCAATGCCGGCGGCCGCATCGGCCGCGCCGATCTCGGTGCGCGGCTGCTGCTGGAGGAAGATCCGGTGGAGGCTGCGCGCATTGCGGGCGAGCTCGACCGGCTCAATGGCGAACGCCAACAGATCGAGCGCGCAACGCTCGAACAGGCCGAGGCCGAAGCGCTCGCCGCGCTCGGCCTGGAAGAGAAAGGCGCGGTGGTCGTCACCGCGGGCGAGGGCTGGCATCCGGGCGTCGTTGGCCTGGTCGCCGCGCGGCTGAAGGAGCGTTATGGGCGTCCCGCCTTTGCGATTGCCTTGGAGCCGGGCGGTATCGGCACCGGCTCGGGGCGCTCGATCCCCGGCGTCGATCTCGGCGCGACGGTGCGGCGCGCCGTGCGCGAGGGACTGCTGGTGAAGGGTGGCGGCCACGCCATGGCGGCCGGCATCACGTTGAAGAAAGGCGCGCTCGGCGCTTTCCGCGGCTTCCTCGAGGAGGCGCTGGCGACGCCGGTGGAATTGGCGCGGCGCGACAGCACGCTGAAGATCGACGGTGCGGTGAGCGCCGGAGCCGTTAACCTGTCAGTGTGCGAGATGCTCTCGCGCGCCGGGCCCTATGGCGCCGGCAATCCGGAGCCGCTGCTGGCGCTGCCGGGCCATACCATCGCCTATGCCGATCCGGTCGGTGACAGCCACATCCGCGTGCGGCTGAAGGCCGGCGACGGCAAGCTGGTCAACGGCATTGCGTTCCGAGTCATCGGCACGCCGCTCGGTCAGGCGCTCTTGGAGAATCGCGGCCGCGCGGTGCATGCGGCCGGCTTCGTCGCCATCGATCGCTGGCAAGGCGAGGAGCGCGTGCAGTTGCGCCTCGTGGATGCGGCGGCGGTGAGCTGAGTGCGAAGTCAGACGCCGCGTTTGTTGCCCCACGCCAACACATGGAGCTGCGGCAGGACGATGGCGCCGAACCAACGATCCGCGACGACCTTGCTCACGAGCCAGCGGAAGCGGCGCATCAGGTCGTCGATATCGGCCGTGTCGGCGCTCGCCTTGCCGGCCGCGTCGATCGATGGCGCGGGATTGCCAACCTGCAGGTACACAGGCAGCGACGGATGGCGGGCAGCCACCATCCGGGCAAACGCATAATCCCCATCGTCGAACACCGCGACTTTAATGGCGCAGCTCGGTCGGCGCTCTGCCGCTTGAACGCAAGCGTCGAGGGCATCCAGATCGGGCGTCATGTCCGACGACGGCGGCTTCGGGCTTAGAAAGAGCCAATCGAGCTCCGCAAACCACGCTTGCGATACGCTGCCTTGCGTCTCCAAAGCAAAGCTATGGCCTTCGCGGCGGCCGAGCGCGATCAAGTCCGCCAGCGGCTGCAGTGCCGGATTGCCGCCCGACAACGACACAAGAACCGGCTCGCCGCCAGCGAGCTTATTCACGCGCGCCATGATGTCCGCCGGCGTCATGAACGTCCATTGGTCGCGATATTCGGGCAGCACGGCATAGAGCGTGTCGCACCATGCGCAGCGGTAGTCACAGCCGGCTGTGCGGACGAACACGGTGGGACGCCCGATCAGGGGACCTTCGCCTTGAATGGTCGGCCCGAATATCTCGCTGATCCGGATGCGTGCCGTCATGGCCTGTATTCGGCCCATGTCTGCGGCGTCTCGCAGACACGCACAGCGACCACTTCGCTCCAACGCGACTTGCACCAGTCGTAAAGCCACTTGCCGATGACTTCGGCGGTTGTCCTGTCGTGACCCAGGACATCATTGAGATGCTTGTGGTCGATGGTTGTGTCGATGAACTGCTTGAGCGCAGAAAGCTCGAAATAATCGCGCACGAAGCCGATGTCATCGAGATCGGCCGACTGCAGGATGACTTCGACTTCGTAGTTGTGCCCATGCAGCCGTGAGCACGGATGTTCGGCCGGCAACCGGCCGATCGTGTGCGAGGCGGAGAATGCGAAGCGTTTTGCGATTGTGTACATGGCGCGGCTCAGCTCGGGCGTTTGGCGAAATGAGACTTGCG
>DASXOK010000166.1:0-6026 GCA_036494425.1 Pseudolabrys sp.
GTGCCGGATGGGAACTGGTCGGGCGATGGCTACTATGACACCGGCTTCGAGTCGTTGCGGCGTCTCAATTCCGGCGAGAACGATGTACTGCGGGCAGTTGACGGCTCGACGACCTATCGCGGGTGGCGCGATCTGGTGCAGGCCGTGCGTGACATCGTAGATTACGAGCGGGGAAGCGCACCGCGAGTGCAGATCAACACCGCCGAGCTCGACGAACGCATTAATCCCCACGACCATGCCGATCACCTGATGACGGCGAAGGCGGCGCTCGACGCGGTCGCCGATCTCGCCTGCGTGCGGCGCGTCGCCTACGTCGACTATGCCAGCTCGCATCTGCCGGATAACCTCACCGCGCAACAGCGCGACATGGAAAGCTCGGTCTTCGCGGTGACGCTCGCCGGCGTGCTCGCCTACGATCATCCGACCTCCTGGCGGCACTACGATCACTCCTTCGTTGGACGGAACTATTTTCGCGTCCACGCAGACGGCGGTGAATGCAAGCCGGCCAGGTCCAACGTCGTCTCCGCGCATCACTGACGCGCGTCGAAAAACAGTCGCCCGCTGTTGATTTGTGTCAAGATGCCGAGGGAAGAGTGGACGTAGTGTGTCGGCTGCAATTGGCTGGCTGGCACTCCGCACTACGCATCTTTTGGCCGCCACTTATGCGCTACGCCGAAGTCCCGATCGCCTTGCAAACACGCCGCGTCGTCTCGCTCGATGCGCTGCGGGGCTTCAACTTTATCTGGATTCTCGGCGGCGAAGGCGCGGTGCTGGCGCTTGCCGCAATTGCGACGGGCAAGGGCGATGCCATCGAGGCGGCCGGCGGGTTCCTTGCGACGCAGCTATCGCATTCCGATTGGGAGGGATTCCATTTCTACGATCTGATCTTTCCAATGTTCCTCTTCATCACCGGCGTGGCAATCCCGCTGTCGTTGCCACGGCTGGTTGAGCGCGAGGGACCAACAAAGGCGCATCTACGCGTAGTGCGCCGCGCGCTGCTTCTCTATGCATTGGGCGTGATCTATTACGGCGGTATCAGCCAGCATTGGGACGACATCCGCTATCTTGGCGTGCTCCAGCGCATCGCCATCTGCTATCTCGTCGCCTCGCTTTTGTTCCTCCATGTCGGCTGGCGCGGCATGGCGGTTGCAACGGTGTCCCTGCTCGCCGGCTACTGGGCGCTATTGACCTTCGTGCCGGTGCCGGGCATCGGCGCCGGTTCGTTCGCGCGGGACGCCAATCTCGCCAATTGGATCGACGCGCATTATCTGCCCGGCCATGTGTGGGATACGACGCGCGATCCGGAAGGCCTTTTGAGCACGCTGCCGGCCATCGCCTCGTGCCTGCTCGGCGTGTTCGCGGGGCTCCTGTTGAGCAATGAGCACATCGCGCCGGCGCGGAAATCGCTGCTGCTGGTCGGCGGCGGCATCGTGCTGGTCGCCCTCGGCGCGCTGTGGTCGCTGCAATTCCCGATCATCAAAAATATCTGGACGTCGTCGTTCGCGCTCGTTGCCGGAGGATGCAGCACGATCCTGCTCGGTGTCGCGCATCAGATCATCGACGTCTGGGGCTTCAAGCGCTGGGCGACATTGCTCGTATGGATCGGCGCCAACGCGATCCTTCTGTACCTCATCAACGGGCTGTTCGGCTTCGAGCCGCTGGCGCGCCGCCTCGTCGGCGGCGACCTTTCGCGCTGGCTCAGCGCCACGGTGACGCCGGGCACCGGCGCCTTGGTCCGGCATTTGGCCGGACTCACCCTCGTGATAGCGCTCGCCGGCTTCCTCTACCGCCGCAAGATATTCCTGCGGGTGTGACCGCTTTAGCTTCCGACCTTGAGCTCCGATACTAGCCCGCGCAGCGCGGCAATGGTGGAGGGCGCAACGCTCTTGCCGGTGCGCGGATTTTCCGACGGCACGTTCTCGATCGTCATGGTGAAGCGCATGGCGTCGGCATCCACCGTGATGGTGTGCGTGTTGCGCGTGACCGTCGGGTCGGCCCAGATCTGAAGCTTGGTCTTGTCGGGCCCGACGCCGGCGAGGCTCAGGGCCGCGGCGACGTTGACATTGGTGGGGAAGCCGCGGGCGCCCTCGCGCGCGGTGCCGTCGAACACCTTGAGCGGCTCCTTCAGCCCGGCCACCGACATGTTGCGCTCGCGCAGATAGAGCGCGCCCTCGAGACCGGCCGGCGGCTTGCGCGTCACCATGGTCACCGAATGGATCGTGCCCTCGGCAGCGGCGCGCACGGCGTCGAGGCCGAGCAGGGCGCCGGTCGGCACCACGATGCGCGCGCCGGTCTTTTTCGCGCGTTCGACGAGGTCGGGATTTTCCAGAAGCTGCGCCACCGAAAGCGGCACGAAGATGCGGCCTTTGTCGATCGCATCCTCGGCGATCTCGCGGAACAGCGCGGGCGGCAGGCATTCCACCACGATGTCGCAGTCCTCGGCGAGCGCGGCTGGTGTGCGCAGCGCGACCATGTCGCCGAGCTGCGGCAGGGCGCGCCGCGCCTTGTCGGCGTCGCGCACCGCGACGGCGGCGAGCACGAGGCCCGGCACGGCGCCGTCGATCAGCCGGCGGGCAACTTCAAGGCCGACGGCGCCGAGGCCCGCCAATCCAACGCGTAAGGGTGCTTTGTGTGTTGTGTTCATGGCCGCGCCAATAGCACAGCCGTCATCATACGCAACAGTGGGTCAGCGCGACCTGTGCGCCGTGGCTACCGCCACGCGTCCAGCCGCCAGCCGCCATCGGTGAAGCCGTAGCTCAACCCGGCGGCCTCCATGCGCTCGCTCGGTCCGGATTTGATGCCCCAATGGTCGAGGCGGCCGGGCGGCCACTTCCAGTTCTCAGGAGTGCCGGCGCGATGGGTCTCGTCGATTTGCGTCATCTCCCCGGTGTACTCGATCGGCACGTCCTGCGGCCCGAGGAAATAGCAGAACACGTTGTTGCCCGGCCCGTGCCGGCCCGGGCCCCATTCGAGGCCGTGGCCTGCATCGCGCATGCGCCCGGCGCCGCGCATCACCGAGTCGAGATCGGGCATCTCGAAGGCGATGTGATTGAGCGTCGCTCCGCCGGAGAAGCCGAGCACCACGCTGTGGTGATCGCTGCCGCATGAGAGGAAACGCAATTTGCGCGTGGTGTCGGACACCGTGAAACCGAGCGCGTCGCGGAAGCAGGCGAGCGTCGCCTCGTGATCGCCGGTGTTGAGGTTGACGTGGCTGAGCTTGCGCGGCCGGTCTTTCTGATCAGCCGCGTCGGCATGATCGGCGACGCCGCAGACGACCGCGATGTTGCGCCCCTCCGGGTCCTTGAAGCCGAAGCCATATTCGCCGAACGGCTGGCGAAGCGGCGCTGGCTTCTCGATCGTGTCGAGCCCAAGCGCGACGGCCTGGCCATGCAACGCGTCCACCGTGGCGCGGTCGGCGGCATCGAAAGTGACGCGGATCAGGGCCGTCTCCGGCGTCTGACGGAGCCCGAGGATATGACGAAATCGGCCCGTCGCGCGCAGGTGATGTTCGCCATTGTGCTCGCCCACGGGCGCGAGATTCCAGACTTCGGTGAAGAAGCGCAGCATCGGCGGCACATCGGGAAAGCCTAGATCGATGCTGCGCAGCGCACGCACTTTCGCTTTGCTCATGCCTTGTCGTCTCCCAGGAAGCGTGCGGCGTTGTCGTGACGCAGGAGCTTCACGTCGCCGTCGGATAATTGCAGCGCCGCCACCGCCTCGACCGGCGCGCGCTCATGGATGTCGAACGGGAAATCCGTGCCGAGGCAGAGCTGGCGAACGCCGAATGTATCGATCAGGTGACGGAGCGTGTGCGCGTCGTAGACCAGCGTGTCGTAATAGAGCCTGCGCGCGTGCTCCTGCGGCGAGGCACCCATGAGTTCGGCGAACTCGGGCTTGATCGCCCAGCCATGCCTCAGCCGCGGCAGGATCGACGCGAAGGCGCCGCCGCCATGGCTGAAAGCGAGGCGCAGGCGAGGGTGACGCGTCAGCGTGCCGCCGGTGATCAGCGAGGCGATTGCGTAGGCCGTCTCAAGCGGGAAGCCGACATAGGCCATCAGCCCGGGCGGGCCGACGATGCGCTCCTTGCCGCTCGGATGCAGCGCATGCACGAAGATCGCGGCGCCCATCTCCTCCGCCGCGGCGAAGAACGCTTCGAAGCGCGGGTCGCCGAGCGGCGCGCCGTTGATATTGCTGCCTAGCTCGACGCCGCGGAAACCGTCGTGCATCAACCGCTCCAGTTCGCGCGCGGCCACGTCCGGGTCCTGCATCGGCACACCGCCAAGGCCGATGAAGCGGTCAGGCGCGCGCGCCACCATTGCGGCGATGGTGTCATTGACGTGCCGCGTGAGCGGCACTGCGTCCTCGAGTGGCAGCCAGTAGGACAATAACTCCGGCATCGGCGACAGCACCTGCCGCGCGATGCCCATCTCGGACATCGCCGCGATGCGGCGGCCGACATCCCAGCACGCGTCGTTGACGGTGCGGAAGTTCTTGCCGTCGATCATGACGTGCTTGTGGTGGCAGTCGTGTGCCACCGCCATGGCCGGCCACTGCGCGCCGCCGAATTGCGTGACATGCTTGCCGGCATAAGCGGGGAATTCCGCCGGCACGATATGCGTATGGATGTCGATGGCAGACATTGGCCGGACCCCGCTTCCCAAGTACGGGGCCATCATCCGCGAAACGCGGCTTCGCGCAAGGCGCTCAGGTACGCCCGAGGAACCGATCGAGCGCCCCCGTCTCGCTTTTCTCCCCGTCAAAATCATCCGCCATGCGCTCATAGAAGCGCGCGGCCGCGGTCAGCATCGCGTGCTCGACGTGGTCGTCGCCGACGAAGGCGCCGATCTCGTCCATCTCCGCCACCCAGCGATAGGCCTTCGAGTACATGCTCGGCACCTGCCGCGTGAGCCAGCCGAACAGCGCCTGCTGGCTCTCTTCCAGTTCTGCCTTCAGCGCGTCGGCCGAGCCGCCGCGCTGCGCCGCCAGCATCATCGACGCGCCGAGCGCGGTGAAGCCCTTGGTGATGCCTGCGTAGGACATCTTCAGCGCAGAGGCGGCGGTGAGCGGCCCCTCCAGCACGCGTACGATCAGCCCGTAGTCATTGAGCCGCGCGAGATCGGCCGCGGCCGGCCCGGAAACATAGATTTTGGTGTTTTTCGAGCCGGGCTTCGGCGGCGGCCCGATGATGCCGGCGTCGGCGAAAAGACAGCCGGTAGTGGCGATCACCTCGGCGATCTCCTGCGCGGTCGGTGGGCTGACCGCATTGCAATCGACGTACACCGTCTTCTTGTTCGACGCGCGCAAGATGGGCGCCAGCCGCCGCGCTAAGCTCAGCGCATCGCCCGGCGGCACGATCGACAAAAGGAAATCAGCTTCGGTGAGCTGCGCATCGCCGACCGCCACCATGCCGGACTCGTGCGCACGCTTGGCGCTCGCCTCGCTGCGGCCGGCGAGCGAGGTCAGCACCGTCACCTTGTTCTCGGCGAGACGGCGGCCGACGCCGCTGCCCATGGCGCCCGGTGCGATGATGGCGACGGTGGGGGTCATGTGGAGGCTCCTATTCCGAGGCTGTCGTCGTCCGCGAAAGCGGATTACCCAGTAGTCACAAGCTCATCGCGTGTGTTCCGAGCTGCGGAGTCCTGGATACCCCGCTTTCGCGGGATATGACACCGGAGAGGTCTTCGCGGGCATGACAGCTATGACCACGTCACGCCGCCGTCGAGATTGAGCGTCTGTCCCGTCACGAAGGTCGAAGCATCCGAGGCGAGGAACAGCGCAGCGCCGACCAGATCCTCCGGCGTTTCGGCGCGCGGAATGCATTGCATCGCGACGATGCGCTCCTTCTGCTGCGGCGTCACCGTCTTGCGCTCGATCTCGGTGAAGGTCGCGCCGGGCAGGATGGCGTTGACGGTGATGCCGTCGGGCCCGAGCTCGCGCGCCATCGACAGGCTCATGCCGGCCAGCGCCGACTTGGTGGCGATGTAGTGCAGGTAATTCGGCCGCCCGAGCCGCACCGCGCCGGAGGC
>DASXOK010000167.1:0-8110 GCA_036494425.1 Pseudolabrys sp.
TCGGATTGCCGGGAAGGTTCTGGACCAGGACGGTGCCGTCGTCGCGAAAGAGCGACACCACACCGCCTTTACCGAGCGCGAGCGTTTCCAGACGCTGCCTCAGAAAGTCGAGCTTGAGCGTGCCCGAAACGATGCCGGCGAATTCTCCGTCAGGCGCGCTGAGGCGCCGGCTGATGGAGATGCTCCATAGGCCCTGTTGAAGACGGGCCTGGAACGGCCGGCTGATGTAGAAGCCGTCCGGGCGCGGCGTGTCGCGCTGGAATTTGAAATACTCGCGGTCGGCGAAGTTTCCGGCGCGCGGCGGCGTTTGCACCGAATCAAGCGCGATCGCTCCGTCTTTGTCGAGCACGACCATGGCGCCGAGCCCGGGAGCACTCGTCGTCCGATCGAACATGGCGATCTGACGCAAGCGCGGCGGAAGCGCCATCACCTCCGGGTCCTTCACCGAATCGGCGACGGCCTGAAGTGCGAGATCGTAGAGTTCGATATTCCGGCCGATATCCTGCTCGATCAGCGTGGCGATGTTCTCGGCGACATCCGAATTTCTTCGCAACGTGCCGTGATAGAAATCGAGCGCGATCACGGCGAACACGATGAACTGAATCAGCAGCCCGGCCGCCGCCGCCGTCCAGACGAGGGTCGGGCTCGGCTGGCCGACCATCGTGTAAAGGCGCTGGAACTTTCGCATCGCAATGTCCGCTTGCGTGACACGGCATCTACCGGGAAACGGTCAACGGGACGACCGTCAGATTTGCGGAGTTCAACGCAGCCTTACCGACCGATTAACCGGCCGCCGTCGTGGAACTCCCACCGTGCGACGGAATCAATGCCCCTCGAACGCGATCAGCGTGCGCACCGGCACGCCGAGCGCGCGCAGCTTCTCGGCACCGCCGAGCGCCGGCAGGTCGATGACGAAGCAGGCCGCGATGACCTCGGCCTTGAGCTGGCGCAACAGCTTCACCGCCGCCTCCGCCGTGCCGCCGGTGGCGATGAGGTCGTCGACCAGCACCACGCGCTCGCCTTCGACCAGTGCATCGGCGTGCATCTCGATGACGTCCTCGCCGTATTCCAGCGCGTAGGTCATGCTGACGCGCTTGTGCGGCAGCTTGCCCTTCTTGCGGATCGGCACGAAGCCGGCCGAGACCTGGTGCGCCACCGCGCCGCCGAGGATGAAACCGCGCGCCTCGATGCCGGCGACCTTGTCGATCTTCATCCCGGCCCAGGGCTGCACCAGTTCATCCACCGTGCGGCGAAAGGCGCGTGCGTTGCCCAAGAGCGTGGTGATGTCGCGGAAGATGATGCCGGGTTTCGGATAATCCGGGATCGAGCGGATGGCGTCGCGCAGGTCGGTATCGAGGTCGGTAAAGGTCATTTTTGCCTTCGAGCTATTAGGGCCGCGGCCTCAGCGGCGGCTGTCATTCAGATAAGTCTCATCCACGAATTTGCCGCGATCGTAGGTGGCGTCGCGGCTCATGACTTCGGCCAGTTGCATGGTCTCGAACACGCGCCTGAGGCTGAGATCGGTCAGCGAGAGATCGCGTGCCATCACATCCATTCGCACGGTATCCTCCAGCGCACGCTTGGCATTCGCCGGCGTCGTGCGCAACTCCTTGGCTCCGAGATCGGCCGCCTGATCGGGATGCGCGAACATGTACTCCGTGCCTTTGCGCAACGCGCGCAGGAAGCCGATGACATGCGCGCGATTCTCCTGCGCCCATTTGTTATCGACCATCACGGAGGTGAACTGATAGTCCGGCACGAGTTTGGCAATCGGACCCAGATTGCTGAAGCCGTCGGCCTCGGCCTCATAGCTCAAAGGATAAGGCTGCAGGCCGGCGTCGATCTTGCGCTCTTTCAGCAGTCGCGCCCGCGCGGGCGACCCGCCCACCGCCTCCACTGTCACATCGGAAAGCGCGAAGGCACCGGCCTTGGCGATATCCTTGATGAAGAACGTCGTGCCTTCGTGCATCGACACGACGCCGATCGTCTTTCCTTTGAGATCGGCCAGCGTTTTGATTTCCGGCTGCGCGATGATGAAGTGCGGCGGCCGCTGTGCGCTGCCGGCGATCAATCGGAGGCTGCCGCCTTTGTAGGCGTCGCCGATCACGCTTTCGATCGACGAGATGCCGATCTGGAGCGCCCCCTCTTTCAGGTCGGTGAAGATTTTATGGGCGTCGTTATAGAATTCGATCTTCGGCTCGATGCCCTCGGCCTTGAAGAAGCCTTGCTGCTCAGCCGTCCAGGCCGGCAGATAGAAGATCGTGCGTGACACGACGCCGACCTTGATCGGTGTCTGCGCCATCGCCCAGCTTGGCGACCAAGCCAAAGCGGCGACGACCAGACCTGCAACAACGCCAAATTTTGCGCGCATCGGCTCTCCCCCGGTTCGCTTTTTTGGGCAGCCTAGCGGTTGAGCACCCTCCCCGCCACCGCGTCGAGCTTCTTGAACAGCTCCGGGTCGCGCGCCTCGGGCGCGGTGATGAGCGCGGTGTCGAGCGCGCGGTCCGAGCCGATCGGGCATGGCTCGTGTTGGCGCGGGAAGTCCTGGGCCAGCCGCGCGACGAGGCGCTTGGCGCGCTCGGAATTGTTCTGAAGGACCGCGATGATGTCCTGCACGGTGACGGCGTCGTGATCGGGATGCCAGCAGTCGAAGTCGGTCACCATGGCGACCGTCGCGTAGCAAATCTCGGCTTCGCGAGCGAGCTTGGCCTCGGGCATGTTGGTCATGCCGATCACCGAATAGCCGAGCGTCTTATAGGTCATGCTCTCGGCGTAAGTTGAGAACTGCGGGCCTTCCATGCAGATGTAGGTGCCGCCGTCGACCGAGGCGATGCCTTCCTTGGCCGCGGCTTCGCCGATGTGCAGCTTGAGGCGCGGCGACACCGGATGCGCCATCGACACATGCGCGACCAGGCCCTTGCCGAAGAACGAGCTCTCGCGTCTGTGGGTGCGGTCGACGAACTGGTCGACCAACACGAAGGTGCCGGGCGGCAGCTCCTCCTTGAACGAACCGCAGGCCGAGAGCGAGACGAGGTCGGTCACGCCGGCGCGCTTGAGGATGTCGATATTGGCGCGGTAGTTGATGTCGGAGGGCGAGAGCCGATGGCCTTTGTCGTGGCGCGGCAGGAACACCACCGGCAGGCCCGCGATGTCGCCGATGCGCAGCGCACCCGATGGCTCACCCCAGGGGCTCTTGATGCGCTCCTCGCGCACATTTTCCAGGCCCGGCAGGTCGTAGATGCCCGACCCGCCGATGATGCCGAGGATGGATTTGGTCATGCACACCTTCGCCTAATGTTCGGTCATTCCGGGGCGCGGCCGTTAGGCCGCGAGCCCGGAATCCATAATCCTGTGCGCTGCGGAATATGGATTCCGGGTCCGCTCGCTGCGCTCGCGTCCCGGAACGACAGAGTAAAATCGGGCCGCCACAGTACATAAACCGGCCCAAAAACAAAGGGCCCCTCGCGGGGCCCTTCGCATCGCAAATTTGTGAGGCTGCTTAAATAGACGTCTTGGCCGGATCCTGGCCATGCGCCATTTCGCGCGGCTTCTCGACCTCGTGCCAGACCTTCTTCTTGGTGAAGTAGAGGAGGCCGGAGAGCACGATCAGGAAGATGATGACCTGGAAGCCGATACGCTTGCGCGCGTCGAGATGCGGCTCGGCCGCCCACATCAGGAAGGCCGCGACGTCCTTGGAATATTGCTCGAGCGTCTGCGGCGAGCCGTCGTCATAGGTCACCTGCCCGTCCGAGAGCGGCGGCGGCATGGCGATGTTGTGGCCCGGGAAATACTCGTTGTAGTGGCCGTTCGGCGGCAGGGTGAAGCCGGCCGGTGGCGTGTCCTTGTAGCCCTTGAGGAGCGCGGCGATGTAATCCGGGCCCTGCTCCTGGTACTGCGTGAAGATGTCGAACACGAACCACGGAAAACCGCGCTGATAGGTGCGCGCCTTGGCCAGCGTCGACATGTCAGGCGGCGCGACGCCGTTGGCCGCGGCGGCCGCCAGCGCGTTCGGGAACGGCGCCGGGAAGTGGTCCGCCGGACGGCCGGGGCGCTCGATCGGCTCGCCCTTGTCGTCAAGGTCCTTGATCTTGTACTCGGCCGCAACAGCCGCTGCCTGCGCCTCGGTGTAACCTGGGCCGCCGGCATCGGCGAGATTGCGGAAGGACAGCAGGTCCATCGAATGGCAGGACGAGCAGACCTCGCGGTAGATCTTGAAGCCGCGCTGGAGTTGCGCCTGATCGTACTTGCCGAACGGACCGGCGAAGGACCAGGAGAGCCGGGGCGGCGACACCTGGTGCTCCTGCGCCAAAGCGGGTGCCGCGATCGCGGCAATGGCGCCCGCGAGCGTGAGGGCGATGATAGTGCGATGCATGGTCATGACCGTCCCCCGCCTACGCTTTCGCGCCCTTGGTTTCGAGCACCGCGTCCGCGATCGAATTCGGCACCGGCTTGGTCTTCTCGAAGATGCCGAGCAGCGGCAGGACGATGATGAAGAACGCGAAGTAGTAGAGCGTGAACAAGCGCGAGAGGATAACGTAGACGCCCTCCGGCGGCTTCGAGCCGAGCCAGCCCAGCCCGATGCAGGCGATCACCCACAGCCAGAAGAACTGCTTGAACAGCGGGCGATAGCGGCCTGACCGCACGCGCGAGGTGTCGAGCCACGGCAGGAACGCCAGGATCAGGATCGACGAGAACAGCGCGATGACGCCAAGCAGCTTGTCCGGGATCGAGCGCAGGATCGCGTAGAACGGCAGGTAGTACCATTCGGGCACGATCTCGGCCGGGGTCACCGCCGGATTAGCGGGGATGTAGTTGTCGGCGTGGCCGAGGAAGTTCGGGATGTAGAACACGAACCACGCGTAGAGAATGCAGAAGCACGCCATGAAGAAGAGGTCTTTGATCGTGGCGTAGGGCGTGAACGGCACCGTGTCCTTGTCCGACTTGGCGTCGATGCCGGCTGGATTGTTCTGCCCTGCGACATGCAGCGCCCAGACGTGCAGCACGACGACGCCGACGATGACGAAGGGCAAGAGGTAGTGCAGCGAGTAGAAGCGGTTGAGCGTCGGATTGCCGACCGCGTAGCCGCCCCACAGCCAGGTGACGATGGCATCGCCGACGCCGGGGATCGCCGAGAAAAGGTTGGTGATCACGGTCGCCGCCCAGAAGCTCATCTGGCCCCAGACCAGCACGTAGCCCATGAAGCCGGTGGCCATCATCAACAGGTAGATGATGACGCCGAGGATCCACAATACCTCGCGCGGCTCCTTGTAGGACCCGTAATAGATGCCGCGGAACATGTGGACGTAGACGGCAAAGAAGAACATCGCGGCGCCGTTGGCGTGCAGGTAGCGCAACAGCCATCCGAAGTTGACGTCGCGCATGATGCCTTCGACCGACTTGAAGGCAAGATCGACGTGCGGAGTGTAGTGCATCGCCAGCACGATGCCGGTGATGATCTGCACGCCGAGCATCAAGGTGAGGATGCCGCCGAACGTCCACCAGTAGTTCAGATTACGCGGGGTCGGGAAGGCGATGAAGGAGGAGTGAACCAGGCCGCCGATCGGCAGCCGCGCCTCGATCCACTTCAGGACCGGGTTCTGCGGCTGGTAGGTCGAGTGTCCGCTCATGATCAAACCTTTAAATAACAGCCGTCGCGGATCAGCCGATCCGGATCTTGGTGTCGGAAAGGAAGGCGTAAGGCGGCAGGTAGAGGTTCTTCGGGGCCGGGCCCTTACGGATTCGACCGGACGTGTCGTACTGCGAGCCGTGGCACGGGCAGAACCAACCGTCGTACTCGCCCTGATGCGCGAGCGGGATGCAGCCGAGATGGGTGCAGATGCCGATCACGACCAGCCACTGATCGTGGCCGGCCTTCACACGCGCCGAGTCGGGCTCGGGGTCCGGCAGGGCGGCAACGTCCACCTTCTGCGCTTCTTCGATCTCTTTCTTCGACCGATGGAAAATGAAAATCGGCTTCGAGCGCCAGAACACCTTGACGATCTGACCGTCGGCGATGGGCGCCAGGTCGATATCCACCGGTGCACCGGCGGCAATGGTCGAGGCATCCGGGTTCATCTGCGCGATCAGCGGCACGAGCACTGCGGCCGCGCCGACTGCGCCGACGGCGCCCGTTGCTATGTAAAGGAAGTCGCGGCGCGTGTGCTCCGCAGAAGACACGGTCGTCACGTCTAAGCCCTCTCCCCCAGTTTGCTTATTTCATCCGCTCGCATTTGAGACCATTAGGACGCAAGATCCCAAGGGCGGCGGTACGACCGGTCGCGCAGCCCTGAAAAAACGCAGGGCGGCACTTCGGTGAGGTTCTATTGGCACCCTTGCGGTGCAAGCGCAAGTCCAACAACGCGTGGTCAACAAACGAGGACGGGCGTCGGTGAAATCATTGCAGATTCATGCACGTCCTGCGGCCGGCGCATGGGGCGACTTCCCACGCCTAAGACATTCGTCTAAAGGCTTCCGCCGCCGCATCTTGTGAAACCTGATTGGCCCGCCATGCGGATTGCCCTCTACGAACCGGACATCCCGCAGAACACCGGGACGATCCTGCGACTCTGTGCCTGCCTCGGCGTCGAGGCGCATATCATCGAACCGGCGGGCTTCCCGATCACGGACCGCGCGTTCCGCCGCGCCGGCATGGACTATCTCGACCGGGTGTCCATCGCCCGTCACGCCTCCTTCGCCGCCTTCAACGCGTGGCGGCGGGACGCAGGGCTCACGCTCGTGCTGCTGACCACCGCGGCGGAGCGTTCCTATATCGACCACGCATTCGGAACCGACCAAGTGCTGCTGTTCGGCCGCGAGAGCGCGGGCGTGCCGGGAACGGTGCATCACGCCGCCGATGCGCGGCTACGGGTGCCGATCAAGGAGGGCCTGCGCTCGCTCAACATCGCCATGGCCGTGGCCATGGTCGCGGGCGAGGCGCTGCGGCAAACGAGCGGTTTTCCGGGGTGATAGGTTGGCGCACGTTGCAAGATAAAGCGTGAGAAGCATGAACTTGACCGACCTCGACTCCCGCAAAGCCCGCGCACGCGCCTGGTTCGAGACGCTGCGCGACGATACCTGCGTGGCCTTCGAGACACTCGAGGATACCCTGCCCTCGGGCGTGGCGTTCGCTGACCGCGAAGCCGGCCGTTTCGTGCGCACGCCGTGGAGCCGCAAAGATCACACAGGCGCTCTGGGCGGCGGCGGCGTGATGTCGTTGATGCGCGGGCGCGTGTTCGAGAAGGTTGGCGTGCATTGCTCGACCGTGTTCGGCGAATTCGCGCCGGAATTCCGCAAGGACATTCCCGGCGCGGCCGACGATCCGCGCTTCTGGGCCTCCGGCATCTCGCTGATCGCGCATTTGCATAATCCGCACGTGCCGGCGGTGCACATGAACACGCGCTTCGTCGTCACCAGCAAGGCCTGGTTCGGTGGCGGAGCCGATCTGACGCCGGTGCTCGACAAGCGGCGCACGCAAGAGGATCCCGATACGAAAGACTTCCATGCGTCGATGAAGAGCGCGTGCGACGCGCACGCCCAGATCGCGCCCTACGACAAGTTCAAGGCGTGGTGCGACGAGTATTTCTTCTTGAAGCACCGCAATGAGATGCGCGGCATCGGCGGCATCTTCTATGACTATCTCGAGAGCGACTGGGAGGCGACCTTCGCTTTCACGCAGGATGTCGGCCGCACCTTCCTGGGCATCTATCCCGAGTTGGTGCGGCGGAATTTCGCGGCGCCGTGGACCGAGGCCGAGCGTGAGGAGCAGTTGATCCGCCGCGGCCGCTACGTCGAATTCAACCTGCTCTACGACCGCGGCACCATCTTCGGTCTCAAGACCGGCGGCAATGTCGAGTCGATCCTCTCCTCGATGCCGCCCGTGGTGAAGTGGCCGTGATCTTTCTTCCCTCTCCCGTAATTACGGGGAGAGGTGAAAGCGGCGCAGTCTCACCTCATCGCTCCCCAGATCATGACGCCGCCGCCGAGCAGCACCACGGCGTCCAGGATCGCCGTGTGCACATGCACCGGCATGCGCTCGACGAACGCGCGCGCGAGAAAGGCGCCCGGAAAAGCGACGATGCCGATCAGCAGGGCGAGGGCGATCACCTGCGCG
>DASXOK010000168.1:0-44409 GCA_036494425.1 Pseudolabrys sp.
ACGGATCGAACAGGCCCGCCTCAGGCGGGTTTTTTGTCCGATCTTGCACTTTGCGAGTCCGTCAATCGGACGATGTCGACGCTCTCGGATAATGACGTCCGCCCGCGCGTTCGCTCAGGTAAATGGCGAAAGGCCCTTACGTGCTGGCAGCACCACGACCACAGCACCCGGCTTGACCCGCGTATAGAGATCGATGACGTCCTCGTTGGTCATGCGGATGCAGCCGGATGAGATCGCGTGCCCGATGTACTCCGGCTGATTGGTGCCGTGGATACGATAGAGCGTGTCCTTGTTGCCTTCGAACAGATAGAGCGCGCGCGCGCCCATCGGATTTTGCGGACCGGGCGAAACGTAGTTCGGCACGCCAAGGCGCTGCTTTTCACTCTCGGTCGGCACCCACGCCGGCCATTCCGCCTTTCGCTCGACGTGCGCGACGCCCGACCAGGCCATCGCTTCCTCGCCGACGGTGATCCCGTAACGGAGCGCTTTGCGGTTCGGAAGGACGTAGTAGAGGTAGCGCGCATCGGTATCGACCACGATGCTGCCGGGTTGTTCTTTTCGGTCATAGTCGACGATGTGGCGTTGAAATTGTTCGGGGATTGCCACCTTCTGGTAAGGCGCTGCCGCCAGTAATCGCCGGTCGAGTGGAGTCATGTTCGCGCCTGAAGACGGTTCTAGCGTCGACTGCATGCACCCGCTGAGCAACATGGCGCTACCGAACAACGCAATTAACAAACGCGCGCACATTGACTGTGCCCTCCTCGCTGCTCTGCCGACTATGAAGTAAAGTTCCCCCCGAAAGAGAACTTGAGCGCATGAAGTATAGCGGCCTAATTAACAGTTAAAAAGCGTATTTCGAGGCGTTGTTACCGCGCGTTTGCCTGATACATGCAACTCCTGCCTGCACTCATGGTATTCGGCTGATCGAAGTCTGCGGTAAGATGAACTCACGCAGCTTTGGAGAGCGGCCGCGTTTCGGAGCGGCGTGCCGAAATGACGAAGCCGTGTTCATGGGCTCGCCCGGCCTCGATGCGGAAGCCGCGCCGTTCGAGCGCATCGCGCAGGCTCTGCTGTCCCGCCGGATTTTGCGCGTCGACCCAGATGACCACCACGCCTAACGGGCGGAGATAGGCCACGAGCCAACCGACGGTCGTTTCGAGAGCCTTGAGCGTGCGCTGCCGCCAATCGACAAGCGCGGCGCCATATTGCCTGGCCGGATGTCCGCAATCGGCCGTCGCCGCCGCGCCGACATATCCGCGGCGATGCAGCGCAAAGGTGAGCTCGATGCCCTTCGCGCCGGCGACGATGATTCGATCCGCCTTCGAACAACCGGCAAGCGCGAGTATCGGTTCGAGGACGCGCTCATTTGCGGAGATGAGATGGGATTGGGTCATGACTGTCACCATTGAAGTTGACTTACTGAGCTTGATGCGCCGCCTGCTGCGCCCCGGAGCGGCGGCACGAATTCGGTCCAGAGGCTATTGGCTCGCCAGCCAATCGATGACGGACGTTGCCGGCGCCGCGCCAGAACGGCGGCGGGCCACAAGCAAGAGATGGGTCGCGCGGTCGATGAACCGTGGATGCGTGGCATAGGCCTCTTCGAGGCGAGCGAGCTCATCGGAGAAGTGGCTATCGCCTTGCACGTCTTCGGGATTCCAACGAGCGTCAGGCGCGAAGCGGCTATGGAACAGGTCGAGACCGCGCATGACTTCGATCTCAAAACGGTCTTCGAAATAGCTCACCAGCTCGCGCGCGGTAAAAAGATGGAAGTCGAGCGCAATATGCCGGCCGTCGGCGAGCTCGATATCGCATTTGTTGTGGACGTGGTCCTGCCTCAATCGACGGACCTTTTCGATCGATTCGACGAAGGCCGTCGGCGTGCTGCCAATCGAGCGTGCGGTAGTGAAGAAATAGCCCGATGTGACGCGCGCGACCTCATCTGCGATGCCGGTCAGGCTCGCGACCGGGAGATGGCCGAGAACGCTGTAGAGGCAAAGCGTGATGTCGACCGAGGCTTCGGCTTCGGATAGCCGTCCGCCAAAGTCGGCGACGTCGAAGGTCAAATTGACGCCAGGAAGCGTGGACAGATTTCGGGCCAGCAGACGCGCGCGATTGATCTGCGCCTGCGCAATGTCAAAGCCGCGCGCGGTGATGGTGGTGAAACCAAGCGCGTGCGCGCGCGTGACCAGCCTGCGCAGCCACGTGCCCGGGCCGCAACCGGCATCGAGCAGACTGACTGAGCTTGCGCCGGACGCGCGCAGGTCCGCCAACTTCGTCTCCAGGAGCGCCCAGACCTGCCGATCCGCATAAGCGTGCAGGCCGTCAAAGGTAAAGAGCTGCGTGGGATCGCCATCCGCATAGGCGGCGTAGTTTTCGCCGGCTTGATTGTAAACGTTCGCGATTCTGACGGTCGCGCCGTTTTGAGGAGGCGTATTGAAAGCCCACGCGCGAGCGGGGCTCCGACTATGATCAGGCATGGAAGGTGAGCCTCGGCGCGGCAATGCATCATTCGTTGCCGCGTCAATGTGCTCGTTCGTCCATAAGAATTCGAGAGAGGCGTCCGCCCGATCTCATAAGTGCGACATAAGGGCGGCGTTACTGCGTCGCCTCGGCCGTATCGACTTTCTTCCAGGACTGATCGGGATTATACGCCGACATCTGTCCTGCGATTTCGGTCGTGCGCGGTCCGAGATCCTTCTGATAGACAACGCCATTGTGATTGACGAGGAACGTCATCACGCCCGAATTGCCGTACTGAGCCGGATAGGCCACGAGGCCGAAGCCGCCGATCATCTTGCCGCGCACGACGTAGTCGAGCGCGCCGCCGGGCGCATCGGGCCCCTGTTTTGTGAGCACCTTGAAGTAATAGCCGTGATAGGGCGTGCGTTCGCCGCCGACACGGTAACCTTGGGCGGTCGCGAGCGCGATGAGCTCGCCGAGCGGGCTCTCGTCGCCGCCTTGCGTGGCCGGCCAGTAAAGACCGTTGGTCTTGCCGGGCTCGCTGACGATCCGCTGCGCATAGACGCCAGGTCCTGCGCCCGTGCGATCCTTGTCGGCGTAATCGTCTTGCGCGTCGACATAGGCAAGCGCCGCCTGGATGGCGTCGAGCTCGTTACGGCCGACACGGCGGTAAAGGATTTCGCGGCGGCCGGCGACCGTGTCGAAGCGCCACATATCGTCCTTGCGGACGAGCGGGATCGGGAACGGGAAGTCATCCTGGCCGATGATCAAAGTGGCCTTGTCGTCGCCGTCCATCGTGACCTGATGCCTCGCGTCATAGGACTCGAGAAACTTTTGACGCGTCGCGGCATCGGCCACTGCATCGCCGGACGAGACGATGTCGGCCCCGCCCTGGCCAAGCACTTTCAACAGCGCTTTGCTGCTGTTGTCGCTCTTCGCCGCGCTCCCGAGCGCCTCGACGGCCGCTTCGGGCGTCTTGAACGCCTCTTGCGCCTGCGCCGTGCCGGCGAGACCGAGCAGAAGCGCGGCCGCCAATGCGATGCCTGGCGTGCGACATTGTTGTCTGAACGACACGAGCGCGATCATGGCGTCCTCATGTGATGGTCGGCGGGTGACACCGGTGCGGACGACGGGATGCGGGCTCCGGATGCGACCCAATGATCATAAGTATCGAAGGTCACGCCGAGCTTCCCGTAAGAGACTCGCAGGTAGCCGTCGGCGCCGCGGGTGACGGCCTCGGGCATGATCGTTTGCACGTCCTGCGCCATCACGCCGACATAGGGCTTGTCGCTTCCGTTGTAGACGAAGCGGTAGAAGCCGAGGCCGTTGTCGAGATGGCCGAGCAGCACGATGTCGTGCTTGAGCCGGATATCGGAGCGCCGCCCGCCGCCGCCGCCGCGCCCGCCACCGCCGCCGCCGCGGAAGCCGCCACCGCCACCCCCACGGAAGCCGCCGCCGCCCATGCGCGCCCCACCAGCACTGGCGAAGGAGCGGTTGCCGACGCTCGCGCGCCCACGCGCCGACTGCAGATTTGCAGCGCGGCCGGAGCCGACATTGAGGGCACTATCACGGCGTCCACCACGATTGGCAGCAGCCGGCCGGTTGGCTGCCCGCTGCGCTGCGCCGCCGCGTTGCCCGCCGCCGCGCTCGCCGACGGTGCCGCGATTGCCGGCTGCGCGGCCGCGGTCTCCCACATTGGCGCGATTGGCTGCTGCACGGTTGGCGACATTGGCGCCTTGCGCTCCGCCAGCGCCGCCCGGCCTGAGCACCTGGTCGCCGCCGCGGCCGCGGAAGTCCATCCTTTGCTGGCTGCCGTTGCGCAAATTGTTGTTGCCGAAGCGCTGCGCGACATTGGCATTGTTGTAGCGCACGCCCTGTCGGTGCTGCGGATTGTGCTGCCAGTTGTTGCCGATGTTGTTGATGTTGACCGGGCGATTGACGTTGATGTTGCGGTTGCCCCAATTCACGCCGCCGCCCCAATAGTTGCCGCCCGAGGCCCAGCGTCCGACGGCATAGGCGGCGCCGAAGGCAAGTCCGGTCGCGAGGACGGCGCCTCCGATATATCCGGGCGCACCGAAGGAGTAAGGTGGATAGTCAGCATAGGGCCAACCGCCATAGACAACGGCCGGATCGTAATAGGGAACGTAGACGGTATCGGGCACGGCCGGCTCGATCGCGATGACCTGCCTGTTCTGCTCTTGCCGCACCGTGACCTTCTGCTCTTTCGTCGTCTTGAGCTTGTCATTGGCCTGAGCCCGCGCGCGCAGACGCTGGACCGAGTCCATGACATCCGGCTGCTGCGCCAGCACCGCGTCTCCGAGCTTGCGCGTCCAATCAAGCTTGGTGTTCATCATCTCGAGAACGGACGGCGTCGCGACCAATGACTTGACGCTCTCATCCCAGGCCTGCTTGTCCACGGCGGCCTTGAGCTGCTCGCCTTTGAGATTTTTGTTGTCGTTAGCCCAACGCGCGGCTTCCACCAGTTCGAGCGGATAGGTCGATGCCATCAGCACCTCGGCCAGAAGCGTATCCGGATACAAGGCGATCGGCGCAACAAGCGCATCGAGCTGTTCGGGCTTGAGCTGCTGGTCGGTTGATTGAGCCGGCGGGGGATTGGCGCTTGGCGCCTGCGCCATCGCCACGAATGGCGTCAGCGCAAGGACCAACGCGCACGCGAGCGCCCGTGAGATCGTCGTCATCTACGCCTCCAATGCGGGCGGGTCCTGACTTCCCCGCGGCTGTCCTGAGGTCACAGGACAATCAGCGCGATGACATTGTTAGTTCGCGCTCCGCCATTTGGAACGTGTACCTAGGTGTCGCCACGCCCCTACTTTGGTGAAGTGGTGCGTGGCTCCGGCGGAAAGGCGGGATCGTGAAGGAATGCGCGGTGCGCGCTACGCGATGACCGCCTGATAGACCATCGTGCGCATGAGGTAGCGGTAATGCAGCCGCTGGATCGGCGCCTGCATCATCAGGATCGCCACGAGCTGTTGTTGCGGATCGATCCAGAAATACGTGCCGCTGACGCCGCTCCACGAGTAATCGCCGGGCGAGCCGGGCAGGGGATTGCGGCCCACCGTATTGCGCACCGCGAAGCCGAGGCCGAAGCCAATGCCGTTCTCCGGTACCGGCGCCAGCGCGCCGAACATCGCGCGCATCTGGGGTCCATAGGCGATGCCGTGCGGCAGGTGGTCGGACGCCATCAGCGCCACGGTGGTGGGCGACAGAAGACGCGCGCCATCAAGTTCGCCGCCATTGAGCAGCATGTGCGTGAAACGCGCATAGTCCGCCGCCGTCGACACGAGGCCGCTGCCGCCAGAGAGCCAGGTGGGCTTCGCGGTCGCCTCGCGCAGCATCGGCGGCCGCTTGCCGAGGCCTGGATCGATCTGCGGCTCCGCCGCACGCGCCGGATCGGCGGCGTCGAACGTGGTATCGGCAAGCCCGAGCGGCTTGCAGATACGCTCGGCAAAGAACGAATCGAGCGTCATGCCACTGACCACTTCGACGACGCGGCCGAGCACATCGGTCGACAGGCTGTATTGCCACGTGCTGCCCGGTTGATAAGCGAGCGGCAGCTTGGCGAGCTTCGCGACCATCTCCTCATTGGTCTGCCCGATGTCGGCGACCTTCGCATCCTCGTAGGCCTGCTTGAGCCCCGCGCCCGTGAGTGGCCCATAGGTCAGTCCCGACGTGTGCCGCAACAGATCGTGTACAGTAATCTCACGTCGCAGCGGCTCCGCCGTGGTGCTTGCGAGCGTCACCGTGGCGCTGTCGGTGTCGATGCCGACCTTGAGACTGGCGAACGCGGGCAGATAGCGCGACACAGGATCGGCGAGTAGTAATTTTCCTTCCTCGGCCAGCATCATGGAGCTGACCGAGGTGAATGGCTTGGTCATCGAGGCGATGCGGAAGACCGTGTCTTTCGCCATCGGCGCCCCGGTTTCGCGATCACGCAGGCCGACCGCCTCGTGCAGCGCGATCTTGCCGTGGCGCGCGACCAGCACCACCGCACCGGGGATGAGGCCCTTATCGACATCGCTTTTGAGGACGTTCGTGATGCGCGTGAGGCGCTCGGACGACAGCCCGACGTCTTCCGGCTTGTCGGTGTGCGGGATGCTCATGCTCACTGCCTTAGGTCATTTCCAGAATTGCTTTGTCGCGATGCGCGCGCCTTCCGCCATTGCGGCGAGCTTGGCGAACACGACGTCGGGATCGACCGCCTCCTGTCCGACCCAGGTACCGTAGCCGCAATCCGAACCGGCGATGACATTCTCGCGTCCGACCAACTTGGCATAGTGACCGATGCGCTGTGCGATCAACTCTGGATGCTCGATGAAGTTCGCCTTCGATTCGATCACGCCGGGGATGAGGACCTTGCCATCGGGCAGCTTCACGCGCTCGAACAAAGTCCACTCGTGCGCGTGCCGCGGATTGGCCGCCTCGAATGAGATCGCGCAGGGCTTCGCCTTGAACACGATGTCGATGATGTCGGCGAGCGGCACGTCGCGGTGGTGCGGGCCCTCGTAATTGCCCCAGCACACATGCATGCGCACTTGCTCGGCCGGGATTTTGGCGACGGCGTGGTTGAGCGCTTCGACGTGTAACTGGGCGCGCTTGCGGAACTCCGGCAGGCTCAGATTGGCGTATTGGATATGCCGGCCCATACCGAGGTCGGGGCAATCGATCTGCAAGACGAAGCCGGCCTTGGCCACGGTCTCGTATTCGTGCCGCATCGCGTCGGCGATGGCATAGATGTAGGTCTCGAAGTCCTTGTAGTAGTCGTTGCGGAAGAACAGCGAGACGACGCCGGGCGAGGCGGCGCTCATGAAGCCGCCCACCGCTTGCACCGCGCTCAAGCCTGCCTTGAGGTTGTCGGCGTCGGTCTGCGGCGAGACCTTATCCCGCACGCTGATCGGGCCGTTGCAGGCCGGGGTCTTCCGCCGGGAGCGGCCGGGATCGCCGAACACCTTCCTCTCGAGGCGCGGGAACTCGGCCAGATCCTGGTAGACGAAGGTGTTTCCGGTGCCGCCGAAGCCGTCGAGCCGGTCCTTGATGTAGGTGGCGTAGCTTGGCTTCGACATTTCGCCGTCATTGATGAGGTCGACGCCGGCCTCCGCCTGCTTCCTCACGACCTCCGCCACCGCCTCTTTGATGTGGTCCGCCAGGGGCTTAGGGTCCACCGGGACGCCTTCTTCCTTGGCGTACATGATGCGGATGAGGTCGTCAGGCCGCGGCAGGCTGCCGGTGTGCGTGGTCAGAAAGCGGTCTTTGCTTCGTTGCATTGTTCCCTCCCAGGGGCGCCGACCATAAAACAGACCGGGCGCGGCCACTACCGGCCGGCGCGCTCATCCCCTGAAGCGGGCAGAGTTACGGGTGTTTGGGCCGCTTTGCGTTGACAGACGGGGATCGGACCCTTAGAAAACCGGCCAAACACGCACCCAGAGCCGATCATGAAAGTCCGTAACTCATTGAAATCCCTGCGCGGTCGTCACCGCAACAACCGCCTGGTGCGGCGGAAGGGCCGGGTCTACATCATCAACAAGACCAACCGGCGCTTCAAGGCCCGGCAGGGCTAAGGCTCTGAGAAGGGCATTCGCTCATCGCAGAGCACGCCTGGGCCGTCGAACCTCGCCACATCTTGGCCGCAAGGGACAGAGACATTACTCTCTGTTCATGCGCGCACGATTCCTGATAGCCCTGCTCGTCGCGGCCTTTGCCGCGGGATCGCTTTTGTCTGCCTCAGCCGCCGAGCCGGGGCCGACGGCGCCGGAGCCTCAGCCGCCGGGAGCGCCGCCGCAGGCCGCAATCCCGCAGCCGCCAAAGCAGCTCCCGAGGGTCGGCGGCGATCGCACCCGCAATCTCGACTTCCTGTTCGGCGCGCTCAAAGCCGCGCCTGATGAAATGACTGCAAAAGCAGTCGAGGAGCGTATCTGGGCGGTGTGGGTCGTCTCGCCGAGCGACACCGCCAATTTGCTGATGACCCGCGTGCGCAGCGCGGTCGAGCAGCAGGACACCGATCTGGCGATCCAGCTTCTCGACGCGATCATCAAGATCAAGCCCGATTACGTCGAAGCCTGGAACCGGCGCGCGACGCTCTATTACATGAAGAAGGATTACGGCCACGCGCTGGCCGACATCCGCGAGGTGCTCAAGCGCGAGCCGCGCCACTTCGGCGCACTGTCGGGCCTCGGCCTCATCTTGCAGGACATCGGCGACGACAAGCAGGCACTCGAAGTCTATCGCCGCGCGCTCGCGGTCTACCCGCGCCTCCAGCGCATCCCCGACCTGGTGAAGTCACTCTCCGAGAAGGTCGAGGGCCGGGATATCTGAGGCGGGCCGGGACGCGCACCGTGGCGCGCGGTCATTTCGTAAATTGCGGTCTTGTTGGCGCCGCTGGTGGCTTGGCCGAAATCGCCTAAGGCGACCCACGTATTCCAGCCTTCGGCTCGGTGTTCTGCGCCGAATTCCTTATAGGCCTTGATGTTCAAGTAGCCCTGCAAATCGCCCATCGGGATGATGTATCCGATCTGCGGGCCGATACCGAAGACCTGCGATTCGAAGCAGCCGACGAGGTCGCCCCCGCCGCTGTCGCAACTGATCTGCCGGTAGGCGTATCCAACCACACCAAGTTGCAGCTGCTTGGTGACGAACCTCGACGCGCTCAGGTCGAGATGCATGTCCACGCCATTTTGATAATCGGCATGCTCGTTCTCGAAATTGAACGTGAAGCCGAGCACCGACGAGAATTCCCAGCCCGTCTGCCGATTGAAATAAGTGTAGCCGCCGCCCGCGTCGACCGCGGAATGACCCAGCCCAAGATTGGCTAGGCGCCCCGAATCGTAGCGGCCGACGGGGATATCGCCGGCGACATAGGTCATGAAATTGTTGACGCCGAAATTCTAGCGCAGCGCGAATTGCGGAGCGATGTCGCCGAGGCCGGTCACCGCATCGGCCGTGCCGCCTGCCACGTTGAAACCGAACGGACCGAGCGCGCCTGTAAGAGTCGCGTCCACGCTGGTCCGGTTCTGTCCGTACGGGATCAGCAGCGACACGGCTGCCTGTGCGCCGGACAGCGGGGTTGAGAAGACATAGCTTGGAATCGCAAAGTACAAGGCCGGGTGGCGAAATTCTCAATGGTACATGGACGTTTCCGGAGCCGCAGCCAGTGCAGTGAAATTGAAATGTCAGCGCGTAGCAGGAGGAAGCAATGAAGGACGACCAAGGTCAGAAGGCCGATGTCAGCCGGCGCAATATTCTGCTTGCTGGAACTACACTCGCCGCCGCTACGGCGATCGGATCGGCGACGCCGGTGCAGGTCGCGAAGGCGCAGCACCAACCGGCGGCGCAGCCAACAGGCCGCAAGCCGAACATCCTCGTCATCTGGGGTGACGACATCGGCATCGCGAATATCAGCGCCTATTCCAACGGCCTGATGGGCAACGAGACTCCGAACATCGATCGCATCGGCCGCGAGGGCATCATCTTTCTCCATTACTACGGGGAGCAGTCGTGCACCGCGGGCCGCTCGGCCTTCCTTACCGGCCAGCACATCATCCGCACCGGATTGAGCAAGGTCGGCTTCCCCGGCGCGCCGATGGGCATGAGCCAACTGGATCCTTCGGTCGGCGGTCTGCTCAAGAACCTCGGCTATGCCACGGGTCAGTTCGGCAAGAACCATGTCGGCGATCGCAACGAATCGCTGCCGACGGTCAATGGCTTCGATGAATTCTTCGGCAATCTCTACCATCTCAATGCCGAGGAGGAGCCGGAGTTGCCGGACTATCCGAAGGATCTGGCCTACCTTGCGAAATTCGGTCCGCGCGGTGTCTTGAAATGCAAGGCGACAGACCGCGACGATCCGACCGTCGATCCGCGCTTCGGGAAAATCGGCAAGCAGACGATCGAGGATACAGGCCCGCTCACCAAGAAGCGTATGGAGACGATCGACGACGAGACATCGGCGGCGGCGATCGACTATATGAAACGGCAGCAGTCGGCGGGCAAGCCGTTCTTCGTCTGGTTCAACTCGACGCGCATGCACCTGCGAACGCACGTGCGTCCCGAGCACCGCGGCCGCTACCAGCACGGCGATAGCGAATACATCGACGGAATGGAGGAGCACGACGATACGGTCGGCACGCTCCTCAAAGCCCTCGACGACATGGGAATCGCGAACAACACCATCGTCGTCTACTCAAGTGATAACGGTCCGCACATGAATACGTGGCCGGACGGCGCCATGACCTGGTTCCGTTCCGAGAAGAACACCAATTGGGAGGGCGCCTTCCGTGTGCCATGTCTGGTGCGCTGGCCTGGCCCGATCAAGCCGGGCACCGTCACCAACCAGATCATGAGCCACAACGACTGGATTCCAACGCTGTGTGCTGCCGCCGGCGAGCCGGACATCGTCAATAAGCTCAAGGCCGGTTACACGGCCAACGGTATCAACTACAAGGTCCACCTCGACGGCTACGACCAGTCGCAGTTCCTGCGCAACGTCAGCGGCAGCGCGGCCAATAACGACGGGACGAAGAGCGCCCGTAACAATTTCTTCTACTCGGACGACGACGGCCTGCTCGTCGCCTACCGTCAGGGCGATTACAAGTACGTCTTCTCGGAACAGCGATCGCCCGGAACGATGGAGGTGTGGGCAGAGCCTTTCACGACGCTGCGTCTTGAGAAGATTTTCAATCTGATGCAGGATCCATTTGAGCGGGCCGACATCACGTCCAATACTTTCTGGGATTGGCAACTCAATCACGTCCCGGTGATGGACGAGATCTTCCAGTTCGTGGCGACGTTCAAGGATTTTCCGCCGCGTTCGTTCCCGCCAAGCTTCAACCCTGCGAACATCATGGAAACCACGATGGACACCATGAAGCAGAAGAAGGCGCTGACGGAGGGGTTGGATATCGAGCGGATTCGCGGCGGGATAAACAGGATGATCCAACAACAGCTGCAGAATCGCTGAGTGCGATAGAGGGGCGTCGCGAGTGCCGGACGGCTAGTGGCTGGCCTCGCTCGCACCTGCGCTTTGTGCCGCAACGTCGCGCAACGCCTCGATGGCGCTTTCGAGGAACGAGGTGCTGCGCGCGCTCAGTGCGCTTACATCCGGCACGGCGTAGGAGAGATAGGCGATCAGCAGGGCCGGCGAAGGCTTGCTGAACAGGTGGTGCTCCCACGCATCATTCGAATCGTCCATGTCCGTCCCCCACGTCTGAAAATGCACTGCCTTGGGTTACTGCTGCTATCGCCCGACTTGCCCCTCCGGGTCGAGCGCGGTGTCGATCGGCTCCAGCGTTGCGTAATCTCTGACCACCCCGAGCAGCACCTCGCGATAGACATTCACGTCGCAGCATTCCGGCTGGCTGGATGCCACAGCATCGGCGGCAACGCGGATATTATGCCCGCGATGGAATCCATCGACGACGGTGGCGAGCACCGACTGATCGAGGGAAAAGCCGATCATGACGATCGGCGTGGATCGCCCGATTTCGGCCATGTAGGCGGCAAATCGCGACGAGCTGTAGGCCGATGGAAGCGGGTGTTCGAATACGATCTCTGCAGGGTGTGGACCGAATTCGTCGATCCAGTCCGTCATGGCGCTCGCGGGATTGAACCAGACGGCGCGGGCGATGCGCTTGAGGTGCACGACCGGCCAGCGGCGGGCGCGCCACCCCTCCATGATCGCCGCGCAGGCGGTCAGGACATCGTCGGTCCCAACCATCAGGTGGCGCCGTCCCGGCGCGAGGTGCTCCTTCTGTAGGTTCATGCAGAGCAGCAGTTGCACTTGCCGCCCCGGAGACTGCTGGTCACCTGGATCAAAGCTCATTGTGGCCGGTCCGAGGGAACGGCGGATTGGCCCGCGAAATTCGTCGCCGTTCGCGTGGCTGAGCGATCGAGAACGCCCGGTCGGTCCCATTCACCCTCCGGCCTGATGATGACGTAGGGATCGGAATCGACGGTGATGGCCTGCGGATCCGGCTCGAGTTCGAGCACCATCTCCGTGTACGAGTAGTCCGAAAAGACGAGACCGCGATTATGGCCGAGCGGCTTTGCTCCGAACCGCGCCCAGAAATCGACCAGCCGGTCCTGCGCCTGGCCGTAAATGCGCCGATATCCTTTGCGCTTGAGGAAGGTGACGCAGGCGCGGACGAGCTTGAAGGCGACCATCGAGCGCCGGTATTGCGGCCGCACGGCAAGCCGTTCGACCTTGGCGAAGTCGGCGAAGAACCGCGCGCGCAGGCAGGCGACCGGTTCGTTGCCGATGAAGCCGATGAAATGCGCGGCGACGAGGTCGTTGCCGTCGAATTCCTCCTCGTAAGGGCAGGCCTGCTCCGCAAGATAGACCGCGGAGCGGATCGAGGCGACGATCATGAGATCGGTCAGATTCCGGGCGATCCGGATCGTCGTGCTTCGGTCCGAAGTCTCCGATACGTCGCTCTTGAGTTCGATCGTATTCATCATTGGCCCATTCTCCTGTACGACTGGGCCAACTCCTGTCGCGACGCCGCCGGAATGCAGAGCCGGCGATAGGTCCAAAGACTAGGCTGGAAGCTGTTGGCCCGGACAAATCCGAGTTGTGCGAGAAGGCGCGCGCCGTCGACACTCGATGGCTGCGCGTAGTAATCCGCCTGCGCCAAAGGCTCCTGACGCAGGTGCGCACTCACATTGGCGATGCCGGCGGCGGCGCGTCCGCGCGCGGCCAGCGCCCAGACGTAAAGGGCCGCCGGCGTCGCGCCGGGCCTGATCAGGATTGCCGGGTCCGGATCGGAGAAGTCCAGCTCGTCGAGCAGCAGCCTGTCGAATCCGTCCTCGTTGAGATAGAGGAAGGCTATGCGCCGGCGATCCGGCCGCCGCAACGAAACGGGAATATACATTCCGGATGCTGGTAATAGACCCGTTCGAGCGTGGCTGCCTCGAGCGTGACGCCGGGCACGTGCGCCCGCGCCAGCGCGATCATGGTCGGAAGCTCGTCGGGGCGGGCTGGACTCGCGTCAATGCCCGTGAGCGCATCGAGCGCGTCGAGCTCGTGCCGCTGCAAATACGCAATATTATCCGATATTATATCCTGCATTTGCCTCTCCGCCCTAATTCCATAAACTTGGGTGAATACTAGGGTTTTGCGGACGTCGAGGGATGCAGCAAAAAAACGCAACGCCCTGCTGCGGCAGCGCAGCACGTGCTCGATCTCGCCCAGACTTCTTGGGAAGACCTCCGCGTGTTTCTCATCTGTGCCGACAGCGGCAGTCTCCGCAAAGCCGCGGAGGCGCTGGACGTCACCAACACGACCGTGATGCGGGTCATCGATCGGCTCGAGATGCGGCTCGGCTTCAGGCTCTTCATCCGCCATCAGACCGGCTTGCAGCCGACCGACGAGGCCAGGGGAATTCTCGAAGACGTCCGGCAGATGGAGCGGTTGAGCTACAACGTCTTCCGCCGCGCGGCGCAGACGGCGGAGAGCCCCTCCGGTGTCGTGCGCGTGGCGGTGACCGAAGGAGTAGGGACCTATTGGGTCGTGCCCAAGCTGATCGAATTCCAGGGGACCTACAGGCTCCTGACCGTCGATCTGCGCTGTGCGATGGAGCAGGCCGATGTCGCGCGCCTGGAGGCAGATATCGCGATTCAGTTCGAGAAGCCGACGCGACCCGACTTGATCGTGACGAGGCTCGGCCGCCTGCACGTCTACCCTTTCGTTTCGGAAGACTATGCCCGCATCTACGGTCTACCGAAGTCGGTCGCGGACGTGCAAAAGCACCGCATCGTCCAGCAGGTCGCGCCGCAACTCGATGAAACGGCCTATGCGCGCGCGCTCGGCGTCGAGTCGGTCGCGGGCATCGTCGGGATCCGCACGAATTCGAGCACGGCGACCCTTTACGCGGTTGAGAAGGGCGCAGGCATCGGCATGCTACCGACGTGCTCGCTTGCGCTCGGCGCGCCGCTCGTCCCCGTCGATATCGGCATCCGCCATCACCTCGATCTCTGGCTTACCTGTCACGCCGATTTCAAGAGGTCGGAAAGGCATATCGTGGTCGTGGACTGGCTGCGGCGCGTCTTCGATGGCCGAGCCTATCCCTGCTTCAAGGACGAGTTCATCCACCCGAACGACCTTGTCGAACGGATGGCGGGCGCGCTCCCGGCCATGGGCCTGCGCGGCTTCGCAGCGCCGGCACCGTTTGGCGGCAACCGCTAGCCGCGCCTGACCGGACTATGACCTGCATTTGCAGGCAGCGTCTCTGCCGCATTTAGACTTAAGCATGACATATTTGTGTCGAGGCGCTCGCGAGGGCGTCCTCGGTCAAGCCTTCTCATTCGCTTATCCACTCAGTTCCCTGTGTGCCGGCGGCATGCAACCGAAAAGAACGGCGACGCATTGTAGGAGGAACGATGCGAGGACACAGATGAAGTTCCGGATTGGCGTTGTGGCGGCGCTGCTGCTCTTGGCCGCGAGCGGCACAGTGTATGCGCAAGGGTGGTTCCACAACGACGACCGCGGCGGCGGTTGGGGGGATCACGAGAATCGCAATGATAACGGCGAAACGGACAACCAGAGGCGCGCCTGCGAACCGGACGCTTTCCGGGTTTGCGGCCGGTACATCCCCGATCGCAATGCCATCTCCGATTGCCTCCATCGCAACGTCAATCGGCTCACTCCAGCCTGCCGCGCCGTCATGGAAGGCCGGCTGAAATAGTCGCATTTCACTGCATGGCCGGCGATTGGCAGCCAAACGGGATCACACACAGCGTTATTACTGTTGTTCTGATGTCACGCCGAACCTTGCACGGTGGCGACGGCACCCTGTTTTGTCCGCTTTCACGAGCATCCGCGATTGACAGCCCGGCGATGAGAGTCTATCGCCGCGCCTTCGCCGACGAGCCGTCTTACTTGCGCGTTTCCCACAAGGATCGCGTCCTGTTTGATTTGGCGCAAGGCGGCCTCCCTCCAATCCGCCGATGGCAATGCCGTCGGGCGAAGCCGGCGGGCAAGACCCAGCCGAAAAGGCTTTGCTCCTCTGATGGGGCGCTGCCTCTGATGGATTTGCAATGCGTGAAATGCTGACGATGACCAAGTGGTGCCCTGTTTGCGGAGACGCGATGGGGCGGGTGCCGACCGATGGATGCTCGATCGTTTTTCGCTGCCATTCCTGCAGGACGGAAATCGCCAAGCCGCCGCCGCGCGACAATCAACGCCGGCGCCTGTCGTTGCGCGAGCGCCGCGGCGGACGCGTCCAAGCCTGAATTCGAAGATCCGGATTTTTTATCTGACATGCGGCGCGGACCTTTCGCGACTGGCAATATCCGCCGGTCGTCCGAAAGTTCGCGGCCGCGGCCGGCCGCCGAAACATATTGATAATCTAGAACAACGTCAGGGATTGAATTCCACTTCAATCAATTCGTAAGCAATTTTATTTAAATCTGTCGCGTCAATATGTCGGCTTGACCAAAGAAGCCGACGTTCAGTTTGCCGGTCATTCCGACGTGCCCACCGCCGATATAATGCAGGCGAAATCGCCGCTCTGCGACAGAGATGCCCCCGAGCCGGCAATCAGAAGCGAACCATCACATCATGACTGAAGGCAATATCGCGATGGACAGCGCCATCGCGGACTCGGGCGTTGCCGCGGCCGTCCAGCTCAATTCATCAGTTTTGGCATCGGCGAGGAGCAATACGGCGTCGACATCATGGCCGTCCGCGAAATCAAAGGGTGGTCGCAGATCAGCCATCTGCCGCAGCAGCAGGACTATGTGCGTGGGGTGCTGAATTTGCGCGGCGTCATCGTCCCGATCGTCGACCTGCGTTGCCGCTTTGGGCAGGGCCTCACCGAGGCGACGCCCCTGCATGTCGTCATTATCGTGCAGATCGGCGCTCGTCAGATCGGCCTTTTGGCCGACCGTGTCCTCGACATCGTTTCCTTCGAAGCCGATCAGGTCCAGCCCGTGCCGCGGGTCACGCAGGAGGTCCGTGCTGATTTCCTGTCCGGCCTCGTTTCGCACGACGGCGCGCTCATCGCCTTGATCGACCTGCACGACCTCCTTGCGCTGCCGGCCGCCGAGCAGAAAACGCAGCACATCAGCCACTAGTTGGCTTGCCCTAACGCCGAACTCGAACGTCAATGAAAGCACTGTCTGCCATGCAGATCTCCAACATCAAGATCCTCTACAAGGTTCTCGCCTGCTTTGCTCTTCTCGGCATCGTCGTCGCGGGCGCCATCTGGTTCGCGACCTCGCAAATGGGTGCGATCGACGCAACCTATTCCAAACTGATCGATGAAGACGCGCGTGCCGGCCGCATGACGGCCGGGGTGAACCTGCGCGTGATGACCATGCGCATGCTGACGTGGCGCATCATCGCCGAGACCGAGCAGGCGGACATGCTGCGCACGCAGCAGGAGGCTGACGAGACCGTCCGCAATTTCTACGATTTGATCGACAGAACGAAGAAGAAGACGTCGAAACTCGATGCGCGCTTGGACGACATTTCGCAGAAATTCGGCGCAATTGTCACTGAATACAAGAATGTCGAGAAGCTGGCTTTGGCCGGCAAGGATGGCGAAGCATCGAAAGCCGCCAAGGCCCTGAATGAAAAACAGGTTGAATTGACGAATCTCGTCAATGCGACCGTGACCGATATGGACAAGTCGTTGGAGGCGACTTCAAACGCGGCGTCGGCGCAAGTTGTGAGCGCGATCACGCTGACCGTCGTTTCGATCGCAGTAGCCTTGCTTGTCGTGCTCGCGCTAGCTTTTGCCGTGGTTCAGTTCGGAATCTCGCGACCCATCGCTCTGCTCGTCGTCGAACTCAAGAAACTGGCCGACGGAGACTTCAACATCGCGCTCCCGGGACTCGGCCGCAAAGACGAGATCGGCGAAATCTCCGCTGCGGCGGAATTGGTCGCCGAGCGGGTGGGTGCGACGATCACCAACATCAGGGCGGCGGCGAACGAAGTGACGAGCGCTTCGGCCGAGATCTCGACCAGCACCACCGATCTCTCGCAGCGTACGGAAGAACAGGCGGCGAGCCTGGAAGAAACCGCCGCTTCGATGGAAGAGCTGACGTCGACCGTGAAGAAGAACGCGGAGAACGCGGCGGAGGCGAGCAAACTCGCCGCCGTGACGCGTGAGGTTGCCGGCCGCGGCGGCAAGGTCGTGGCGGAGACCGTCGAGGCGATGGCGAAGATCGAAGGCTCGTCGCAGAAGATTTCCGACATCATCGGCGTCATCGACGAGATCGCGCGGCAGACCAACCTGCTGGCGCTCAACGCGGCGGTCGAAGCCGCGCGCGCAGGCGAGGCGGGACGCGGCTTTGCCGTCGTCGCCTCGGAAGTGCGCAGCCTAGCGCAGCGGTCCTCGCAGGCGGCGAAGGACATCACCGACCTGATCACCAATTCGAACGGAATGGTGCGGGACGGTGTCGAACTCGTCAACAAAGCCGGTACCGCGCTCAACGAGATCGTCAATTCGATCGAGCAGGTGACGGCCGTCGTTTCGCAGATCGCCAATGCGAGCATGGAGCAGTCGACCGGGATCGAACAGATCAACAAGGCGCTCGCCCAAATGGACGAGGTCACGCAGCAGAACTCAGCGCTGGTCGAGGAAAACGCCTCAACGGCGAAGACGCTGGAGCAGCAGGCTCAGTCGATGGACGAGCGGGTTGCCGCCTTCCGCTTGCGCGACATGACCGCCCGCGCGCGGCTGCCGCAAAAGACCGAGGCCGTGCACGAGCCGGCCGCGCCTGCGCCCGAGCAGCGCCGCGTGCGCGAGGTCAAGCGTTCAATGCCCGCGAAGACGAGGACTGTTCAACCAGGCCGGGCAGTGGCGAGGCGCATACAAGGCGCTCTGGCGGTGGCGGCGAAGGACGAGGATTGGCGCGAGTTCTAATTCGGCGGCGCGCTGGCAGCCTGAACATCGCTTATGATGAACGGCGGCAGCGGCAAAAAGCCTCTGCCGCCGTGACCCGGGGATGCGATGCCGCCGGTCACTCGTGACTTTTGGACACGATGGCATCGAGCGACTCGGGCGCCAGAATGACGACGCCGCCGCGTTCGAGCCGCAGCCATTTCTTGCGCTGCCATTCGCGCAATTGCTTGTTCGCGCTTTCGCGGGAAACGCCGATCATCTGGCTGATTTCGCGTTGCGTGATGCGGATGCGGCCGCGCGCGGACGGCGTCGCGACATTCTGCGAGAGCTGAAGCAGCGCCTTCGCCAGCCGATCCGGCAGACCGAGAAAGACGACGTCCTCGACCTGCTCGCTCGTGCGCCGCAGTCGCTGGCACAGTATCTCGATCAAGCGCGTGGCGAGTTCGGGGTAGCGCTGGAGCAGCGGCAGAAAATCGCGCCGCTCGATCATCATGAGTTCGCTGTCTTCCACCGTCGCGGCATCGGCGGTGCGCTCGCCGCCGTCGAGGAAAGCGATCTCGCCGAAAATCTCCCCCGCCGGAATGAGCCGGAAGATGGTGTCCTTTCCCTCTTCCGAGGGCGCGCTGATCCGCACCGTGCCGGCGCAGACGGCGTAGAGCCGCGGTCCGGCATCGCCCTTGCGAAACAGCAGCGTGCCTTTCTTGACCTGACGTGTCACCGCGCGCATCGCAATCATGTCGATGACGGTGTCGCTGACATCCTTGAAGAACGGATGCGCGCGCAACAGCGAGCGCTTGTCGCGCGCGGGCGCCGGTGTGTGGCCGCCGGATTGCATGCTCATGTGCTTGTGCCGCGCGAAAGAGTTTATGCGTCGCACAATGTAGCAGACGCGCGCGTCAACGCGAATGCCGGCGCGGGTACGCGAAGTCTGTGACGGCGCCAATGACGAGGGTGGCCACAAATTGCCGCAATCTCGCTCTCAACTCCACCGTCTTCCGTCACGCGCGATTTCGTTTTCTATCGTCTGATCCGGGCTTTCCGCCGGGAAGTCCGATGGGCAAACGGGGGCGTTCATGAAACGGGCAATCACGCTTGCCGGCGGCGGTCCAGCAGCCGGTCTTCACATTGGCGCGCTCGAACGCCTCGCCGAGGAAAAGATCAAGTTCGACGTCTGGGCACTCTCTTGCATCGGTGCCTGGGTAGGGCTCGTCTACAATCAGTGCGATCGTGGCAAAGAGCCCGAGCAGACCTACGAATTCTTCCGCGACAATGTCTTCCGCGACGACGTGAGCTATGCGCGCTTCCCGGTGAACACGGTGTTCGGCTCGAACAATTTCACCAACACGAAAGCCCTGGTCGACTTCGCGCTCGATCCGAAGAGCTATCGCGACCTGTGGCTGCCGGACAAGATGATGGATGCGGCGAAGGATACGCTGGCGTTCCTGTCCGACCGCTCGCGCTGGACCGAGGGTGACTTCAACCGCTGGGTCCTCAACGACGTGCTCGCGAGCAATCCGTTCGTCCGCTATTGGACGTCGATGATGTATCTGAGCGAGATTTCCGGCCTGTCGCGGATCAACTATCCCAACAGCAGCTTCATGAAGGCGATCAAGTTCGACCGCCTTTATGAGGAGGATAAGCCGTTCATCTTCCACAATGCGTGGAACATCTCGCGCCAAAACCTCGACCTGTTCTCGAACGATCCGTCCTTCCGCAGCAGGTCGGGTTGCTCCTACGCGCGGATATCGCCGTCGAGCCTCTGCGCCTGTTCGGCGCTGCCGTTCGTGGAAGAGACGGTCGAAATCAATGGCGACATCTATTGCGAGGGCGCGCTGGTCGATACCGTGAACTTCAAGCAACTCCTCGAAGACCATCCCGACACCGACGAGGTGTGGATCAGCCGCATTGTCGATGCGAAGCAGGTGAAGGCGCCGCGCAATATCGCCGAGGCGCTGGGCAATTTGTGTATGCTGTTCGCCGCGACCGTAGGTGAGGACGACGTCAAGCTCTTCCGTTTCCATGTCGAGAAGGACAGGAAATGGCACGGGAAGATTGTCGAGATCGGAGTGTCGGCCGGCATCGATTTCCAATGGTCGCACGCCAACCTCAATCGGGGGCGCGAGCTTGGTTACCGCGCCGCTGGCAGGACCATCAGGGATTATCGCGACGGCAAATTCGATCGCCACACGCGTGAAAAGTTGCCGCCAAAGCCTGAAAAGCCGGAAAAAGTCGCAGCCAAAGCAGAGACTTTCCAGAAGCGGCAGAAGATCATCAACAAACTGGCTGTGTGAGCGGCGTCAGAGAGTTGCGAGGGTCGTGCGCGCGGCGGCCACGTCGGCGCTCGCCGCTCCCTCGGTGAACCATTGGCAGATCGGCCCTAAGATTTCGAAGGCCGTCTCACGCTTTCCCTGAGCACGCAGAAGAAGAGCGAGGTCGTGCGCGGCGCGCAACTCCAATGTCTTCGCGTTCTGTTGCCGTGCCGTCTTGAGTGCCCGTTCAAGCAGCGTCATCGCCTCGGCTGGTGCATCAGGCCGGCCGGAGAGTTCGACGGCCTTCGCCCGCAGGCGATAAAGCTCGGCCTCGAAAAGCCGCTCGGAATTGTTCTCGACTGTCGCGAAGCCGGCGTCGATCAGCTCGGCAGCGTTATCGGCCTCGCCGCGCGCCAGCGTGACCGCACAAAAGAGGACATGAAGCGCGGTGATGCCCACGTGATAGCCGGTCTTACCGAACCCCGTGAGCGCCGCCCTGGCCTCGTCGATGGCGTTCGACGAGGGGTGAAGCTGCGCGGTGCAGATGTTCGCAATCGTCTTCACCAAGCCGATCCATTGGCGGAAGCCATGCATCTCCGAAAGAACGGCACACCGGTTGGCGTAGGCATTGGCTTGGCCGTGGCGTCCGAGCAGGGCGTAGAGAATGGATGCGTAGTAATTGGCATAGGCCTGGGTCGGCGGGTGCAGCATGGCGTCGGCGCGCTGCAGGGCCGCGGTGATGTGCTCGACCGCGGTATCCGGCTTTCCTACGAGCCACGAAATCCACGACATCAGCGCCAGGTCGGCGACGCCGGCATCCTGCCCGGCAGCGCGGGCGGCGAGCCGGTCCTCCTCGCTGCTTGCCGAATAGGCCGCGAAGGCACGTTCGATCGTCGTGTCGGCTTCTGTGATCCGGCCCGTGAACATCAGGATCATGGCCGTGCCGCGCAGCGCGTTGAGCATGGCGGCGCGGTCGCCGCGCTCTTCAGCGCGCTCGAGCAGCGCGCCGATCGTTTCCTGCGCCCGCGGCAGTTCGCCGCGCATCACGCTGGCGGTGACCAGCCAGAACATGACCTGGAGGTATTCCGGCGGATCGCCCAGACGTTCGCAGAGCGCGCGCGCGCGCGTGAACGCGGCCATGGCGTCGCTGCCGGCAGGACCTTGCGTCGCGATGAGGCAGGGGCCCATCGCCATCATCAGGTCCAATTCCGTGCGGTCGGTGTGTGCCTCCGGGCCGAGCCTGTGCACCGCGTCCACACCGCGGCGCAGATGCGCGATCGCCTCGATATGTGCCGAGCGCTGCGCCGCGCTGACGCCGGCGCGCAGCCACCATGGGATCGCGCGCTCGATAAGGCCGGCTTCCATAAGATGATGCGCCATGATTTCCGGCTGGACGGCGATGATCTCCGGAAAATTACGTTCGAGGACGTTGGCCAGGGTCGCGTTGAGCTGCGCCCTGCGGCTCTTCAAGAGGCCCTCATAGGCCGTGTCGCGCACGAGCGCATGCTTGAAACTGTAGACGGCTTGCGGCACGACGCCACGGCGGAAGACGAGCTCGGACTGAGTGAGCTGCTCGAGCGGTTCGTCGAGCTTTGTCCTGGGAAAGTCGGCAATCGCGCTGAGCAGCTCATAGGAGAACTCGCGCCCGATGACGGCGCCGATCTGCGCGACCTCCCGCGCCGCCGACAGGCGATCGAGGCGCGCGATGAGCGAGGCGTGCAATGTGGCGGGGATGGTCAAATAGGGGAGCGAGCGTTCGACGATATAGCGGTCGGATTGCTCTTGGAGCTGGCCGCTTTCCAAGAGCGCCTTGGTCAGTTCCTCGACGAACAGAGGGACACCGTCGGTCCGCGCCAGAATTTCCGTCATTACCTCCTGCGGCAACGGCTTGCCGCCGGCGACCCGCTCGACGAGCGCCGCCCCGTCGTCGCGGTTGAAGCGCGTCAGAAGGATCGTCGAGACGTGGGCGTGGCTCGGCCAGGGCGGCACGAACTCCGTGCGCGCGGTCATCACCAGCAGAACGCGCATGCGCGGCAGCCGCTCGATCAGAAGGGTGAGGAGCTCGAGCGACGTCGGGTCGATCCAGTGGATGTCTTCGAAGATGATGAAGACCGGTTTCCGCTTGGCCAGGCTCTCGAGCATGGCAAAGAGCGCGGCGAAGGTCGCCTCCTTGCGCTTCTGTGGCGCCATCAATTCGAGCGATGCATCTCCCGGTAGCGACAGCAGCGTGGCGATGGCGGCGACATCCGCCTCGGTGATGCCGGGTTCCAAGAACAGCAGGTCGAGCTTGGACAGCTTCTCAGCGACGGAATCGCCGCGCTCGAAGTCGGCCGCGCGTTCCAACTGGCTGATGAATGGATACAGCGAGCTGTTGGCGTGGTGCGCCGAGCACAAATAGCTCAGCGTCGTATGCGCGTCGCGCCCCAGAAGATCATCCGCCGCGCAGACGACGTGCGACTTGCCGATGCCCGCCTCGCCGCTGACGAGGACTGCGCGGCCGGAGCCTTGCGTGACGGTCTGCCAGCGGCGCATTAGCAGGTCGACTTCCTCGTCGCGGCCGATCAGAGGCGTGAGCGCCGAGGGGTGCTGCGCCTGGAAGCGATTCTCGGCGCCGGTCGCGCCGACGGCCTGCCAGACCTGGATCGGTTCCGCCCAGCCTTTGAGCGTCGCCGTGCCGAGATCGCGGAAATTGAAATAGCCGTGCGTGAGCTGCCGGGTGTTGGAGCAGACGGCGATCGTGCCGGGCTCTGCCAGCGACTGGAGGCGCGCCGCGAGGTTCGGCGCGTCGCCGATGGCGGCGTATTCGCGCGAGCCGGTGTCCGTCGTCAGCACATCGCCGACGACGACCGTGCCGGTGGCGATGCCGATGCGCACCTGGAGCCGCGCGCCGACATCCGTCGTCAAGCGCGCGATGGCTTCGATGAGCGAGAGGCCAGCGTGCACGGCCTGTTCGGTGTCGTCCTCGCGGGCCTGTGGGTAGCCGAAATAGATGAGCGCGCCGTCGCCCATGTAGCGCGCGATCACGCCGTTATGTTTGCCGACGGCCTCCGCGATGCAGTTCTGGTAGCGCGCGATCACGTTGCGAACGTCTTCCGGATCCAGGCTGGCCGAAAGCGCCGTCGATCCCACCAGGTCGCAGAACATCACGCTGAGCTGGCGGCGTTGCGGGTCGTGCGCGGAGGCCGGTGGCGGCGATGGCGATGCGGATTGCTCAGTCTTGAGAGGCGTTGCGCCGCTTCCGATCGCCTTCAAGATCTTACGACGATGCCCGAGCGGGATGCCGAGGTCCTTGAGATCCTGTTCCGTCAGCTCATCGAGAATGGACACATCGATGGCGTTGGCGACGAAGCGATCGCCATATTCATCCAGTCCGATCGATGCAAGCCAGTCTACGATCGTCGCCATCGTTGACTCATCGGTGCACAGGCCAAGCCTACGCACCATCCTTCAACCCCCGAGCTAATTATATCTTACCGCGGCGGGTCAGCGCGCTTTTCCAATGTCGCACGCCGGCGGATCGGTAAGTCGGTAGGGAAATCACGTATTCACGCGTGCAAAAGTACGCGCCACGCCATACCGGCCGGAGCGGCGCGCGCGTCTGCGAAAAAAATCGAAAAAGATTCAGCACTGTGCGGCGCTTCACACATGAATGCGCCGGGCCCGAGCATAGTCCTGATCAACTGCTCTTGCGTGATGGCCAAAGCCAACAAGAGGCAGTCAGCAAAGTGGTTCGCAGTAAACACAACAAAGGGAGACTTATCATGAAGACGCTTATCATCGCCGCCCTCATCGCGGGTATCGCAACGCCGGCTTTCGCGCAGTCGTTCGATCCGGATAACGGCACCGGCAATCTCGTCTGGCGCCACGCGCCTGCTCCGCAGAATGACAAGGTTCTGCCTGGCCGCGGTCAGACTGGTGACAACGCCTTCGCCGCGGCTCCGAGAATGGGATCGGGCAATGAACAGCTCAAGTCCGGCGAAGTCGACCGCACCGGCGGCGGCAGCATCGGTTACAACGAGAACCTGAAGCAGTATTGATACGTTCCGCATTCGTGCGGGTGAGGCGGGCTTTCAGCCCGCCTTGCTCGTTTTTCCTTCAAATCCTCAAACCGTCGGTTCGGCACTCCACCGCGCATCCGTCAGCTTGGCGATCAAGAAATCAGCCAAGGCGGAGACTTTCGCGGGACGTGCGCGAGCCGTCGGCGTCACGAAGTACAATCCGCCTTCGGGCAGCCGCCAATCGGTTAGAATCGGTTCAATCCGCCCATCCGGAAAATATTGGGTCGCGATAAACTCGGGGAGTTCGGTGATCGCCAGCCCCTCGAGCACGGTCGGCAATAAAGCCTCGACACTCGTTCCGCGTAGCGGCCCCATCGGCGTAATCGGAGACTCCTCACCCGTTTTCCGATGCGTGAAACGCCAGACATCACGCTTCGATCTGTTGGCGTAGCTCAGGCATCGATGGGCGAGTAGGTCGTGTGGGTGCTGCGGACGGCCATAGCTTGCGATGTAGGCCGGCGAAGCAACAATAAACCGGCGAACAGGTGCGATCAGCCGCGCAACGAGCGATGAGTCTTCCAAAACGGCGACACGCAGCGCAGCGTCGAAGCCGTCGCCGATCAGGTCTGTCTGCGCATCGGTAAGGTGAAGATCGACTGCGATGTCAGGATAGCGTCGAAAAAACTCCGGCAGCACGGGTGCGACCCAGTGCGTGCCGAAGGACAGCGGAGCCGCAAGTTTCACGAGGCCTCGCGGGCGACTGGAGGCCTCGCGCGCGAAGTCCTCGGCCTCCTCTGCATCGGCGAAGATCTTGGAGGCCCGCTCGGCGAGCGAGTGACCGTAGTCAGTCAACGCAAGTCGCCGGGACGTCCTGTTGAACAGGCGCCCCCCAAGCCGTTCTTCAAGACGCGTGACAACTCGCGAGACGGTTGCGACCGAGACTCCCATGGTCCGCGCCGCCGCAGCAAATGACCGCTCCTCGGCCACTTTGGCGAACATTGCCAGTCCCTCGAAGTCGGGCAGCTTTGACATCGACAATTCTGCAAAGATGACTTTCAATCATTTCTATTTCGAAAACACCACCTCCGCAACAATATTCATGTCGCCCGCAACGAGATGCGGAGGTTCAACCTCAAGGAGACTTTCAATGTCTGCGACCCGTTACCTTCCCTTCGTCGGCCGGCTGATGATCGGTCTTCCTTTCGCCATGAGCGGCTTGAGCAAGCTCGGCGCCTACAGCGCCACGGCCGGGATGATCAGTGCCGCCGGATTGCCGGTCCCGCCACTGGCTTTCGCCGTGTCTGTCGCCGTCGAACTCGGCGGTGGTCTGCTTCTCATAGCCGGCTATCGCGCTCGTTACGTGGGCGCCGCTCTTGCCCTGTTCTCACTCGCAACGGCGATGTCGTTTCACAGCAACTTTGCCGATCAGAACCAGATGATCCACTTCCTCAAGAACGTGATGATGGCGGGTGGACTTCTGCAGATCGCTGCATTCGGCGCCGGTGCTCTCAGCATCGACAATCGGCGCAAGACCGGCGAGTTGGACGCAAACGCCGCGGTGGCCGCTTGACAATCTGCCACGGCTTTTTCGCTCGTGGTTCCGCGACTGTGGCCCGCAGGTTCATCTGTCCAGGAAACCACTTTCGAAAACGCCGTTGGCGCTCTCCCCTCTATCCCGTGTGAGTGAAGCCATGCCCCTCAACCGAACGGGAAAAAACCATGTCCCAGACTGTATCGGCCTTGTTGCTTCGTAATCTCCACGATGTATTCGGTGAGATTGACCCCGTGCGTCGACGCGCAGTGATCGATGAGATCTTCCACGACGACGCTGTGTTCTACGACCCCAAAGGCGGCATTTATACCGGACGCGACGAGATCGACCGCATCGCGGGCGCAATCAAGGCTACTCATCCTGACTTCCGATATCAGCCGATCTCACCGCCTGAGGAGATGGGCGATGGCGGTCGGGTCCGGTGGGTGTCGGGCAGCCCTGGCAAGCCGCCGGCTTACGCTGGAACCGACTTCATCATTGCTCGGGACGGTAAGATTGCCGCCGTCTATCTCTTCTTTGACAAACTTCCTTGAGCTGGACACTGCGGCGGCGGCATCAATCGCATACCCCGCAACCTGGGGCGCGACTTTTGGAAAGTCCGTACCGAAAAAGTCGTAACGTATGCGCACGCCAGGCGTCCAAGGACTGAAGGGCGGACTCGCCTCAAGGCCGCAGCGCGGCTTCCTTCGGCCGGTACCCCGCCGCAAAGACGTTGACCACGAGCACGGTGACGATGTTCGCGACAAGCGCGATCAGGCCGACGTAGAGCACCACCTTGGTGTCGCCGAAGGCGATCGTGTGCAGCGGCTTCAATCCATCCGACCACGCGATAACGGTGCCGCCGAAGAAGCCGACGGCCCATCCGGCGAGCAGCGCCGGCGCGCGGAAGTAGCCGGTGAAGAGGCCGAAGATCACAGCCGGGAAGGTCTGCAAGATCCAGAGCCCGCCCAGGAGCTGCAGGTCGAGTGCGAACTGCGTCGGCAAATACAGGATGACCAGCAGCGCACCGAACTTGACCACGAGCGAGGTGATCTTGGCGACTTGCGCCTGGCCTCCTGGTGTGACGTTCGGATTGATGTAGGCCTTCCAGAAATTGCGCGTGAAGAGATTGGCCGCGCCGATGCTCATCACCGCGGCCGGCACCAGCGCGCCGATGGCGATGCCGGCAAAGGCAAAGCCGGCAAACCAGCTCGGGAACATCGCCGACACCAGGGCCGGCACGACATCGTTCGGGCTGCCGATCTTGAGATGCGCCGCGTGGCCCATGTAGCCGAGCAAGGCCAGCAGGCCGAGGAGCAGCGTATAGGCCGGCAGCAGCATCGCGTTCTTGCGGATGGTGTCGGCACTCTTGCTGGCGAAAACGCCCGTGAGCGTGTGCGGATACATGAACGCGGCCAGCGCCGAGCCGAGCGCCAGCGTCGCGTAGGCCGTGTATTGCTGCGGCGCGAGCAGGATGCTGCCCGATCCCTTCGCCTTGAAGGCGTCGTCCGCGGCCGCGAAGACCGGCCCGAAGCCGCCGAGCTTGGCGGGGATATAGATCACCGCGGCAAGCACCACGATGTAGATCATGATGTCCTTGACGAAGGCGATCAGCGCCGGTGCGCGCAAGCCGGCTGAATACGTATAGGCCGCGAGAATGACGAAGGCGATGATCAACGGCCATTCGCCGCGCAGGCCGACCGCCTTGATGACCGCGGCCATGCCGACAAGTTGCAGCGCGATGTAGGGCATCGTGGCGATCACGCCGGTAACAGCGACCGCCAGTTCAAGGCCGCGCGAGCCGTATTGCCCGTGCACGACGTCGCCGGCGGTGACGTAGCCGCGATCCTTGGCGACTTTCCAAAGCACCGGCATCACCGCGAACACGAACGGATAGACGATGATGGTGTAGGGGAGCGCGAAGAACCCGAAGCCGCCGACTGCGTAGACCAGCGCGGGAACGGCGATGACCGTGTAAGCGGTGTAGAAGTCGCCGCCGATTAGGAACCAGGTGATCCAGGTGCCGAACTGACGGCCGCCCAGCCCCCATTCATCGATATGTGCGAGCGTCGCCGGCCGGCGCCAGCGCGCCGCGGCAAAGCCCATGACGCTGACGAGAACGAAAAACGCGACGAGAACGGATAGTGCTACAGGATCGACTTCAGTCATGGATCGCGCGATACGCCAGCCAGGTCAGGAAAATGGTGATGGGGATCCAGGCGAACTGGTACCAGTAGAAGAACGGTACGCCGAAGACGGCGGGCTCCCGGAAATTGTAAAACGGGACCCACAGCAGGCCGATGTATGGAATGAGAAGCAGCAGCAAAATCCATACGGACCGCTGCGGTTTTTGCCGCTCCATCGTCAACGTTCTCCCTTATCGCGCGCACAATGCATGCGACAACGCCGGAGTCCATCAGTTTAAAGTTGTGTGCGAGCCTTCGGTTCCGCCTGAGCGGGAGAATTGATCGTACCAATCAGGGTGGACGCGGTTGTCGTTGCGCGCTGCGGCTTCTTATGGTCGTGGCGTGCTGAGCGATGCGATCAGGCGAGCGCGTCGGCGATGGCCTTTCCACAGGTGATCGTGTCGGCCGGACCTTTGAGATCGCGCGTGCGCAGCTTCGGTTCGGCGAGCACGGTCTCGATCGCTGAGACGATGGCTTTGGCGGCGTCGGGCTCGCCGAGATGCTCGAGCATCATCGCGCCCGACCAGATCTGGCCGACCGGATTGGCGATGCCCTGACCGTAGATGTCGGGCGCGGAGCCGTGCACCGGCTCGAACACCGACGGATATTTCCGTTCCGGATTGATGTTGCCCGAGGGGGCGATGCCGATGGTGCCGGTGCAGGCCGGGCCAAGATCCGAGAGGATATCGCCGAACAGGTTCGAGGCGACAACCACGTTGAAGCGGTCGGGATTCATCACGAAATGCGCCGTGAGGATGTCGATGTGAAATTGATTCCATTTCACATCGGAATAGGCCTTGGCCATCTCGCGCACGCGCTCGTCCCAGTAGGGCATGGTGATGGCGATGCCGTTCGACTTGGTGGCGGAGGTGAGGTGCTTCTTCGGCGTCGAGCGCGCGAGCTCGAAGGCGAACTTGAGGACACGGTCGACGCCGGTGCGGCTCATCACCGTCTCCTGCACGACGACCTCGCGCTCGGTGCCGGCGAACATGTGCCCGCCGATCGCCGAGTATTCGCCCTCGGTATTCTCGCGCACCACCCAGAAGTCGATGTCACCGGGCTTGCGGCCGGCCAGCGGTGACGGCACGCCCGGCATCAGGCGCACCGGACGCAGATTGACGTATTGATCGAACTCGCGGCGGAACAAGATCAGCGATCCCCACAACGAGATGTGGTCCGGCACCTTGTCGGGCATCCCGACGGCGCCGAAGAAGATCGCATCGTGCTTGCCGATCTGGTCCTTCCAGTCCTCCGGCATCATGCGGCCGTGCTTTTCGTAGTAGTCGCAGCTCGCGAAATCGAAATTATCCAACCGCAGTTCGAAGCCGAACTTCTTCGCCGCCGCCTCGAGCACGCGCACGCCCTCGGGCACGACTTCCTTGCCGATGCCGTCGCCGGGAATGACGGCGACGCGGTAAATGCGGTTGGTGTTCATGCCAAAGCCCTCTTACTCGTTCCCGACGTCAGCGCCGACATAGGCGATGCGGAGCATGTTGGTCGCGCCCGGCGTGCCGAGCGGAACGCCGGCGACGATGACGACGCGCTGCCCCGGCCGCGCGAAGCCTTCCTTGAAGGCGATGCGGGAGGCGCGATCGACCATGTCGTCCTGGTCGTGCGCATCCTCGGTAACCACGCAGTGCACGCCCCAGACGACGGCGAGCCGACGCCCGGTTGACATGTTCGGCGAGAGCGCGACAACAGGCGGCCGCGGGCGTTCGCGGGCGACGCGCAGCGCGGTGGAGCCGGACGAGGTCCAGCAGATCACCGCTGCCATATCAAGCGTGTCGGCGATGTGGCGCGCAGCGTCGGCGATGGCGTCGGCGCCGGTTGCTTCCGGCGAGGCGCGTTGCGCCGAGATGATATTACGGTAGTAGGGGTCGTTCTCGGCTTCCTCGGCGATGCGGCTCATGGTCGCCACCGCCTCAGCCGGATATTGTCCGGCCGCCGATTCCGCCGACAGCATCACCGCGTCGGCGCCTTCGAAGATCGCGGTGGCGACGTCGGAGACCTCCGCGCGCGTCGGCACCGGCGAATTGATCATCGACTCGAGCATCTGAGTTGCCACCACCACCGGCTTGCCGGTCGTGCGGCCGAGTCGCGTCATCTGCTTTTGCACGCCGGGCACTTTCTCCAGCGGCATCTCCACGCCGAGATCGCCGCGTGCGACCATCAGCGCATCGGAAAGGTCCATGATCTCGGCCAGGCGCGCGACCGCCTGGGGCTTCTCGATCTTGGCCATCACCAGCGCACGGCCGCGTGTGATCTTCTTGGCCTCGGCGACGTCTTCGGGCCGCTGGATGAAGGAGAGCGCGATCCAGTCGATGCCGGTATCGAGCGCGGCTTCGAGATCGGAGAGGTCTTTTGCGGTGAGGGCGGAAAACGGAATAGTCGAATCCGGGACGCTGACGCCCTTGCGGTCCGAGAGCTTGCCGGCAACCTCGACGCGCGTGACTATGCGCTCGGGCCCGGCCTCGACCACGCGCAGCTTGACCTTGCCGTCGTCGATCAGAAGCGTGTGGCCCGGCTCGGCCGCGGCGAAGATTTCCGGATGTGGCAGGTAGGCGCGAGTCGCATCGCCAGGCGTTTTGTCCGAGTCGAGCACGAAGGTGTCGCCGTTCTTCACTAGCGCTGAGCCGCCATTGAAGCTGCCGAGGCGCAGCTTCGGCCCTTGCAGATCGACCAGGATGCCGATCGGCCGTCCGGTGTCGCGCTCGACCGTGCGGATGAGCGAGACCAACTCGCGCATGCGGTCATGGCTGGTGTGACTCATGTTGATGCGGAACACGTCGGCGCCGGCCGCGAACAGGCGCGCGATCATCTCGGCGCTCGAGGATGCCGGTCCGAGGGTGGCGACGATCTTAGCGCGACGCAGACGTCTCATTTCTTGCCAACTCCGGGCGGCGGCGGCGGGGGTGTCGTCAGAGGCGGTCGGCCGGGCCCCGGCGTGCGCGGAGGGCTCAGCGGAGCAGTGCGATCGGGCGCTTGTTCGGCGCTGTCGGTGAGTTGCACCGTCCAGGAGCGTTGCTCGCTGGTGTCGACCTCGAAGAAGCCGGTGCGATCGTATCCACGAGCAAGGCAATTGTCCGTCCCGCGAATGGTGAACTCTTTTTCGCGCGAGCACATGTAGGCTTTACCGGACCATTCGCCGCCGCGGTCATAATCGACCGCGTAGATGTAATAGTAACGGGCGACAAGTGCGCCGCGCAGCAGCGTTTCGCAAGAGCGCGCGGAAATGTTCCACCAGCCCTCGGTCGTCCAGCCTTCCGCATCCTTGTAGCCGATGGCGACGCCGACCCGGCTGCCAGTGTTGTTGCACAGACGGAAATCGGCTTTGGCCGCTTGTGTGGACAAGGCCAGCAGGAGCAAGGCCGGCGCCGCTATGCGGGCGAAACGGCGGATTGTGCGAGGATTGGCGGCAGGGAAGGACAACCCGGGCTCGGTCTGGTCGGTTTCGAATAGGGATGCGCGGTTTTGACGTGCTCTGTTACGGCCTGTCAATGACGATGGCACGAAAGTCGTTCACGTTGGTGTAGGTCGGTCCCGGCTCCAGCAGATCTTTGAGAGCAGAAAAGAATCCGGTCGAATTGTTGTCGGCGAGGAAGGCGGCAGGATCGAGACCGAGGGCCTTCGCCCGCGCCGCGCTACCGCTGTCGACAACGGCGCCGGCCGGGTCGGTGGCGTCCCCGCCGCCGCCATCTGTGCCGTCGGTGTCGCCGGCGAGCGCCGCGACCGCCGGCAGGCCGGCAAGCTCGGAGACCAGCGCCAGGGCATATTCCTGGTTGGGACCGCCGCGGCCGGTGCCGCGGATCGTGACCGTCAGTTCACCGCCGGAGATGATGACGGCGCGCTTGCCCTGTGCGCGCAGGTCGCGCGCGAGCGCGGCGTGCGCCTTCGCTATCTCGCGCGCCTCGCCCTCGACCTGGTCGCCGAGCGTGACGCACTCGTAGCCCGCCGCCGTCACGGCGGCCTCCACCGCGCGCATCGAATCCGCCGGGCGGGCCGCGAGCACGAAGCGGCTGCCGGCGAATTCCGGATCGCCGGGCTTGGGCGACTCGTTCTTCGAATCGGCAAGCGCGCGCGTCACGGTATCGGGCACCGCGAGCTTGTACTTCGCGACAATGGCACGCGCCTCGGCCAGCGTGCTCGGATCGGGCACCGTCGGTCCCGAGCCGATCACCGCCGGATCGTCGCCCGGCACATCGGAGATGGCGATGGTGAGGAGTTGTGCCGGATGAGCGTGCCGCGCCAGCCGTCCGCCTTTGATGCGCGAGAGATGTTTGCGCACCGTGTTGATCTCGCCGATGTGGGCGCCGGAGCGCAGCAGCGCACGCGTCACGGCTTGTTTGTCCTCGAACGAGATGCCATCCGCCGGAGCGATCCAGTTGGCCGAGGCGCCTCCCGACATCAGCACCAGCACCAGGTCGTTGGCGCCCCCACCATCAGCCAGCGTCAGTGCATGATCGGCGGCCTTCAGCCCCGCCGCGTCGGGAATCGGATGCCCGGCCTCGATCATGCTCACCACGCGCAACGGACGGCCATAGCCGTGCCGCGCGACGGCAACTCCACTGAGCCGATCCGGTCCAATTTTGAGGCGATCGAGATAAAAATTCTCCGCGACCTCGGCCATCGAGCCGGCCGCCTTGCCGGCGGCAAGCACGATGAGCCGTCCGCTCGGCGGCGGTGGCAACAGCGGCGGCAGGAACGAGGCCGGATGCGCGGCGTCTACCGCGATGCGAAACAAATCTGCGAGGAAAGCGCGCAGCCGATCATTCTTTTCTGTCATCACCACCACTGTCGTCGAAAAACAGGTTATGATTGTGCCAGCGAAAACGCGCCCGCGCGAGCGGGTCAGTATTCGAAGCCGTCACGCCGTTACCGCGGGAGTGCGGGGGCGGCCAATAAACGCGCGGATCGAGCGCATTTCAACATGCCTCTCGAGGGAGAGAAACGGATGACTAGCATATCATTCACCATCAATGGAAAAGCGGCGAGCGTGGACGCCGAGCCGGATACCCCGCTGCTGTGGGTCGTGCGCGAGCATTTAAAGCTCACCGGCACCAAATTCGGATGCGGCGCGGGCCTGTGCGGCGCCTGCACCGTCCACCTTGACGGCAAGGCCGTCCGCTCATGTCAGACACAGCTCTCCGAAGTCGTCGGACACCAGGTGACGACCATCGAAGGACTTTCGCCGGACGGCGCGCATCCGCTGCAGAAGGCCTGGGTCGCCGAGCAGGTGCCGCAGTGCGGCTACTGCCAGTCGGGCCAGATTATGCAGGCCGCGGCGCTCCTCAAGGAGAATGCCAAGCCGACCCGCGATCAGATCATCGAGCATATGGATGGCAACATCTGCCGTTGCGGTACCTACAGCCAGATCATTGCGGCCATCGAAACCGTGGCGAGGGGCTGACCATGACCGAACACATCCAAGCATCCGCCTTTTCACGTCGCGGCTTCCTCATCGGCAGCGGCAGCGCCGCCATCGCCGTGGCATTTGGCACCGGGATTCGCCCGCTCGAAGCAGCCGGCGCGCTTGATGTCGGAGCCTTCGTCAACATCGGCGCCGACGGTATCGTTAGGTTCATCTGCCCTGCCTCGGAAATGGGACAGGGAACGCGGACATCGCTCGCGGTGATCTTCGCCGAGGATCTCGACGCGGATTGGAGCAAGGTCCGCGTCGTGCAGGCCCCGGCTGACGCCAAGCTCTACGGCAATCCCAAGTTCGGCAATCAGCAGTCGACCGTCGGCAGCTATGCCGTGACGGGCTACTACGAGAAGCTGCGGCTCGCGGGCGCGCAGGCGCGCAAAGTGCTGCTGGCAAACGCCGCCGAAACCTGGAAGGTGCCGGTCAATGAACTGACCACCGAGCCGGGCATGGTCGTCCACGCCAAGTCGAACCGAAAGATCGCCTACGGCGAACTCGCCAAGACGGCGACGATTCCAAACCCGCTGCCGCAGGTCACGAAGGCCGACCTGAAGCCGCACGATCAGTTCCGCCTCATCGGCAAGAACATCGACCGCATCGACGTGCCCTCGAAGACCAACGGCACGGCGGAATACGCCATCGACCTGCAACTGCCGAACATGCTGTACGGGGCAATCCTTTATTGCGACGTGCTGCACGAGAAGCCGGTTCAGATCGATGACGCCGCCGCCAAGCAGGTCAAAGGCGTGGTCAAGATCGTGCCGCTGCCTGTCGGAGTCGGCGTCCTCGCTGAGACGGTCGAAGCGGCCTTTCACGCCAAAGACCTGCTCAAGGTTACCTGGACCAAGACCGCGCCGGCGCAGACCTACTCCAACGATACGATCGTCGCCGACTATCGTGGCATCGCGGCCGACTGGTCGAAGCCCGGCGTCGATATGGTCAAGAAAGGCGACGCCGACGCCGCCTTGAAGGGCGCGGCCAAGGTCCTGGCCGCGGAATATTTCTCCGAGCATCTGTCGCATGTCTGCATGGAGCCGCTCAACGCCACGGTCCACAACCAAGGCGACAAGGTAGAGGTCTGGGCCGGTAACCAGGCGCCGGTCACACAACAGATGGCCGCCGCGGCGGTGGCCGGCGTGCCGCCGGCCAATGTCACCGTGCATACGATGCTGCTCGGCGGCGGCTTCGGCCGGCGGTCGGATGGCGACACGGTCGCCCACGCGACCATGCTCGCGAAAGCGGCTGATGGACGTCCGGTCAAGCTCCTCTGGACGCGCAGCGACGACATGATGAACGACAAATTCCGTCCGCTCACCGTGCAGCGGGTGGAGATCGGCCTCGATGCCAAGGGCGACGTCATCGGCTGGCGGCATCGCATCGTCAACGAAAGCTATCTCGGACGCGTATTGCCGCCCGCCATCTTCGAGAAGATCGGCAAGCGCGATGAAGTCTCGGGCGGCGGCGGTGAGATGAGCTACGCCGTGGCCAATCATCGGGTAGATTGGGTGCGCGCCGCGCGTGGCGTCGATGTCGGCGCCTGGCGCGGCATCGCCGCCGGCTACACCAAGTTCGCGATCGAGACGCTGATCGACGAACTCGCCGCCGGCAAGAGCATGGACCCGCTGGCTTACCGGATTGCCATGCTCAAGGACGATCCACGCGCGCAGGCGGTGGTGAAGGCCGTTGCCGCCATGTCGCGCTGGAGCGAGAAGCGGCAGGGGCGGGCGCTCGGCCTTGCCTATTCCGACTCCCTGCATAGTCACACCGCGGCCGTCGTCGAGATTTCGGTCGACGACAAAAGCGGCGCCATCACGGTCCATCACATCTGGGCTGCGGTCGATGCTGGGCTGGCCGTGCAGCCGAGGAACATCGAGGCGCAGATGCGCGGCGCGATGGTCTTCGGCCTCGGGGCGGCGTTGCGGGAAGAGGTGCACATCAAGGACGGCGTCGTGCAGGAGCGCAACTTCGATGGCTATCCTGTGTTGCGCATGTCGGACATCCCTCCGATGGAGGTGAGGGTGATCTCCAACGACGCGGAGCCGACCGGCATCGGCGAGGCCGGCGTGCCAGTGATCGCCCCGGCGATCGCCAACGCCGTCGCGCAACTGTCCGGCAAGCGGCTGCGGCATCTGCCGATGACGCCCGACCGCGTGAAGCAAGCGCTGGGCTGATCTTCGCTCCAAGCATGAGCCGCCGCGTTCCTTGACGGAGCGCGGCGGTTTTTCATGGGCGGAGGGCATGGTTCGTTTCGCCCTCATCCTTCGATACGCGGTCCTGCGGACCACTCCTCAGGATGAGGTGGTGAGAGGCCTTCAATCCATCGATAAGCATGTTTATGTTGGCGGGAGACAGAGGATCACGCTTATGGACGACAAGACCCGCACCGAACTGGAAGCCGCCGTTTACCGGCGCCTGGTTGAGCATCTGCGCACGCGCAGCGACGTGCAGAACATCGACCTGATGAATCTCGCCGGCTTCTGCCGCAATTGCCTGTCGAACTGGATGAAGGACGCGGCCGACGCCAAGGGCCTGCCGATGTCCAAGGACGAGAGCCGCGAGATCGTCTACGGCATGCCCTACGACGAGTGGCGCGCGAAACACCAGAAGGACGCGAGCGCCGACCAGAAGGCCGCGTTCGAGAAGGCCAAGCCGCAGCATTGAGAATCTCTCCGGCGTCGCATCGCGATACCAAAGCAAGCCTTTTTTCCGCGCTGTGCCGCGCTTGTGAACAGTGTGGATGACCGCCGCCTTTCCTTGACCCGGAGGCGCTCAAATCCGAAAGCTTCTTGCTCAAGTCGCGGCGGAGGTCAGCCCGCCGTGCCGAGTTGAAGGAGAGTTCGATGCCTGCCACAGCCGCGGCCGAAAAAGAAGAAAAGGCGGAAGCCGCACATCGCTTCGCCAAGGACCAGCTCAAGTCCATCATCGAGCGCATCGAGCGGCTCGAAGAGGAGAAGAAGGCGACCTCCGACGACATCCGCGACGTCTATGCCGAGGCCAAGGGCAACGGATTCGACACCAAGGCCCTGCGCGCCGTCGTGCGTATGCGCAAGATGGATGCCGACGAGCGGCGTGAGCAAGAGGAGGTGCTGGACACCTATCTGCACGCGCTGGGGATGTTGCAGTAATAATTTAGGGACGTTGGCGTTGCCGCTTGCGCGCTCACCCTCTCCCGTGGGAGAGGGGAAGCGCGCGTGTGGCCACGCTGATTTTCAATCCGATCTGATTTACCGCAGCGACGCCGTCGTCTGCGTCGTGAACGTCGCCGTCGACAGGAACACCACCGCGTTGCCGCTGAAGCGGTCGGTGACCATTCCGAGCGAAGGATCGGCCGAGAAGCTGATCATCACCGACTGCGACGGCTTATAGAACAGGCTCTGCAACGGCCGCGGATCGAGTTCGCCGACCTGCGTCGCCGTCATTTCGTCGCTGACGCTCGGCGTCAGCACGGCGGCGCGCATCCATGGGCTGTCTGGGCGCTGCGCGCCGGCCGTCATGTCTGAAGGAACAGTGGACTTCGCCACCACGCTGCTGTTGCCGAAGCCCGGCACGACCAGTGCTTCATGTCCCACCTGCGGCAGCGCCTCGCCTATCGGCCGCATGCGCGCAGCGCGCGGCGCCGGTTCGGCCGCGCTGGTGTCGGCATAGGCGAGAGCGTCCTGGCCGATGCTGCCGGTGGTCGCCGGATCGGCGACGTCGAAGGGCGAGCGTGCGGCGGCCTGGACCTGGCCGTCGGTGATCGGGCTCTGCCACATCCCGCGCGAGTCGAAGATATTGCTGGCGCCGGATGCCGTCGCGAACACTGGCGCTTCCTTCTGCAGTTCCGCCGGCATCGCCGTGGCGACTTGCACGGGCTGCGGCCTGGGCCGCGAGACCGGCAATGGAACCAGGCGCTCGGTCATGACTGGCTTCACCGGAGCCGGGCTGGCGGCCGCGGTCTTCAGGCGGCCGCTCTTCGGGGTGACATTGGGTGCTGCGTCAGCCTGCGGCTGCTCCTCGCTCGCCTCGTCGGCCTCCTGCTGCTTGCCGAAATTGAACAGGCCGGCGAGCAGGCTGCGCGCCTGCTTCGGGCCCTGGCGGACGACGTTCTCCGCATCCTGCTCCTGGCTGGCGGTGATCACGCCGGCCGCGCGGGCCGCTTCCAGAGAGTTCATATTCGGAGCATTGCCGCGGCGTTCCACCTCGGCCAGCGCCAGGGCATAACCGGGCAGCGGACGGCCGTCCGAGGGCATATGCACCGTGCGGCCGTTCGGGAACACCTTGGAAAGCTGCGCATAGGTCATGCGCGGCCAGTGCCGGATGCTGCCGGTATCCATATGCACGAATGGCGAGCCGGACGTCGGATAAAAGCCGACGCCGCCGCGCTGGAGTTGCAAGCCCACTTCGCGGATCTTCGCCAGCGGCACGCCCGGAATATAGAAATCCATCGCATGGCCCGCGGTGTGCTGGCTCACCTGTGCCACACCGCTCGAGCGCGCGCGCAACATGGCGTTGGTCGCCGGCGAGCGATAGCCGCACACCACCTGGATCGGCTCTGTTCCACCGACCTCGCGATAGGTCTCCCACAGAAGGTCGAACAGATGCGGGTCCATGCGCGTTGACTGTTGCTTGCGCCAATCGCGCATGAACCAGTCGAGCATCTTGAGCGCGGCGTCGTCATAGCGGCCGTCGCGCTTGAATGTGATGGTGATGCTTTCGCCGGTATGGAGGTGATGGAAGGAGAGGGTGCGGGTATCGCCCTCGGCTACCGCGTTCTGAAGGGCGCTATTTGCGCCGAGCAGGAAAAATCCGGCCGCGCTGAGGCGCGCGCTGGCACGCAGAACGACTCCTAACAGAGATAGCCGACGCGCGGCACTCACTGGCACAGTTTGTTTTCCGTGATTTGCCGTCCCACAATCGTCGCAACGCCCCGCCGGCTGTCGCGACGACCGATTGAGTGTTGTCGCGATTGGTTAACGACCCCTTAGCAAGATTGATTTGGACCGTTCCCCCGGAATTGGAGCACTCAATTGAATCGGGGACCATGGCAAAACCTTGCCGATGCAAAGACGGCGCTGCGGCAAATGAACGGAACTCGCAAAAAAAGTTTGAGCGCGACTTCAACGTCACAAGAAAATGTCGCGCGCACACGCACGCGGCGATAAATCGGTATCATGTGCTGGGATGCTATCACGCACCAGGGATTCTCTCCGTCATCCTGAGGTGCGAGCCTCGAAGGATGACGGGCATCGAATCAGCGGCCGTTCATCCTTCGAGGCTCGCGCGCTCCGCACGCTCGCACCTCAGGATGACGGATCGAGGCAACAATCCGCGTTGGAGGAAGATTCCGCGCTACCGGAACAGCTTCTCGAAGAACGAGAACGGATTCTGCGCTTCGCGCCGCTCCACGCGGCTCAAGATTTCCTGGTTGCTCTTCGCGGTCGCCGCGTCGCGCTTCGGATCGGGCGGCGGCGCGATGTCGGCGACGCGGCGCTCGTCGCTGTGCATGATCGCGTGGATGCGCGAGTCAAAGCCATAGATGTCGTCGCGCAGCACGAGCTTACCCGAGTCATCGACGAAGGCCGTCTGATAGGTGAGATGCACCATCGGGCGGTTGACCATCTTGAACGTCTTCTCTTCGTGCCCGACCAGGCGTTCGAGCTGCGCCGACGTCGGGGTCTGGCCGGGCAGCGCCATGGCCAGCATCACCTCGCCGAACTTGGTCGGATTTTCCACGCGCATGCAGCCATGGCTGAAGGCGCGCTTCTCAGCGGCGAACAAACGCTTCTCCGGCGTGTCGTGCAGATAGACCTGAAAGCGGTTGGGGAAATTGAACTTGATACGGCCCAGCGCATTGGCGGCGCCCGGCGGCTGCACGACGTTGATATGCCCGTCAGGCCCCTTCTTCACCTCGAAGCCCAGGCGGTCGAAGATGTTCGGGTCGTGCGCGTAGAGCGGCAGCAGTTCATTCTGGATGATCGACTGCGGCACGTACCACGACGGATTGACGATAACGTTGTCCATCACGGCGGTGAGCAGCGGCGTGGGCGTCTGCGGCTTGCCAGCGACGATCTTGGTGCGCCAGACGATCTGGTTGTCGCGCGAGACCTTCAATGTGTAGTCGGGGATGTTGACCATCGCGTAATTGCGGCCGAGGTCGCGCGGCAGCCAGCGCCAGCGCTCCATGTTCGCCATCACGTGATCGGCAATCTGGCTCTGCTTCGGGCCGTTGATCGCGGCGATCGTCTTTCCGTCGATCAGACCGGTCGGTTTGATGTCGGCGCGCTGCTGCACGCCGCGGATCGCATTGAACAACGCCTTATCGTAGACGAGATCGTTCGGCTTGCCGTGCACGCCGAGCTTCTCGCGCAGCAGCGGCACGCGCGCATCTTTGGCGCTCGGCTTGATCGCGGGACCGTCGGGAATGCGGTTTATCTCCGGAACGCTGGCATTGCTGCGCAGTTCGGCGAGCTTCGCCTTGAGCGCCTTGAAACTCGCATTCGGCGGATTGAAGCTTTCCAGCGTCGCGTCCTCGTCGCGCGCGTCGGCGATCTTCTTGAGGACGTCGTCCGGGTCGGGCGCGTGATTGCCGTAGTCGATATCGGCAGTGACGCGCGTCGGCGCGATGCGGCCGACCTGGAGATGGCGCGCAAAGGTCAGCACCGAAGTGGTGAGCTTGACCTCGCCCTCGGCCAGCGCCATGGCGCCGCCGTTGAAGTCCGGCACCGGATAATCGGTGGCATCGAGCGCGTCGGCTTCCGCGCCTTTCAGACGCGCAATGGCGGCCTTGGCATTGGGCGTGAGACGCCCATCGCGGATCCACAGCGGCGCAAAATTGCGCGCGGCATAGAAAGATTCGATCGCCTTGCAGTCGGCGACACGCTCGATCTGGCGGTCGAGTTGTTTGGCGCCGGCGGCTTCGCGGAGCTTGGCGGCGATCTGCGCGTCGCTCGCCGCCAGCGTCCTGTCGGGCATCGCCTTGGCGTTGGACATCTCGGCCTCGCGTGGGGCCGCAATTTGCGCTGGCGCCGGCTCAGGTGCGGCGGCTGCAGGCTGCGACTCCGGCGTCGCTTCGTGATAACGCGGCGCTGGCGTATCGGGAGGCGTGGCGGGCGCCATATCGCGGTGGCGCAGCACCTGGCCGTTGAGCGAGGGTGGCAACGGCCGCACCGATTCGACGCGGTCCGGCGCAGCCTTCGCCACCATCGGCATCGTGACAGCCGCGGCCAGCATCGTGCTCGCCAGCAGGCGATCGAACCCACTCTTACGTATAGCCCTTACCCCACAGCCCGAAATAATCGCTTTGAAATCGGATGCACGTCCGCAATAGCGAAATCGCCACGCGAAGCGCGTGTCTTCACGGCTATTATGCGGCCGATGGCGCGCGCAGACGATTGAAATCCAAATGGGCCGTCGAACTAACTGCAATCAGGACTAACGCGTTAACGAAATTTCGTTAATGCGCGCGGGCCGCGATCAGGCCACGGGCGTCTCGTCGCTGACCTTCGCGCCGGCATCCTGTTCCTCGAGGCCGAGCCCATCCAGCTTGCGATAGAGCGTCGAGCGGCCGATCTTCAGGCGGCGCGCGACTTCCGACATCTGCCCGCGATAATGCGTGATGGCGAAGCGAATGACGTCCCGTTCGATGTCGTCGAGCGGGCGCACCTCGCCCTTGATGTCGGTGAGGTGCATCATCGGCGCGGCGCTGACCAACGGCGCGCTGTGCAGGCTTTCGCTCAATTCGGGCCAGGAAGAAACCATCGCCGGCCCAAGATCGAGCGCCGGTTGGAGCGTCGTCGCCTCGGCGCCCTGTGCTTCGAGCTGCGCCGCGACTTGCGGGAATTCGTTGATGCCGACTTCCTCACCGTCGGCGAGCACCACGGCGCGGAAGATCGTGTTCTCGAGCTGGCGCACATTGCCGGGCCAGCGATAGGCAGCGAGCAGCGCCAGCGCCTCGCCGCTGATCGCGCGCACGCGCTTTCCTTCTTCCGCCGCGATACGCGCGAGGAAATGCCGCGTCAGCTCCGGGATGTCCTCCGCGCGCTGGCGCAGCGGCGGCACGCCGATGGGGAAAACATGCAGGCGATAGAATAGGTCTTCGCGGAAGCGTCCTGCCTTCACATCGGCAATCAGATCGCGGTTGGTCGCCGAGACGATGCGCACATCGACCTTGACCGACTTGCGTCCGCCGACCGGCTCGACCTCGCCCTCCTGCAACGCGCGCAGGAGCTTGACTTGCGCGGCGAGCGGCAGTTCACCGACCTCGTCGAGAAACAGCGTGCCGCCGTCGGCTTCGACGAACTTGCCGGCATGTTTTTCGGTGGCGCCGGTGAAGGCGCCTTTCTCATGGCCGAACAGAATCGACTCGACCAGGTTCTCCGGCATGGCGCCGCAGTTCACCGCGACGAAAGGCTTGGCGCGCCGCGCGCCCGAGCCATGGATGGCGCGGGCAATCAACTCCTTGCCGACGCCGGACTCGCCTTCGACGAGAACTGGGATCGCCGAACCTGCCGCCTTCTCTGCCGAACGCAGCACAGGCTGCATCGCGGTGGAGCGGGTGATCACGTCGGCGATGCTCAACGTGCCGTCCTGCCGGCGCTTGAGCCGCTGCAATTCGCCGGCCAGCTTCTTGGCGGCAAGCGCATTGCGTAGCGAGACTTGCATCCGTTCCGGATTGGCCGGCTTGACCACGAAGTCGGCCGCGCCAGCGCGCATTGCCGAGACGACATTGTCGATGCCGCCATGGGCGGTTTGCACGATGACAGGGATGCTGAGTTCGGCCTCGCGCATGCGCGCCAGCACGCCGAGCCCGTCGAGATCGGGCATCACGAGGTCGAGCACCATGCAGTCGATGGTCTCTCCGCCGGTCAGCAGGGCGAGGGCGGCATCGCCTCCTTCGGCGGTGAGGCTCCGGTAGCCGAAACGCTGCACCATGGCTTCAAGCAGACGGCGCTGGACCGGATCGTCATCGACGATGAGCACGACTTCAGACATGATCACTCCAACACGCCACGGATTGTGCCGAATTGGAGCAATGTGGTCGAACAGGATTAACGAGGTGTTACGGTTCTCGGTTTATCCACCATTGAGGCCGGCGCGCCGCCAGGCGACCTCGGCCAGCGCGCCCAGGTCCTTGTTGGCGGCGCCATGGGCGACGGCGTCGATGAGCGTGTCGCGCAAGATGGCGGCGAAGGGCATCGGTGCGCCGGCATTCTCGGCCGCGGCCAGGGCCAGGCGCACGTCCTTGAGCGCGTAGCCGAGCGGGAAGCCGGCCGGCTCGAACTGGTGGCTCGCAACGATGGGGCCATAGGTCTTGTAGACCGGCGCGGCGAACAGCGTGCGGGTGATGAGCTCGATGAATGTTTGCGGGGCGATGTCGTGGCGCTTCACGAAGGCGGCACCCTCGGACATGGCCTCGACCGCCGCGGCGAGCATGAAATTGCAGGCGAGCTTCATCGCATTGGCCTGGTGCGGCTCATCGCCGATCGTCCAGGTCTTGCCGAAGGCGTCCAGCACAGGCCGCACTTTCTCGACCGCCGCTTGCTCGCCTGCGGCCAGCACATTGAGTTTGCCGGCAGCCGCGATATCGGGACGGCCGAGCACTGGAGCGGCGACGTAAGCAACGCCATGGCGTTTGTGGGCGGCTTCGAGCTCCTTGGCGAACTCGACGGAGATCGTGGCGCTGACGATATGAACAGTGTTCTTGGCTTGATTCTTGGCCTGAGCGAGCACGCCGGGCTCGATCAACACCGCGCGGATCGCGTTGTCGTCCGATAGCATGGTGACCACGGCATCGCCGCCGAACGCATCCTGCGGCCGTTCGACGCGCTTGGCGCCCTGCTTGACGAGGCCGGAGGTCTTTTCCGGCGTGCGGTCCCAGATGCGCGCGGTATGCCCAGCCTTGAGAATATTCGCGGCAATCCCGGAGCCCATGGCTCCGGTGCCGATAATGCCGACGTCCATAATCTGCTCCTGAAACGAGGATTCGCTGACCCCATGGCGTTCAAACCGTCGCTGTGGCGCCCGTTCCTCGGGCGGAGGTCAAATTTTTGCGTTGGTCGTTGGGCTCGATATTGTGTGGTGCGGCGGTTGATCCGGCCGTTCCGCACCCGATATTCCATTGGTGGTGTTTTCTAAACCTGCGTTCCCGCCCTTGGGCGCCGTGGTGGCGCCTGCACAGCCTACGGACCTTCAATGACGAAAAGCGCAAAATCTGCCGTCCGCAAACCTGTCAGCAAGCCGGCGGCCAAAAGTGGCGGCGGTGAGCGCCTGGGCGCGCTGCCGGAGTGGAACCTGAACGATCTTTATCCCGGGCTCGATAGTCCCGAGTTGAAGAGCGATCTGGAGCAGGCCGATACAGACTGCGCCGCGTTCGAGGAGGCCTTCAAGGGCAAGCTCCAGGCGATGGCCTCGGGGGAAAGCGCGGGCAAAGAAGGGGGCTTGTCGCTTGCTGAGGCGGTGAAGCGCTACGAAGTCTTGGAGGACAAGCTCGGCCGTTTGTACTCCTATGCGTCGCTGCTTTATTCCGGCAATACCACCGATCCGGTGCGCGCGAAGTTCTACGGCGACGTGCAGGAGCGCATCACCGCCGCCTCGCTGCACCTCTTGTTCTTCACGCTTGAGCTCAATCGCGTCGATGACGCGGCGCTGGAGGCCGCCATGAACGATCCGGCGCTCGGCCACTATAGGCCGTGGGTCGAGGATGTGCGCAAGGAAAAGCCCTATCAGCT
>DASXOK010000169.1:0-23105 GCA_036494425.1 Pseudolabrys sp.
ATGGTGCCCAGGGGCGGAATCGAACCACCGACACTGCGATTTTCAATCGCATGCTCTACCAACTGAGCTACCTGGGCGCCGGACCCGCCGGAGGCGGCGGGGAAGCAGAGCGGGGGGCGTTATAGAGGCTCGATTCCGGCCTGTCCAGGACGGCGCGCGGCCGCCCCCAGCCTCATGGGTTAACGCCGATCGCGGCCCGGAACCGCTCCTTGAGTGCGGCGCCGTCGCGCAAAGGGAGCACCCGCGGCGGCTCGGCCTGATCGATCGCCACGCGGGCGAACAAAGACTCGCTGAGGCCCTTCAGCCGCCCGGCGAGGTCCGCGAGGGCGGCCTCGTCGCGCACGTCCAGGCAAGTGCCGATGCCGCAGCCGGCCGCCACGCTGACGAGGTCGACCCCGCCGCCGGTGGCGCTCGGCTGCATGCCGGTTTCGCCATAGAGGCCGTTGTCGAAGACGATAACGGCCAGGTTTGCCGGCTTCTGCAGGCCGATAGTGGCGAGCGCGCCCATCCCCATCAGCATCTCGCCGTCGCCGGTGACGACCGCGACGCGCCGGCGCGGCTGCGCTAGCGCCAGGCCGAGCCCGATCATGGCTGCGCCGCCCATCGCGCCCCAGAGATAGAAATTGCGGTCATTGTCGCCCGCGGCGGCGAGGTCCCAGCAGGTCGAGCCGAGACCCGGCACGACCAGGAGGTCGTCGTCCCGGCCGGCGAGCAGCGTGGCCATGGCGGCGCGGCGTTCGAGGCTCATTTGGTCCAAGCCTTCCGCCCGATGAGCTCCTGCGAGAGCACCATGGCGACGATGCGCTCGTCGCCGAAGGCGCGCTGCACGGCGCGCGCGGCGGCGCCTTGCACTTCGCTCGCCTCGCGCACGCGGTAGACCTCAGCCTCGCACAGCGCGAGCACGGGATCGACGATCGAGCCCATCGGCACCTGCCAGGGATTGAACTCCTCCCACTCGCCCCGCATGGTGATGAGCATGAGCATGGGGAAGCGGCAGCTACGCGGCAGCGACAGCATGTTGAGGCAGTTGCCGAGCCCGCTCGATTGCATCAGCAGCACGGCGCGCTCGCCGCCGAGCCACGCGCCGGCGGCCAGCGCCACGCCCTCCTCCTCGGTGGTGAGCACCACGTCACGGATGTCCGCGTCGGCGCGGCAGCGCTCGATCAGGCGCGCGTGGCCGGCGTCGGGCACGTAGCCGACCTGGCGCACGCCGCCCGCTTTCAGCGTCTCGAACAGGCGGTCGGGCCAATCGGCGGGAGCGTGCATGATCGTCAGCGTTCGCTGTTGTCGTTGTCGGCGGGGCGCTCGCCGTCCTCGTCTTCATCCTCTTTCACCGGCACGGCATAGACGCCGGTGAGCCAGCGATTGAGATCGATGTCGGCGCAGCGCTTGGAGCAGAACGGCTTGAACGCGGGATCGACTCCCTTGCCGCAGATCGGGCAGCGCGCCGGTGTGAGTTTCCGCTCGATCTCGTTCATGGCGTCCCGGTCTTTTTTGAATCCATCATCCGCAGGTCCGTCTTGAGGATCTTGCCGTAGTTATTCTTGGGAAGCGCGTCGACGAAGACATAGTCCTTCGGCCGCTTGAAGCGCGCAATATGCGACAAGCACAGCGCGTCGAGTTCCCCAGGCGGCGCGTCGCCGACCACGTAGGCCACCACCACCTCGCCCCACTCGCGGTCTGGGCGGCCGATGACCGAGACCTCGCGCACCTGCGCGTGGGTAAGCAGCACTTCCTCCACCTCGCGCGGATAAATGTTAGCGCCCCCGGAGATGATCAAGTCCTTGGAGCGGTCCTTGAGGTGGAGATAGCCTTCTTCGTCAAAGGCGCCGATATCGCCGGTGTGCAGCCAGCCGCCGCGCAGCGTGGCGGCGGTCGCCCCTCTGTTGCGCCAGTAGCCGGGCATGACGACGTCACCGCGGCAGAGGATCTCGCCGGGCTCGCCCGCGGGCACGGGTAAGTCCTGCTCATCGGCGATCATCACCTCGACACATGCGTAAGGCTTGCCGGCGGAGGCAAGGCGCTCGCGCCAGCGCGGAGCGTTGCGGTCCGCGATGTCCTCCTTCGACAGCGTGGTGATGGTCATGGGCGACTCGCCCTGCCCGTAGATCTGCGCGAGGCGCGGACCGAAGCGGTCGAGCGCGGCCAATGCGTCCTCCACATACATCGGCGCGCCGCCCCAGATGACCGTGCGGATATTCTCGGCGCGACATTCCGCATTGCAGGCGACGAGGCGCTTGATCATGGTCGGCGCGGCGAACATCGACGCACGCGGCCAGGCGTTGACGAGAGCGAACACTTCGTGCGGCTCGAAGACGCCCGACTCGGGCACCACGTGCACGCCGAGCCGCGCCACGTGGGGCATGATGTAAAGGCCGGAGCCGTGGCTCATCGGCGCCGCGTGCAGGATGGCATCTCCCGGCGTAATGGGATCGACTTCGCTGGCATAGGCGAAGCTCGCTGCGGCCAGCATGCGATGCGTAAGCATGGCGCCCTTCGGCCGCCCGGTCGTACCCGAGGTGTAGAACAGCCAGGCGAGATCAGCGCCCGCGCGCGGAATGACGGACATGGGATTTGCCGTGAACAGCGCCTCGTAGCCGGCGCTGCCGATGACGATCATCCGCTCGAGTTTATCCGGCGCGTGCACGGCGACTTCCGCGTCGAGTCCGTCCGAGACGAAGCAGGCGCGCGCGCCGGAGTGCTCCAGGATGTAGCCCAGCTCGGAGCCATGCAGCTTCGCGTTGGCCGGAACGGCGGCGAGGCCCGCGTGCCAGATGCCGTAGAGCAATTCAAGATAGGCCGGTGTGTTCTTGGCAATGATGGCGACACGGTCGCCGGGAGCGAGGCCGAATTGCTCACGCAGCGCAGATGCGAGCCGCGCCGCACGGGCCGCCAGATCACCGTAGCGCGCGACGACACGCGTTCCGCAGGCCACGGCCGGCAGATCCGGATGACTGAGGCCAGCCCGTTCGAGCCAGAGTGCGAGGTTCATGCGTGCCCCCGCCTGAGCCCTGCTACACCGCGTTGAGCCAGCCGAAGCGGATCGGATAGCCCTCGCCGCCGAGCAGGGTCATGGTCTCATAGAGCGGCAGGCCGACGACGTTCGAGTAGGAGCCGACCAGCTTGACGATGAAGGTGCCGGCGATGCCCTGCGCGGCATAACCGCCGGCCTTACCGCGCCATTCGCCGGAGGCGAGGTAGGATTCGATGTCCTCCTCAGAGAGCCGCTTGAAGCGCACGCGGGTTTCCACCAGACGCTGGCGGAAGGACTCCCTCGGAGTCACCAGGCAGATCGAGGTGTAGACGCGGTGGTTGCGGCCCGAAAGCAGGCGCAGGCATTGCGCCGCCTCGTCGAGCAACTCGGCCTTGGGCAGGATGCGGCGGCCGACCGCCACCACGGTGTCCGCCGCCAGGATGTAGGCGCCGCGGAGTTCGTCATCGAGCTTGACGTTATCGAGGGCCGCTTCCGCCTTCGCCCGGGCCAGCCGGTTGCCGTAGGCGCGCGGGATTTCGCCCCGGCGCGGGGTCTCGTCGAGGTCCGCGGGCTTGAGCGCGTCGGGCTCGATGCCGGCCTGGTTGATCAGGGCGAGGCGTCGCGGCGAACCGGAGGCGAGGACGAATTTGGGGCGGCCGATCATGGGGGCGCGGTGAGCGATTCTCGTGACAACGGATTGGGCGCGGAACCTAGCGGAACGGGACTGGTGTCACAACTGGACGCCAAGGCCGCGCCACGATCTCGCTTCCCCTCTCCCCTTGAGGGAGAGGGTGCCCGAGCGGAGGCGAAGCCGAGCGAGGGCGGGAGAGGGGTCAGCATTTCACTTAAAGAGTTGACCCCTCTCCCGGCTCGCGCTTCGCGCTCGCCACCCTCTCCCTCAAGGGGAGAGGGGAAGAGAGCCTGCGGCACGGTTAAAAACACAACATGCTCACTCATTTCCCCCGCCCTTGCTGCCGAAGCGCTCGCGGATCTGTGTCAGGAGGTGGTCGCGCACCTCGCGATAGGCATTGAGGCGCTGCTCGCGGCTGCCGTCGGCGGCGGTCGGATCGACGGTCGGCCAGTATTCCACATCGGCGGCGATGGTGCGCGTCAGCTCCAGCGCCTTGTGATGCGCCGGCGGCGACAGCGTCACGATCAGATCGAAGTTGAGCCCTTCGAGCTCGTCGAGCTCCTCGAACGTCATCGGCTTATGGCGCGAGATGTCGATGCCGATCTCGTCCATCACCGCGACGACGAAGGGATCGAGTTCGCCCTTCTGCACGCCGGCGGAGCCGACATAGACCGATTTGCCGAAGAGCTGCCCGAACAGGCCGGCGGCCATCGGCGAGCGCACCGCGTTCATGCCGCAGGCAAACAGCACCGCCTGTGGGCGTGCGGAACGCGTGGGCGGCACCACGACGCGTCAGCCTTTCCAATGCAGCACGCAGATCAGCGTAAAGAGGCGGCGCGCGGTGTCGACGTCGACTTTCACTTTGTCCTTCAGCCGCTCCATCAGAATGCGCGAGCCCTCGTCGTGGATGCCGCGCCGGCCCATATCGATCGCTTCGATCTTGTCGGGCGTGGCGGTGCGGATGGCCTGATAGTAGCTGTCGCAGATAAGGTAGTAGTCCTTCACGATGCGGCGGAGCGGCGACAGCGAGAACAGATGCGCGACTACCGGCGAGCCGTCCTCGAGACGGATGTCGAACACCAGGCGATTGCCGTTGATGCTCAGGTGCAACGCATAAGGTCCGCCTTCGTGGTCGACCGGTGCGAAGGAATTGATCTCGAGCAGATCGTAGATGGCGATCTTGCGCTCGTGCTCGACGTCGGGATTGGAACGGCCGATCGATTCCTCGTCGAGGGTCACCGCGACGAGGCGGTGCTTCATGCCAGCGGGCGTTGCCTTGGCGCTCATCGCAAATTGAGGCGTATCGCGACCGAGCGGGCGTGGGCGTCGAGGCCCTCCGCCTTGCCGAGAGCGATAGCGGCGGGACCGAGCGCACGCAACTGCTCCGGTCCGCATTTGAGGAGCGACGTGCGCTTCATGAAGTCCAGCACGTTGAGGCCGGACGAGAAGCGCGCTGAGCGCGCCGTCGGCAGCACGTGGTTGGAGCCGGCGACGTAATCGCCGATGGCTTCCGGCGTGTGCGCGCCGATGAAGATGGCGCCGGCATTGCGGATACGCGCGGTCAGCGCTTCGGCGTCCTCCGCCGCGATCTCCAGATGCTCGGGCGCAAGCCGGTCCACGAGGCTCACCGCGTCGACGAGCTTGGGCACCATGATGATGGCGCCGAAGTCGCGCCACGAGGCGGAGGCCACTGCTTCGCGCGGGAGCATCTTCAATTGCGCCTCGACCGCCTTCTCGACCTCGGAAGCGAGCGTGGCATCGTCGGTGATCAACACCGACTGCGCGCTCACATCATGCTCGGCCTGCGCCAGCAAGTCGGCGGCGATCCAATCGGCATTGCTGGACTTGTCGGCGAGGATCAGCACCTCGGACGGGCCGGCGATCATGTCGATGCCGACCTTGCCGAACACGAGACGCTTGGCCGCCGCCACATAGGCGTTGCCGGGGCCGACGATCTTCGACACCGGCGCGATCGTCCCGGTGCCGTAGGCGAGCGCGGCCACCGCCTGCGCCCCGCCGACGCGGTAGATCTCATCGACGCCGGCGAGTTTGGCGGCGGCGAGCACCAGAGGCGCGAGCTTGCCATCGGGCGCCGGCACCACCATCACCAGACGCGGGCAGCCGGCGACCTTGGCCGGCACGGCATTCATCAGCACAGACGAGGGATAAGCCGCCGTACCGCCCGGCACGTAGAGGCCGGCGGCCTCGATAGCGGTCCATTTAGCGCCCATCTCAACGCCGAGCGCATCGGTGTAGCGCTCGTCGGTCGGCTTCTGCCGCAGGTGATAGGCCTCGATCCGGTCGCGCGCGAGCTTGAGCGCGGCGAGCGCCTCGGGGTCGCAGGCCTGCTCGGCGGCGTCGATCTCGGCCGCGCTGACGCGCAGGCCTGTTTTGGTCAGGTCGACGCGGTCGAACTTTGCCGTCAGTTCGAGCAGGGCCTTGTCGCCGCGCGCCACCACCTCGCCAATGATGCCGCGCACCGCCGTCTCGACGTCCTCCGCCGCCTCGCGCTTCACGTCGAGGAAGGCGCGGAAACGGTCGGCAAAATCGGCGCTTTGGCTATCGAGGCGGAGCGGCATAGGTCGGTTTCACCGGAGACGAAATATGAACTCAGAGGTGAATGGGAGATAGCGGCCCTGGCGTCAACCCTGGGCCCCTGTTGTCGTCATTCCGGACGCCGCTCCGCCGCGATCCGAAATCCAGCAATACAAGGACATTCAGTGTGGTTGGATTCCGGGTTCGCGGCCTTCGGCGGCGCCCCGGAATGACAGTAAGAGGGTCGGCCCCAGACTCTAGTGCCGTTCCAGCGAAACAGACGCATGCCCGTCCACCTCGGCATGATCCGGGCAGATGTGGGTGGTCCAGGTCGGCCCGAGATCGGCCAATTCGCCTTCCAGGCATTCAACCTCGAGGCGCAGCATCCCGCCGCCCGAGAAGATGAGGTCGATGACGCCGGAGGGGGCTTCGGTGGCGGAGAATTCAACGGCGAGGAGGTTGAGCACCGCGTCCTTCTCGGCCGGTTTCACGCTCTTGCACTTGCAGGAGATGACGCGCTCAAAACGCAGGGCGGCGCGGCGGCGCCGGTATTCGCGGTCGCTGCAATGGGCGCATTCCCAGTCGAAACGGTTGAGCGCGACGACGAGCCGCTTTTCCCGCGGCCGCCACAGGATGTCGGAGACCTTGACCACCGCATCCTGGAGGTGGGTCGAAACCACCTCCAGATCGTCCCCATCCAGGACGACGAATTTGAGCTCATCCATAGCCATCTCGCTCCCGTTGCAAGTTAGTTAGGCGAGAGCATGCAAGGCCGCAAGATGCTCTGTGCATTATGGAAAGGCCGGTTCCAATCCGGCGGCGGTCCAGCGCGGGCGACTGGACGGTTCGGTCAATGTCCGCAACAGGCTCAGGGCCTGCCCGCGCGCCTTGGCGTCCGCCGGAATGGCGGCCGTATAGGTGTTGGCGTTGTCCAATTCCTTCGGCAGAGGGCCGACTACCTTGGCGCCCGGAACGGTGAGGATCTCGCTGATGAAGGTGGAGCCGATCTCGGCGCGGCCTTCGGCCACCGATCGCGCGACCTCGACGCCACGCGCGCCGAGCACGGCCTTCTTGTTGACCTCGTTTGCGATGCCGAGCCGCTGCAAGAGGCCGGCGAAGAATGTGCCGGAAGAGCCGCCGGCCTGCGGATCGGTGTAAGCGACCGTGCGCGCCGCAAGCAGCGCCTGCTTGAAGGTGTCCGGCGTGGAGATGTCCGGCAAGGGTGCACCGTCTTTCACGGTGACGCCGGTGACGGTACGGCCAAGCGCGACGCGCGTGCCGGGCACGAAGGCGCGCTCCTTGTCGAGCGCTTCCATGATCGCGGCCGGCAGGATGAGCAGATCGGGATGTTCGCCTTTGGTGAAGCGCTCGCGTAGCGCGCCGGCGGTGTTGAAGTTGAGATCGAGCGTGTTGCCGCTGGCGCGTTCGAACTCGGCCCCGAGCGCCGTCACCATCGATTGCACCGCGCCCGCGCTCATCACTTTGATCGTTGCCACCTTGTTTCCTCCTGCATGCTTTGGGATGGGCCACCACTGTACGGTAGACAGACCCCACCCGCCTCCGCGCTGTGCGCGGAGCCACCCTCCCCTTTCAGGGGAGGGATAAGCAAGAGTCATCCTACTCGCTGATGCGCTCGATGGCGGCGCCGCAGGCGCCGAGCTTGTCTTCCAGGCGCTCGAAGCCGCGGTCGAGATGGTAGACGCGGTTGACCATGGTCTCGCCTTCGGCGGCGAGCCCGGCGATCACCAGCGACACCGACGCGCGCAAGTCTGTCGCCATCACCGGCGCGCCCTTCAACCGGTCGACGCCTTCGATGGTCGCCGTGTCGCCGTCGAGATGAATGCGGGCGCCCAGACGCGCCAGCTCCTGCACGTGCATGAAGCGGTTCTCGAAGATGGTTTCGGTGATGTGCGACGTGCCTTTGGCGCGCGACATCAGCGCCATCAATTGCGCCTGCAAATCGGTGGGGAAGCCGGGGAACGGCGCGGTGCTTACTTCGATCGGCGAGAGACCTGACCCGTTGCGCGCGACGCGCACGCCTTCATTGGTCGGCGTCACGGTGACGCCGGCTTGGCCGAGCACGTCGAATGCGGCTTGCAGCAATTCGGGCCGCGCGTTCTGCAGCAGCACGTCGCCGCCGGTCATGGCCACCGCCATCGCATAAGTGCCGGTCTCAATGCGGTCGGGCAGCACCGCATGACGCGCGCCGGACAGGCGCGGCACGCCTTCGACGACGATGCGCGCGGTGCCGGCGCCGGTGATCTTGGCGCCCATCTTGTTGAGGCAATCGGCGACGTCGCCGATCTCCGGCTCGCGCGCGGCATTCTCGATGACGGTCGTGCCGTTCGACAGCGCCGCCGCCATCAGCGCGGTGTGCGTGCCGCCGACGGTGACCTTGGGGAACTTGATCTCCCCTCCGCGCAGGCCTTTGCGCGCGCGGGCGATAACATAGCCGCCTTCGATTTCGATCTCGGCGCCGAGCGCTTCCATCGCCATGATGAGCAGATCGACCGGGCGCGTGCCGATGGCGCAGCCGCCGGGCATCGACACCCTGGCTTCACCCATGCGCGCGACCAGAGGCGCGATGACCCAGAAGCTCGCGCGCATCTTGGAGACGAGTTCATAGGGCGCCGTGGTGTCGACGATGGTCTTCGCCGAGAGCTGGATGGTGCGGCCGCTGTTCGGGTCGTCGCCCGGACGCTTGCCGTTGATCATCACGTCGACGCCGTGATTGCCGAGGATGCGCTGAAGCTGGATGACGTCGGCCAGACGCGGAACATTCTCGAGGATCAGCGGCTCCTCGGTCAGCAGACTGGCGATCATCAAGGGAAGCGTGGCGTTCTTGGCGCCGGAGATCGGAATCGTTCCGTTCAGGCGCTGCCCGCCGACAATGCGTATCCGGTCCATCGTGCCCCCGCCGCCCCACGGCGATCCTTCAGTGTGTTTGAGAACCGCGATCCTATGGACCCCGGCGGCCCTCCTGCAAAGCCTAAAATGCCGGAGGGTTACCCGACCTTCGCCGGGCAAATACGGCGAAAGTCGGACCCCGATCCTTAACCATTGGGCGACCGTGATCGCTCCGCTGACGCGCCGCGCCGGCTACCGCGATTCGTCGTCTTCCTCCTCTTGATCTGGCTTTTCCGAGGTGACCGGAGCCGGAGCGGAAGCCCGCGCCCGCTCCTGCGCCTTGCGCCGGCGCAGGTTTTCCCGCAGCGCCGCCGCCAGGCGATCGTCGCGGCCGCCCGATTTACCGCTCTTTTTGCCGTTCTCTGCCATGGATGTCGCGAGGCTGATTATCCCCACGAAATCCCGCTGGCAATATGGCGGCCTTGCCTTGCTTTTCAGGGTGGCCTTGTGGCAGTTTCCGCCGCGTTCGCACTGCCGGGCCACCCGGCGGCGTGTGTCCTTTAGCTGCCGTAGCTCAGTGGTAGAGCACCTCATTGGTAATGAGGAGGTCGAGTGTTCAATCCACTCCGGCAGCACCAGCCAGACCGCAGGATCAACAAGAGAGCACGGCACGGCCGCCGTCACGCGACCTTCGAGCCGGCGCTATTCTGAATGGCCGATCGCGCGGGGACGTCGAGTTCCTGCTCGTCGTATGCGTGAAGCGCCTGGAAATGCGCGTCCGCGTCTTCGACGAAAAGTCCGCGGCTAATGCCGGTCGCGATCCGGTCGACCCCGAATTTGAGTCCCGAAATCCCCGCTGAGCAGCCCAGGGTCGGCATCGCCGCGTACGTATACGTGAAGACGTTGGCGAGGAACGGCGCCGCGCCCGCGGTCTTCTCGGTGAATTGAAAGTTGGGCGAGAGATACGGATAGCCGCCCATCAACGCGCTTTCTTCACCCGCCGGCGGACGATAGCGATCCGACCAGAGCGCTATCTTGTCGTGGAAGCGCGCCAGTTCCGGCCGCGCCGCGAGGTCGACGATGAAGCCGGTGCCGGCGATCAGGAAATCGAACTTCTTGACTCCCTGCGGCGTGGTCAGCAGGACCTTTCCGTCGTCGAAGCCGACGCGCTCGATCGGAGAGCCAAGTCGCACGTTGAAGCTTGCGAACCGTGCACAGCGGTCGTAGGTCTCCTGCGGCGGCGGCTGGTTCCGATCGAAGATCAGCTTCATGAACCGCCATTTCCGCGCGTCATCGAGATCGCCGAAATGACGCAGGAAGCCGGCGAACTCCATCCAGCGATTTGGATTGACGCTCGGTAGCCTCTTCCTCCGCACGAACATCTCGACGGAGCCCGTGCCATTCTCGAGTGCTGTCGCGGCGTTATCGAAGGCTGAGGCACCGGCGCCCACGACGGCGATCGTTTTACCGGCCAGCGCAGCAAAATCGATCTCGTCGGAGGTGTGCGCATAATGGGTGCGCGGGACGCTCTGCGTGATCGCCGTTGGGACAGCCCAGCGCCCGGACCCTTCGAGGCCGGTGGCGAGTACGACTTTGCGCGCGAAGAGCGTCTCCTCCACGCCGCGAATCTTTGCGTACACCGCGAGCAGCCCATCGGCCTGCGGCTCGATATCGACGACCTCAGCCTCGTTGGTGACGTCGATGCCGGCGGTCTTGCGCACCCACAGAAGATAGGTCTGCCACAGATCGCGCGGTATTTTGTTGAGCCCCTCCCAAGAGCGCGCGCCGAAGCGCGCTTCCCACCAAGCCCGCGGCGACAGGCTCGGAATGCCGAGGTCCGGTCCGGTGACGACTTTCGGCGTGCGCAGCGAATGCATGCGCGCGAAGGTGACCCAGGGGCCTTCGAGACCTTCCGAATTACGATCAAGCACGCGCACGTTTGTGATGCGCTCGCGCGTGAGCCGGAACGCGATCGACACGCCGGCTTGGCCGCCGCCCACGATCACCACGTCATGCACGGCTGCGCCGTTTCGCTTGCGCGGCATTGTCCATTGCCGGGCGGGATAGCCGAGACACTCGAGCTCGAACTGAACGCGCCTCTCCAACTCCGGGAGAACAGAACTTTCCGCCGTCAAATTCCCAACTCCAATCGTCATCTGATGATCGCTGCCGGCGCGCCGGTCATAGGTCGTGGCGCTGAATGAGTGAACCGAAAAGACGCGAGAGCCGCATTCTGTGAAGGTCGCGCGTGCCTGCTCTGCAGACGCCTCATTCAGCGGCATTAGTGGGTAATATCCCAGCGGTTCCGGCTATTCTTGCCGGTTGGGCGTCATCGTCTTAAGGTCCCAGCTTACGAAAACCCTGTGCAGGAACCGATGGTAATGATGATCAGATGGCCTGACGCCGTTGCCATCCCTTGCAGCGCCGGCCTCTGGCTCCTGGCGCTGACCATCGCGCCGCTTCATGTGCCGGCGCAGGCGCAATCGGCCGACCTCGTGCTCTGCGACCGGATCGCCGCCGACCCGAGCGACCCGGACAAGCCGGCCGACGTCAAAGGCGTCGCCGAGATCGCCAAGTCCGACGTCGCGACCGCGATCAAGTTCTGCAAGACCGCCTCGGGCTCGTCGCGCCGCGCGCTGTATGAGCTCGGCCGCGCCTACGCGGCCAACCGGCAAATGCCGGAGGCGATCGGCGCCTACCGCAAGGCTGCCGACAAAGGCAGCACGTCCGCCATGGTCGAGCTCGGCGTGCTGTACGGGACCGGCACAGGCGTCGCCAAGGACGAGGCGCAGGCGCGCAAGCTGTTCGAACGCGCCGCCGAGGGCGGCAATCCGCGCGGCGTCGCCAATCTTGCCGCGCTGTCGAAGACGGACGGCGCACCGGCCGATCCTGTCAAGGCGCGTGCGCTGCTGGAAAAGGCAGCGGAGAGCAATTCGGCCGAAGCGCAATATCAGCTCGGCCTGATGACCGCCGACGGCGTCGGCGGGCCGAAGGATGATGTGGCCGCCCGCGCTTTGTTCGAAAAGGCAGCGGCGCAGGATCATCCCGGCGCCTTGGAGCGGATGGGCGCCTTCGCGCAGGCGGGGCGCGGCGGCCCGAAAGATGCGGGCGCCGCCAAGGCCTATTACGAGAAGGCCGCGGCGCTCGGCAATGAAGACGCCAAGGCCGCGCTCAAGCGCGCCGAATGTCCTTACTTCATCAAGGACAAACAGGGGAAGTTCGTGACCAATCTCTGCTTTTAACGATCATGGCGCGTTGAAGCGGGCCGCGCCATCAAAGCCCGATCAGAACGTCGGCGGCGTGTTGACCCAGAGCACGCGGGCGGGCTTCGTGCCGATATTGCGGTAGGCGTGCGGCAATTCCGAGCGGAAGTGGAAGGAATCGCCGGTCTTGGCGCGATAGCGGTTGCCGTTGATGGTCAGCTCGATTTCGCCCTCGAGCACGTATCCGATCTCCTCGCCCGCGTGGGAGATGGGGCCGTCAGTGCGCCCGCCCGGCTCGATCAGATGAATGTTGCTCTGGAGCAGATACTCGCGCGAGTACGGAATAAGCCGCTCGAGCTGCACGCCTTTGCCGGTGCGCAACTGATCCGTCATGATGACCGGCCGCTCTCCCGCGCGGGAGACGATCTGCGCTCCTTCGCCGCCCGCGGAGAACAGCACGCCCACATTGGTGCCAAGCGCGGCTGCGATCCGATGCAGCGTGGAAAAGGAGGGCATCGCCTTGTCGTTCTCGATCTTGGACAAGAGACTCTCGGAACATCCCGCCTCGTCGGCGAGCTGCTTCAAGGTGATGCCACGCACCATGCGCCCATGCTTCACCTTGGCGCCGATGCGGGCCTCCCGATCGCCCCCGGCCGCCGCCACCGCGTTCGCTTTCGCCGTCAGTGTCTGTTTCTTGGGCGAAGGCTTCGCAGCAACTTTCGGCTTCGTTCGCGACGTTTTCCGAGTGACCATAATTCCACGATACCAAAATTGATCGGCTCCACGATCAACCCGTAACCATATGAAAGTAACTTGAATGATATCAAGCGGAAAATCGGCGGATCACAGCAAGCGTGCATGGCCGCGGTAATAAAGGCCGCGCCGGTGCATGCCGCTCAGCTTGCGGCGGCGAAGCGGATCGTCCCGACGAGACGTGAGGACGGCGCGCGGCCGACGACGTCGGCATAGTCCGCGATCGGGCGCGGGCGGCCGATGAAATAGCCCTGGATCTCGTTGCAGTTCTCGGCGGCGAGGAAGTCGAGCTGCTCCCGCGTCTCGACGCCCTCAGCCACGACGGGCAGATCGAGCCCGCGGCCGAGCGCGATCACCGCGCGGATGATGGTCGCGGCCTGTTCGCTGTGGCCGAGATTGGCGATAAAGGCCTGGTCGATCTTGATCTTGTCGAACGGGAACGATTGCAGATAGGACAATGAAGAATAGCCGGTGCCGAAATCGTCCATCGCGATGCGCACGCCCAGCGCCTTCAGCCGGCGCAGGATGGCGAGCGCGCGGGTGAAGTCGCCGATCAGGACGCCTTCGGTGATCTCCAACTCCAGCCGTTCCGGCGGAAGCTTGGTGTCGAGCAACACTTGATGCACGAGACGCGGCAGATCGCCGTGCTGGAATTGCACTGGCGACAGATTGATGCCGATGCGCAAGGGTCGCGGCCACGAGGCCGCCTCGCGGCAGGCGGTGCGTAGAATCCATTCGCCGAGCGCGATGATGTTGCCGCTCTCCTCGGCGAGCGGAATGAACGTGCTTGGCGGCACCATGCCGTGGCGCGGGTGATGCCAACGCACCAGCGCCTCGAAGCCGGTGACATGGCCCTCGATATGCGCCTGCGGCTGGTAGTGCAGCACGATCTCGTCGCGCCCGATGGCCGAATGCAAGTCCTGCTGCAGCGCGCGCTTCTCGCGCAACTGCTGATCCATCGACATCTCGAAGAAGCGGATGGAGCCGCGCGCCTCTCCCTTGGCGCGGAACAGAGCGGCATCAGCGTTGGCGACCAGTGTCGCCGCGTCGGCGCCGTCCTGCGGGAAGATGCCGACGCCGATAGTCAGCCCGACGCGGAGCGGATGGCCGTCGACGTCGATATCGGTGTTGAGCACCGTACACAGCCGCTCGGTGAGCGCAACGATGGCTTCGGGCTGCTGCGCCGTCGGTGTGATGACCGCGAATTCGTCGCCGCCGGTGCGCGCGAGGAACGCGCCCTGACATGCAGCCTCTATTCGCCGTGCGACCTCGCGCAGGAGCGCATCGCCGGTCGCGTGCCCATAGACATCGTTGACGGCCTTGAAACGGTCGACGTCCATGCACAGCACGGCGAAGCTTTCGCCCGCCGCCGCCGCGAGATCAATGGTGGCGGCAATGCACTTGTTGAAGGACGCGCGGTTTGGCAGATCGGTCAGCGAATCGTGGTTCGCCATGTGCGCAAGCCGCTGCTCGTCACGTTTGCGCTCGGTCAGATCGTTGATCAGGCTGATGAGATAGCCTGGCGTACCGGCCGGACCTGTGACGGCCAAGCGTGTGGAGGTGACGATGCGCGTGCCGTTGCGCGGAGTGACCACCGCGTGCTCGTCGAAGAAGGCGATCTTGCCTTCGGCGATCAGCCTCAGGTCCTCCGCCGTGACAAACTCCGCGGTGGCCGCCGGCATGATCGCCTTGACAGTCTGGCCGAGGATCGCGGAGCGGTCGATGCCGAGATAGGCCTCGGCGGCGCGATTGATCAAGAGATAGCGCAGACTTTCAATGTCCTTGACCATGATCGGCGTCGGCGCATTCTCGATGACTGAATCGAGGAAGGCGTGCGTCTGCTCGAGGGCGCGTTCGGCCTGCGTACGCGCGGTGATATCCTCGTGTGTCGCCACAAAGCCGCCGCCCGCCGTCGGCTGGTTCACCAATGCGATGACGCGGCCGTCGCTCAGCGTCGTCGTCGTCGTCAAGGACTTGTCCTGCCGGATGACGTCATTGAGGTCGCTTATGTAGCGATCGGGATCGACCGAGAATGTTCCCGCCGCGGCGCGTGCCGCGAGCACGTCGCGCAGCGACATGCCGTAGCAGAGACCTCCCGGGGCAATGTTGTACATGGCCCGGTAGCGCTCGTTCCAAACGAGCAGCCGGTTCTGTGCGTCGAACATGCACAGCCCCTGGATCATGTTGTTGACGGCGCCGTCGAGCAGCCCGTTCTTCTCGCTGAGTTTTTGCCGGACGCGCGCCGCCAATACGCCGCCGACAATCAGCATGCCGGATAGCGCGCCGGAGATGCACGCGAGTACGATCGAGAGCGTGCTCAGCGGCGCGGAATAATGACTGACGACTTCCATCACGCCGAGCATGGCGGCAAAGCCAACCGCCCCGGCCAGGCCCACGAAGACCCAGCCGTGGTATGCACGGAAGTCACTCTGCCCCGTCGTCATGGCTCACGCCCCGGTGCATACTCACCTAAAAGCCGTATCTCGGCCGGGGCATATTTGGGGGGTAGAGTTTTATGACCCCGTAAATTTTACGGGTCGAAAACCGCTTTCGCGCAACAAGCCTACGAAGTAGTAAAAATGTAAGTACAAACTCGGCGGCCGTTCCGCCTGTCGGGCCGCTCGGCGCGCCCCGACGGTATCAGTCCGCTCCCCAAGCGTCAGCGCGGCTTCAAAAAGGCGAAGTCGCAGCCCTCGTCGGCGCCAAGGATTTCCTGGGCGTAGAGGCGGGCATATCCCCGCACCGGCGTTTCCGGTGGGGGCTTGATGGAGGCCCTGCGGCGCTTGAGCTCGGCCTCGTCGACCAGGAGGTCGATGCGGCGCTGCTTCACCGAGAGGCGGATGCGGTCGCCGTTGCGCACCAAAGCCAGCGGACCGCCGGAGGCGCTGTCGGGCGTGACATGCAGCACGATGGTGCCAAAGGCCGTGCCGCTCATGCGCGCATCGGACACGCGGATCATGTCCTTGACGCCCTTGCTGGCGAGCTTCTTCGGGATCGGAAGATAGCCCGCTTCGGGCATGGCCGACATCGAATGCGGTCCGGCATTCTGCAAGACGAGGATGTCGTTCGCCTCGACATCGAGGTTCGGATCGTCGATGCGGTTGGAGAGGTCATCGAGCGAGGTGAACACCACCGCGCGGCCTTCCTGCTCGAACAGGTTGGCGTCGGCGGCGGAACGCTTGAGGATGGCGCCTTGCGGCGCAAGATTGCCGAACAGCGCGACGAGACCGCCCTGCGGCTCGAGCGGCTCCGCGCGCGCCGAGATAATCGTGCGGTCGACCCAGGCATCACTGTCGTAGCCGAGCCGCTGCCCAAGCGTTTCGCCGGTCACCGTCACGCAATCGAGATGCAGGAGATCCTTCAATTCGCGCAGCAGTGCGCCGACCCCGCCGCCGGCGAAGAAGTCTTCCATGTAGCCGTTGCCGACCGGCTTCAGGTTCACGAGCACCGGAGTCGTATCGGACAACTCGTTGAGCCGTTCGAGCGAGATCGACAGGCCGGCGCGCCCGGCGATGGCGGCGAGGTGAATCACCGCATTGGTCGAGCCGCCGACGGCGAGAAGCACGCGCATTGCGTTCTCGACGGAGTTCTTGTTGATGATGCGGGAGGGCGTGAGATCCGAGCCGATCATGCGCACGGCCTGGGCGCCGGTTGCTTCCGCGGCGCGCAGGCGATCGGCATGCACGGCGGGAATAGCGGCCGTGCCAGGCAACGCCATGCCGAGCGCCTCGACGATGCAGGCCATGGTCGACGCCGTGCCCATCACCGCGCAGGTGCCGGCGGTGGTAGCGAGCTTGCCTTCGACCTCGTTGATTTCCTTGTCGTCGATTTTGCCGGCCCGATATTGCGCCCAGAAACGGCGGCAATCGGTGCAGGCGCCGAGACGTTCACCGTGATGGCGGCCGGTCATCATCGGTCCGCCGATCAGCATGATCGACGGCTTGTTGGCCGAGACCGCGCCCATGAGCTGCGCCGGCAGCGTCTTGTCGCAGCCGCCCATCAGCACCACCGCGTCCATGGGCTGCGCACGCACCATTTCCTCGGTGTCCATTGACATCAGGTTGCGGAATTTCAAGCTGGTCGGATTGAGAAACACCTCGCCCAGCGAGATGGTGGGGAATTCGATCGGCAACGCGCCGGCCGCGAGCACGCCGCGCTTCACCGCCTCGAGCACTTCCGGAAAATGCCGGTGGCAATTGTTGAAGCCCGAGCCCGTATAGGCGATGCCGATCACGGGCTTCTTCAACATATCAAGCGAGTAGCCCATCGACTGCGCGAAGGAGCGGCGCAGGTAGAGCGAGAAGTCGCGGTCACCGTAGTTGGTGAGACCGTTAGCGATGCCTTTGGGGTGTTCGTTCATGACGACGCTTTTTGCAGCCGCGCGAGCCCGGATGCAAGCCATTGTGAAAGGGGGTGCATCGCAACACGTTGTGATGCGGCGGGAAAGCGCTGTTTGAGCCAGGCGGTTCCGACATCGTGAAACCAGACCATCACGACAAGCATAGTCAGGAACCAAGTGAGGAAGTGATAGCGCGCGGTTGCCGCATTGTAAAAGAACGCTACCGCGTGCTGCGCCAATGCGGCGCCGCCGATCAGCCGCAGCCAGGGATCGAAGGTGCGACCGCGCAGGACGACGTAAAAGACAATGGCGACACCGGCAGCGTTCAACGGAATCGTCCAGTAGGACTCCGCGGGGCCGCTGAGCCAGTCGGCGAGTTGGGTGAGAATGCGCAGGGCACCCCCGAAATCGAAATGCAGAAGTTGGCCGAACGCGGCCGCATAAGCGGAGGGCGGCATCACCAGCAGATTCGAATCCGCGGAATTGGCGCTGAACAGCACGAAGACGTGGCCGAATACCCAGTTGTGCAATGGCATGGAGAGCACGGGAATAAAGCCGGTGCAGACGCCGGCAATGCGCGGCCACTGTCGCTGATAAAGCGCCGCCAGGCCGGCGCCACCGAGCAGCACGCCGGCGGCCGGCGCGACAATCGGTTTCATGAAGATGCCGAGCGCCAGCAGCAGCGCCGCGAAAACCGCGCGGGAAAATCGGTTGCTCGTCCCGGAGACGGGCGGCACCAGCACGGCGAGGCCGGCGATGAAGAGCATATAGGCCGCTGGATCGGCGAAGCCACGCGACGCCCATTTCTCATATTGAACGAAGGTGGTGCCGAACAGCGTGCCGATCGGCACCCCGACGAACAACAGAATCAAAGCAATGCTCCACCGCGGCGGCAGGAAGCGACGGAAGAGAGCGAGGGCGAAGAAGGGAAAAGCCAGCACCAGCGAGAGATAGCCGAGATAGCTTTCGCCGAAGACGATGTGTTCCAGCGCGCGGAAATAGCGCAAACCAGGGCCGCCGTAATAGAAGACCTTCTCGCCGCCTTCGAGCGCGCCCCAGATATCACCGGCCAGCAACTTCATCAGAATAAGCCGGCCGAAGCCGTCGTAGAACAGTCCATCGTCGCCGCCGTCGAAGGGCCGCACACCGCCGAGGAAGCTGCCGTCATCGACGGCGATAACCACGACCGCGAGACCGATGAGCACAAACGGCAGGATCGTGCGCCGCAGCCGCACGTGCGCCAACGCCATCACCAGCGCCGCCAAGCCGGCCAGCACGATCGCCCATTTCGCATACAGCAGAAGGCGCACCGGCCACGGCGGCGTCAACCGCATGCCCAGCGTGTCGGGCTGGACGCCCAAGCCGAAGATACGGCGGCCCACGTCGGCCTGCTCGATGGCGCGGCAACTATCGCCCTGCCAGCGCGAGAAGCGCTGCTCGGCGCCTTCCCACATCAATTCGCCGCGCCAGCACAGTTCGCCGCCAACATAGGCGGCCGGAACGCGGATCATCTCGTACCACGGCATGGTGACGTGCCAACGCGAGAGACCCATCCAGACGCGTTTGTCGCGCTCGGCGCGCTTGACGTCGGTGTCGGCCGTCCAGTTGTAACGGACCTCGTTCACGAAGCCGAGACGCAGCCACACCGGATCGTTGAAGTCGAGCGAGGTCACGTCGCGCGAGGCTTGTGATTTGCGCCAGACGCTGTCGGCGGAGAATGCGAAGGGCTTGTCAGGGAATCCGTTGTTCTGCCAGCACCCAAAGGATTTTGGATCGCAGCGCTTCGCCGGCGGATAGAGCGCATCGAATTCGGTCGCCATTGCGCGATAGACATCCGGCGGCAGCATGCGCTCCGTCTCGGCGCTCGGGAGGAACACGTTGTGGCCTTCGACGATGCGCGGCGGCGCGAGCCATGCTTGCGCCGCAATCGCCGTTGCGACGATGACCAGCGCGGCACTCCAGGCACGCGGGCGCGCGCTGACCTCGCCGCTGAACACGGCCACCGCCACGATCGCCAGCAGCGCATAGGCGGCGAGATCATTCACCGGCAGGCCGACGATCGCGACCGCCAAGATCAGCGCGGCCAGCTTGCGCCAGCCCGATTCGTCCTCGCGCAGTGCCGTCATTCGTGAAATGTCCCGGGATCCTTCAGCGAGTTCGCCCTTGCCTAGCATGCCGATTTGGCCCAAATCCATGCCGCGCAAAGGCATTTCATGTTTGGGGGCTCAGCAGCGTGATCCGCCTGGGGATCGTCGGAAGCAATTACGGCCGCACAGTGCAATTGCCGGCGTTTCGCGCGGACCCGCGTTGTACGGTCGTCGCACTTGCCGGCAGTGACGCCGCGCGCACGGCCGAGCGCGCCCGCGAGGCTGGCATTCCCAAAGGGTATGGCGATTGGCGCGCGCTGGTCGAGGACAAGGACGTGCAGGCGGTCGCCATTGCCACATTGCCGAGCCTGCAGACGCAGATCGCGCTGCGCGCGATGGAATTGGGCAAACCTGTGTTCGCCGAGAAGCCTATGGCGAGCGACCTTGCGAGCGCGCACGCCATGCTGAAGCAGGCAAGCGCGAGCGGCCTGACGACCGTGATGGATTTCAATTTCCACCAGATCATGAGCTGGCAGCGCGCCAAGGCCATGCTCGATGACGGCGCCATCGGCCGCCTGCGCCATGTCGCCGTGCATTGGCACGTGGAAAACCGCGCGATCCAGATGCGCATGCGCAACTGGAAAACGGTGAGCGACGACGGCGGCGGCGTGCTCGGCAACTTCATCTCGCATTGCTTCCACTATCTCGAATGGTTCTGCGGGCCAATCGCCGGGCTGACGACGCGCGTCGGCGGCCTGCCGGACGACGCCGAACTCGAGACCACGGTGGCGATGGCGATGAACTTCGACACAGGCGCGATGGCGAGCCTGTCGATGAGCTGCGCGTCCTACCTCGGCGCCGGTCACCGCATCGAATTCTTCGGCGAGGACGGCACGCTGGTGCTGGAGAACAAGAGCACGGATTACATGCGCGGTTTCGAGCTGCTCCATGCGAAGCGACCGGCGGCGTTCACGCACATTCCGGTCGAGGACCCGCTCGATGCCCAATTCGCCGATGGGCGCACCGCGCCAGTGGCGCGGCTCGTCAAGATGTTCTTCGACGCCGTCGAGAGTGGCGGCACGGCGAGCCCCGGCTTCGCCGAAGGGTATCGCGTGCAGCAGTTGATCGACGCCGCGCGGCGCTCGCACCGGCAGGGTGCGTGGATCGACGTGAGCGCGCCAATCGTCACCGAGGAGCTGTCTGCGTGAGCGCACCTAAAATTCTCGTCACCGGCGGCAGCGGGTTCATCGGTTCCGGCCTGGTCAAGGCACTGGTTAAGGCCGGCGCGCAGGTGCGCGTGCTCGATGACAATTCGCGCGGGGCGCCGCGGCGCCTCACCGAGGTCGAGAACGACATCGAATTCGTCGGCGGCGACATCCGCGACGCCGAGACGGTGACGCGCGCGGCCAAAGGCATGGACGAGGTGTCTCATCTGGCCTTCGTCAACGGCACCGAGTTCTTCTACAGCCAGCCCGACCTGGTGCTCGATGTCGGCGTGCGCGGCATGATCAACGTGATCGATGCCTGCCGCGCGCAGGGCGTGGGCAAGCTGATCCTCGCCTCGTCGTCGGAGGTCTATCAGACGCCGCCTCAGATCCCGACCGACGAGACCGCGCCACTGTCGGTGCCGGACGTGCTCAATCCGCGCTATTCCTACGGCGGCGGCAAGCTCATCAGTGAGCTGATGGCCATCAACTTCGGCCGCAAGTATTTCGAGCGCGTGCTGATTTTCCGCCCGCACAATGTCTACGGCCCCGACATGGGGTGGGAGCACGTGGTGCCGCAGTTCGCGCTGCGCCTGAAGGCGCTCGCCGACAAGCAGCCGCAGGGCACGCTGCGCTTCGACATCCAGGGCACCGGCGAGGAGACGCGCAGCTTCTGCTTCATCGACGATCTCGTCGCCGGCGTCATGGTCATGCGCGAGAGAGGCGAGCACCTCGGCATCTATCATGTCGGCACCACAGAGGCGCTGGCGATCGCCGACGTGGCCCGGCGCATTGCGACCGTGGCCGGCCGCACGATCGAGATCGTGCCGGGGAAGCCGGCGGCGGGCGGTACACCGCGCCGCTGCCCCGATATTTCGAAACTCGGCAAGCTAGGCTATAACCCGCGCGTGCCGCTCGACGTGGGGTTGAAGCCCACCGTGGATTGGTACTGGAGCCACGCAGACATGGCGCCGAAGAGTTAAATTGCTCCGTCATTCCGGGGCGCCGCGAAGCGGCGAGTCCGGAATCCATACTCCCAGACCGGGGTCATGGATTCCGGGCCCGCGCCTTCGGCGCGTCCCGGAATGAAGGAAAAATATATGGAGACCTTCCCCTTGTTCCCCACCAAAATTGCGCGCGCCGCCGGCACCGGCGCCAGCGTTCCGGTCGAGTGCTGCCAGGTCTGCGGCAGCGAGCATCTCGATCGCGTGCTCTCGCTCGGCTACATGCCGCCGGTGAACCAGATGGTGCCGATCGGGCAAGTGCCGCGGCAGCAGCCGTGGTTTCCGACCGACCTCCTGCAATGCCGCAATTGCGACCTGGTGCAGTTGGGCCTGGCGGTCGATCCAGTGATCATCTTCCCGCCGGAATATCCCTACACCAGCGGCACCACCAAGCTCCTGCGCGACAACTTCGCCGAACTGCAGCGCGAGAGCGCATCGATGCTCGGCCTGGGCAGCGACGACCTCGTCGTCGACATCGGCTCCAATGACGGCACGCTGCTGTCGAACTTCAAGAACGGCGGTCACAAGGTGCTCGGCATCGAGCCGACCGACGTCGGCGACATCGCCAATGAGCGCGGCATCCCCACCATCAAGCGCTATTTCGGCGTCGAGGTGGCGCGCGAGGTGAAAGCCAAGCATGGGCCGGCGAGCGTGGTCACGGCGGCGAACTGCTTCGCGCATATCGAGGACGTGCATGCGATCGTCGAGGGCATCGTCGAGATGCTCAAGGACGACGGCGTGTTCATCTCCGAGTCGCATTATCTCATCGGGCTGCTCGATACGCTGCAATACGACACCGTCTATCACGAGCACCTGCGCTATTACTCGGTGGCGAGCCTCAAGCATCTCCTCGAGATGCACGATCTCGAAGTCTTCCACGCGCGGCCGATCCCGAGCCATGGCGGCTCGATCCGCGTCTATGCGGCGCGGCGCGGCGCGCGCCCGGTGCAGGAGAGCGTGCGGCGCATGCTCGCGAATGAGCCGCGCGGTGAGGCGATGGCGAAGCGGCTCGCCGATTTCCGGCACGACGTGATGCTCTCGAAGCTGCGGCTGATGGCGATGTTGCGCGACTTGAAGGAAAAAGGCGCCCGCATCGCCGGCATCAGTGCGCCATCACGCGCCTCGACGATGGTGAACTATGTCGGGCTCGACGAAGGCATCATCGACTACGTGGTCGAGATCGCGGGCTCGCTGAAGATCGGCAAGTGCATGCCGGGCACGGCGATCCCGGTCGTTGACGAGGCCAGACTGTTCGAGGACCAGCCCGACTGCGCGGTGATCTTCTCCTGGCATATCGCCGACGAACTGGCGCCGAAGCTCAAGGCGAAAGGCTTCCGCGGGCAGCTGATCACGCCGCTGCCGGTGCCGCGGGTTTTGTAACGCTGTCGTCCCCGCTTTCGCGCTAGGGCATGCACACATCTGGTGCGACGGATTGACTCACGTCTGGCTCAGGGGATTCCAGAATCGGGAATTCGTGTGATTTGTATTGCGACACCTCGGTTTTGGCAGAGGTGTCGGCATGCTGGC
>DASXOK010000170.1:0-1761 GCA_036494425.1 Pseudolabrys sp.
GAGGTGAGCGTATTGGGGGTAGATCAGCAGCCCTGTGGGCACCGCAAAGGACGCGGTCTTGGCTTCCGCGGGCAGCCGGCCGAAGCCGAGCGGGCGGCCGACGCGCACCGGTATGCCGAGAATCTGGGTGGCGAGTTCCGCTACGCCGGCGAGCTGGGAGGCGCCGCCGCTCAAAACGACCCGTCCCTTCGGCTCAGCCGCGAAGGGCGAATCCTTCAAGCGATCCCGGACCATCTCGAAAATCTCCTCAGCGCGCTGCCGGACGATGTTCGCGATCGTGGCTCGGGACACGATCTGCGGAACGTCCTGGTCGTTGTCGCCGGCGGTCGGAACCGACATCAACTCACGCGCGTCTGACCCGCCTGTCAGCACGGTGCCATATAACGTCTTGATTCGCTCGGCATCCGCAATGCAGGCCGAGAGCCCCCGCGCCAGGTCCATGGTGATGTGATGGCCGCCGACGGCAAAGCCGGAGGCATGCACGAAGCGGCCGCCCGAATAGGTGGCGATGGTCGTGGAGCCCGCGCCCATCTCGACCACGGCGGCCCCCAGGTCGGCCTCATCTTCGGTCAGGACGGCCAGGCCGGCCGCATAGGGGCTCGCCACCAGGGCCTCGACATTGAGATGGCAGCGCTCTACCACCAGCATCAGATTGCGCGCGACCGCGGCATCGACATTGACGACGTTGAGGTCGACGCCGAACTCGCGCGCGACCATGCCGCGGGCGTCGCGGATGCCTTTCACGCCATCGATCCGGTAGCCGACCGGCAAGGTGTGCAGCACGCTGCGGCCCTCGCCGGTGGCATGACGCATGCCCGTCGATGTGACCCGGCTGATATCGGCGGCGGTGACCGCGCCGCCGCGCAGGTCGGCGGCGGCTTCGACCAATTGTCCCTGCAGACGACCGCCGGACACCGACAGCAGCACCGACTCGACGCGCAACTTGGCCATGCGCTCGGCGAGCGCGACGGCCTGCCGCACCGCCTGCTCGCATTCGGCGAGATCGACGACGGCGCCGGCCTTGACGCCGCGCGACTGGATCTGGCTGTAGCCGATCAGCTCGGCGGCATGGCTGCGGCCGCGCAAGGCATCGCTCGGCGGGCACGGCTTCAGCCGCGCGATCATGCAGGCGATCTTGCTAGTGCCGATATCGAGGGACGCCGCCAGCGCGGAGCGCTTGTGCGGCATCGGTTTCGCCTTCGGCGTATGGAAGCGGCTGGTCCCGGTCATGCGGCCTCACCGGGTTTCTTCTTCTGCTTCTTGAACAGATCTTCGCGTGCCTTTGCCGCGTCATCGGACAATTGCACCGTGAGGCGGTCGGGCAGGCGCATGTCGATGGCGACGATGTCGCGCGAGAACAGATGATCGTCCTTGTCGAGCTTGCTCAGCGCGGCGAGCGCGTTGCCGACGTCGTTCTCGGGCAGGCGGATGTCGAGGCCGTCCATGGTGCGCAGATTCCAGCGCCGCTCGCCGACGAAGATCGCCGCCTTCGTGACGGAGTTCACCTGCGGATAGCGCGCCAGCAGCGCCAGGAAGTCGCGCGCGCGGGTTTCCGCGCCCTTGCCCACCACGAGCGGCAAACCGAGGAAGCGGCGCGCGACATAGGGCTCGATCATCGTGCCGTCATCGGCGATGACCGAAAGCCTGCCGTTGGACTGCCACAGCGCAAAGGCCGAGCGTTCGACGATGTCGATCTGCAGCTGGTTCGGATAGAATTTCAGCACGGTGGCGTCCGCGATCCACGGATTGGCCTTGAGCTGG
>DASXOK010000171.1:0-6016 GCA_036494425.1 Pseudolabrys sp.
CCAGGTCATGCATTCCAGCACCTTGCGCCGGCTGACGCCGGGCTCGTCGTCATGGTGATCGTGATGGCTCATCGCTCTCTCCGTGGGCCCGTGATTGGGCTTTCGGGGGCTTGATTGGGAAGGGCGCGGCTTTATTCCCGGGATTTTTCTGCTGGCCGGGAGAGGACTGCCAAGGGTTGATGACAATCCGGTGAGGCGGCATCGGCACGGAATCCGCCATCCGCAGGAAAATAGTCCAGCGCTACTGACCGATTTTGCCCGCCGATGGCGGTCGGCCTTGCCGGCTCGCCAGGTTTTTCTCGGATTGTCCGTGGTCGTGCAGGGCCTTTTTTCGCCCGACGGCATAACCGTGTCGCTGGTCCAGTTTTTTCGGGCTCCAGGCCGATCGCCTTCAAACTTTCTCTTCCGAAGACGACGCGCCAACTTGCTTTTGGAAAGCCCCGTTCTATTCTCGCTGGTTGTTCGCCGCGACGACAGGATGCGGCGCTGTGGCCGCAGAGACGGCCCGTAAAACGAAGGCTCTGGAGGAAGTGCTATGACAGTCAAGCAGGTTGCATTGAGTCTAGCTATGGTGCTCGGCCTCGGGACCGCGGCGAGCGCGCAGGATGGCCCCAAGCTCTACGTCTTCACCTCGGGTTCGCTGGGAGGATTCCCGAAGGCCGCCTTGCAAATGGGCGGGCAAGGCAACATCGATTGGGCGCCGGTGAGCTTCTATGTGCTGAAGCATCCCAAGGGCAACGTCATCATCGATACCGGCAACAACGACAAGACTATCACCGATCCGGACGGTTGGTGGGGACCGTTGGCGAAGGGCTTCGGCCTGAAGATGACAAAGGACGACGCAATTCCGGCGCAGCTCGGGAAGATCGGCCTGAAGACCGATGACATCAAATATGTCGTGGTCGGACACCTGCATCTCGACCACGGCGGCAATGTGAGCCAGTTCCCGAACGCAACTCTCGTTGCCCAGAACGACGAGCTCAAGGCCGCTTGGTGGCCGGACGTAGGCTTCTCGGTCTACTACATTCCGGGCGATTTCGCCGACACCAAGAAGATGAACATCATCCGCCTCGAGGGCGACCTCGATCTGTTCGATGATGGCTCGGTGCGCGTGATGCGGGCTCCCGGCCACACTCCCGGCAGTCAGTTCGTAGTGGTGAAACTGGCCAAGACGGGCACGGTCATCCTGACCAGCGATGTGGTCTATCTAAAAGAGAACCTCGACAAGAACCTGATCCCGCCGATCCCGGGCACCCAATTTCCGGGCGAAGCCTACAAGAGCTACCAGCGCGTCCGCCAGGTTCGCGACGCCAACAACGCGCAAATCTTCTTCGGGCATGATCCCGAGGTCTTCAAGGCGACCAAGCAAGCGCCCGAGTTCTATGATTGAGGATGAGGTTCGGCGCGGGCGCTCGTTCTGAACGCCTGCGCCGACTTCGGGTGAGGCCGCCGGAGCGAGGCTGGTCTGACTGCCTCGCCGGCGCCTTTCGGGACGCTGCATGACGATCTCGGCAACCGACGCGGCGTCGAACCATATGGTGGTTCGGGCAAATGACGCCCCGGTCATTTCTGCCGTCAATGTCAGCAAGCGTTACGGGCAGGTCGCGGCGCTGCAGGGATTGACGCTCGACATCCGCGTCGGCGAGGTGTTCGGTTTGCTCGGCCCCAACGGATCGGGCAAGACCACCCTGATGAGGTTGCTCGCCGGTTATCACCTGCCATCGGCAGGCCGGTTGACGGTCGCGGGCCATGATGTCGTCGGCGAGTCGCTGGCGGTGCGACAGCGCATTGGCTATGTGCCCGAAGCCGCGCCGATCTATCGGCAAATGCGCGTCGGCGAGTTCCTGGCCTTCATGGCGCGGCTGCGCGGCCTGCCGGAGCGCGGCATCAAGGGTGCCGTCGAGCGCGTCGTCGGTCTGCTCGCGCTCGCCTCCGTCGTCGACAAGCCGACGCGGGCGTTATCGCGCGGCTACCGGCAGCGCACGGCGCTCGCCCAGGCACTGATTCACGATCCGGACATCCTGATTCTCGACGAACCGACCAATGGTCTTGATCCGCGCCAGATCATCGAAATGCGGCAGTTGATCCGCTCATTGGCCGGACGGCATACGGTGCTGATGAGCTCGCACATTCTCGGCGAGGTCGAGAAGACCTGTGACCGCGTCGCGCTGCTTCTGCACGGCCGCCTGCTGGGCGTCCGTGCCATGAACGAGACGCCCGATCTCGAGGCCTGGTTCCTGTCGCTCACATGAGAACGCTGCGCATCCTCTTCGCCAAGGAGCTCGACGCGACGCTGACGTCGCCGATCGGCTATACGGTCGCCGCCGTCTTCCTTCTCGTGCTCGGCTATACCTTCAGCCTGACTTTGTTCGCGACCAAGGTCGCCAACCTTCAATACATCTTCCACCAGATGTACGTGCTGTCGATCCTGCTGGTGCCGGTCCTGACCATGCGCAGCTTTGCCGAGGAGCGGCGGTCGGAGACGCTCGAGCTGCTGCTGACCGCGCCGGTGCAGGAGCTTTCGATCGTGCTCGCCAAATATGCGGCCACGCTGACGCTGGTGCTGGGTATATTTGCGTTCTCGCTGGTCTATGCATTTGTCCTCGATCGCTACGGCGAGCCGGATTGGGGGCAGATCTATTCCGGCTATCTGGCGTTGGCGTTGCACGCCTCGCTGCTGGTTGCGGTCGGCATCCTGATGTCGAGCATCACCGAAAACCAGGTCGTCGCCGCCGCGCTCTCGATCGGAACCTTCCTGATGCTCTGGTTTGCCGATTCGGTCTCCTATCTGCTGTCGCCGCCGTTCGACAGCCTCGCCATCAATTTGTCCCTGATAGGACATTTCAAGCCGATGGTTTCGGGTTCGGTGTTCGTCTCCGACATCGGCTATTTCGTCACGGCGAGCATGCTCGCGCTGTTCCTGACCACCTGGAGGCTCGCACAGCGATGATGGAGGCGGCCAATATCGGCTGGTTTCTGGGCGTGCTCGCCGCGCTGGCGCTGCTGTTTGCGGCGGGGCTGCGATTGCCGGTGTGGCTCGGCCCTGCAGGCCGCGCCGTTTCCACCGCGCTCGTGCTGGCCGCTGGCGTTGCGATCGTGATCCTCGCCAACGTGGCGCTGTTCCGTCACGATGCGCATCTCGATCTCACCCGCGAAAAGGCCTTCACGCCCTCGGCGGAAGCGGGCGAAGTGGTGCGCGCTCTCAGCGAACCCGTGGAGGTCGCCTACTTCTACCAGAAACAAAATCCCGGCGCGCTCGCGCTCGGCACTATGCTGCGCGAGCTCGAACGCGCCAACGCCAATCTTCACGTCCGTCTGATCGACGCCGACCAGAACCCGGCGCTCGCCTCGAGCTTCGGCGTGCGCACGTACAATTCGGCGGTGCTGCGACTGGGTGATCGCCGCATCGAAGTCGTGACGACGGATGATCGCGAGATCGCGCTCGGCCTGCTGCGGCTGTTGCGAAAGCGCGAGGTCGTGGTCTGCTTTGCCGCCGGCAACGGCGAATACGATCCGGACAATTTCGAATTCCATACGCATTTCGAGGGCGCCCACAGCCACAGCCACGATGCTTCCGGGCTTGCGGTCGTGCAAATGGAGCAACACGGAATCGGCCGGCTGAGGCGTGCGATCGAGAAGCTGGGCATTGCCGCGCGCAAGATATCCTTTGCAACGGGTCAGCCGATCCCCGACGATTGCGCGACCGTCGTCGAGGCCAATCCACGCACCCGCTACTCTCCCGGCGAGACCGAGCTGTTGCGCCGCTATCTGGAACGGGGCGGTTCAGCGATGCTGCTGATCGAGCCCGACTATCAGCTCGACGAGAGCCTGGCTGCGCTGCTCGCAAATGCCGGCGTCAAGGTCGGCAATGGCGTCATTGTCGATCCCAGGGAGCACTATTTCACCGACGAGCAGATGATTGCCGTGCAGCGCTATGGCGTTCATGCAATCACGCGCGGATTGGCGCTGTCGTTCTATCCGGGCGCACGCCCGCTCGAAACGATGCCGGCAAAGGCCGTCAAGGTAACTCCACTCGCAGCCAGCAGCTCCGAGGCCTATGTCATCGCCGACCGCCTGGGCAGCGATGCAAGCGAAGCATCCAATTCACGCGCCTCCAGGATTATCACGCTCGCGGCGGAAGGCTCGCTGGGCGAACAAGCGAGCTCACCGTTCCGCATGGTGGTGGCGGGCGATGCGGATTTCGTCTCGAACTCGTTCTTCCCGTATCTGGCCAATTCGGACGTCGTGCTGGCTGCACTGGCCTGGCTCACGCGCGAGGAGCGGGTGCCGACCATGAAGCCGCCGGTGGAGGTGCTGCCGACCGTCTCGCTGACCGGCGAGCAGATGCGCGGCATTTTCCTCGTCACGGTCCTGCTGATGCCGGGGCTGATTGCCGCCGCCGGCGGCGCCATGTGGTGGTTGCGGCGATGAGCCGGTTGATCTGGAGCGCTGCCGCCCTCGGCGCTACCGGTTTTTTGGTGGCGCTGGCGCTGACGGGCGGCCGGAGCGGGTCGGGGCTGGCGCCGTTCACGCCCAAAGGCCTGATGACGTTGCCGCTCCAGGACGTGCGCGAAGTCGACGTGCAGGCACGCGCGGACCATTGGCATTTTGTGCGCGCGGAAGATGGCTGGCACGCATCGGAGGGCGAGACGACGGCGGGGTTCGCGGCGCGGCTCGAGGGTGCGCTCACGCTGCTTCGCAATTCGGGACCGGACCGCGTGCTGGGTGCGGACGAACTCGCAACTGTCGACCCCGCGCAGTTCGGGTTGGATCCGCCCCGGCTGCGTGTCGTCGTCAATGGCGGCGCCGCCTCGTCCTTTGCGATCTCGTTCGGCGGGACCAATGTGCTCGGCCTGGCGCACTATGCGAGGCGCGACGGTAGCCGCGAGATCGCGCTGTTACCGGGCTTCGTCGTCGAGGAGTGGGAGCGGGTGGGGAAGCTGCCTTGAAAGCTCGCCTTGCACAATGGACGGCGTTTTGGCTTGTGCTCGCCGGGTGCGCGCAAGTTTCGGCGCATGTGACCACCACCGGCCTGGCGCGTATCGAGTTCTCCGGAGGCCGCCTGACCTATGCGCTCTCGTTGTCGCTCCCCGAAACACCGCCGGCCGCGGCGGCGATCCTGACGGCCGCCGCCAATGGCGATCGCGCGGCGGCCGAAGCAATCGCCGGGGCGGCGCGCCGGAGCGTCGTGATCGACCTCGCCGGCATCCCTTGTCGCGCGGGGCGGGTGCGCATCGGTGGCGCCGGCGCCAACGACGCGCGCGCCACAATCGAGATGGAGTTTGGCTGCGGCGGCGAGCACGGTCGTCTCACGGTCGCTGAAAACTGGAGCGATCTTCTCGGCGAGCACTACCAGAGTCTCGCCAATATTCGCACCGCAAGTGGTGAACGGCAGGTCGCTTTCGGCGAAATATCGCGGACCGCCAGCGTCGACATCGACCGGCCCGTCGCCACCGGCTGGCTTGATTTCGTCAGGCTCGGCGTCGAGCACATTCTCACCGGCTATGATCACTTGCTGTTTCTGCTGGCGCTGACCGCAGTTGCGCGCGGCTTCTGGTCGGTGGTCAGGATCGTGACCGCCTTCACGCTCGCTCACAGCGTGACGCTCGCGCTTGCGACGTTCGGCTTTGTCAGAATACCGGACCGGATCGTGGAGCCGCTGATCGCCGCCACCATCGTCTGGGTCGCCCTGGAGAATCTGTTCGCGGCCTCGCCGGACCGGCAGCGATGGATGTGGAGCTTTGGTTTCGGCCTCGTGCACGGGCTTGGTTTTGCCTCGGCGCTCGGCGAACTCGACCTGAAGGGCGCCGCCCTTGTCCGCGGACTGGTCGGATTCAATGTGGGCGTGGAGATCGGACAGCTGATCTTTGTTGTCATCGCGCTTCCGGTCCTGGCGATGTTGTCGCGGGGGCGCGGCGCGCAGCTGACCCCGCGGCTCACCTCGCTGGTGGCTGCGGCATTTGGCACATTCTGGTTGATTGAGCGGATTGTTGCCGGTTGAGGCACCGGGGCCGTC
>DASXOK010000172.1:0-2112 GCA_036494425.1 Pseudolabrys sp.
CGAACAGCTCGCCAATAATGCGGGCACGGTCTTCTGACCGGATCCTCTTCGGAGTCTTCCTATGGAAACCTCACAAATCCGCAAACGCAAGCCGGTGTCGGCGTTGCTGGACCCCAAGATTGTCGTACCGGCCATCGGGCACGCTTTTGTGAAGCTCGATCCGCGCAAGATGATCAAAAACCCGGTCATGTTCGTGGTCGAGACCGTCTCGGCGTTGACAACCGTCATCCTGATCCGCGACCTCGTGACCGGTGGAACGCAAGTCGGTTTCGAGTTCCAGATTGCCTTCTGGCTATGGTTCACCGTGGTGTTCGCCAACTTCGCGGAAGCCATCGCCGAGGGCCGCGGCAAGGCGCAGGCGGATGCTTTGCGCCGCACGCGCACGGAGACGAAGGCCAAGCTGCTCAATGGCAACGATCGCAAGAGCTTCAAGCTGGTGCCGAGCACCGCGCTGAAGGTCGGCGACATCGTCCTGGTCGAGGCCGGCGACCTCATCCCGTCCGATGGCGAGATCATCGAGGGTGTCGCTTCGGTCAACGAGGCGGCCATCACCGGCGAATCCGCCCCGGTCATCCGCGAGTCGGGCGGCGACCGCTCCGCCGTCACCGGCGGCACACAAGTGCTGTCCGACTGGATCCGCGTGCGCATCACCGCGGCGCCGGGCTCGACCTTCCTCGACCGCATGATCAAGCTGGTCGAAGGTGCGGAGCGGCAGAAGACGCCGAACGAGATCGCACTGAACATTCTGCTTGCCGGCCTGACGATCATCTTCATCTTCGCCACGGTGACGATCCCCAGCTACGCCGCCTATGCTGGCGGCTATATCTCGACCGTCGTGCTGGTGGCGCTGTTCGTTACGCTTATCCCGACCACCATCGGGGCGCTTCTGTCTGCCATCGGCATCGCCGGCATGGATCGGCTCGTTCGCTTCAATGTGCTGGCCATGTCCGGCCGCGCCGTCGAGGCCGCCGGCGACGTCGACACGTTGTTGCTCGACAAGACCGGCACCATCACGCTTGGTAACCGCCAGGCGACGGAGTTCAAGCCGGTCCGCGGCGTCACCGAAGAGCAACTGGCGGATGCCGCGCAGATGGCTTCGCTGGCCGACGAGACGCCGGAAGGCCGCTCGATCGTGGTGCTTGCCAAGGAGAAGTACGGCATCCGCGGCCGTGAAGTGGCCGAGATCGGCGCCAAGTTCATTCCGTTCACGGCGCAGAGCCGGATGAGCGGCGTGGAAGTGGATGGCTCGTGGGTGCGCAAGGGCGCCATCGATTCAATCCTCGCCTTCCTGAAATCGTCGTCGGCGAACTCGGTGAGCACCGATGCCGCCCGCGAGATTACTGCCATCTCCGAGGGCATCGCCAAAGCCGGCGGTACGCCGCTTGCGGTGGCCAAGGACGGTCAACTTCTCGGCGTCATCCACCTCAAGGATATCATCAAAGGCGGGATCCGCGAGCGCTTTGCCGAGATGCGGCGGATGGGTATTCGCACAGTGATGATCACGGGCGACAACCCGATGACCGCCGCGGCCATCGCCGCCGAGGCGGGCGTCGACGACTTCCTCGCTCAGGCGACGCCGGAGGACAAGCTGCGCCTGATCCGCGATGAACAGGCCAAGGGCAAGCTGGTCGCCATGGCTGGCGACGGCACCAACGACGCACCCGCGCTGGCTCAGGCCGACGTCGGCGTCGCCATGAACACCGGCACGCAGGCGGCGCGCGAAGCCGGCAACATGGTCGATCTCGACTCCAACCCGACCAAGCTCATCGAGATCGTCGAGATCGGCAAGCAGCTCCTGATGACGCGCGGCGCGCTCACGACGTTCTCCATCGCGAATGACGTGGCGAAATATTTCGCCATCATCCCCGCGATGTTCGTGGCCTTCTATCCGCAGCTCAATGCCTTGAACATCATGAACCTGTCGAGCCCGCAGAGCGCGATCCTGTCGGCCATCATCTTCAATGCGCTGATCATCATCGCCCTGATTCCGCTGTCGCTGAAGGGCGTTGCCTTCCGCGCGATCGGCGCCGGGCCGCTGCTGCTTCGCAACTTGATGATCTACGGCGTCGGCGGCGTCATCATTCCGTTTATCGGCATCAAGGCCATCGACCT
>DASXOK010000173.1:0-2255 GCA_036494425.1 Pseudolabrys sp.
GCGGCAGGGCTATCGCATATGGCTGAGGGTTGCCATGAGGAAGGCATTGTCCCAGCCAGCGCGCTTGATTTTGCGCCGCAGGGAGGCTCGATCGGGGTGAGTTCGCAGGATGTTGAGGGCGAGCCTGCGCAGAATGGCGAGGTTCTCGGGAGCATGGTCGCAGCGCGAGCGGTTGTCGTCCTCGGCAAAATGGACGTCGAGCACCCAATGGAGCTGGTTTTCGATGCCCCAATGGCTGCGGGTGATGTGGAGCAGCCGCTTGGGAGAGATGTATTTGGACAGGAGATAGTGACGCACGACGGGCGCATCGGCGCGCTGACCCCGCCGGCGTCTGCGCGAGGTGATGCGCCCCACCGCGGCGGCACCTGGAAAGCCGTAGAGGCCGGCCAAGCTGGTATTGCGCATGATTGTGGCGCGTCGCGCTTCGCGCCGATCGTGGGTGGAACGGTCGGTCTGCTCGGCTGTGCTGCGCTTGCCCGATCGCGCAAACTGTTGGGTAACCGCGGTGAACAAACGCCCGCGGTTTGCCTTGATCGCCAGAACATAGTCGCCGCCGCGCTCGCGCACCGCAGCCGCAAACGCACGGGTACAATGCAGCGCATCGGCGGTAACGATGCAGCCTTCCAAAGACAGAAGATCCAGCACTTCCAAAGCGCCCGCCGTCTCGTTGCGACCAGATGCCTTCTGCTGAGCCAAGGACATGCGGGCATCCACCGCAAAGACGTTGACCAAGTGCAGCGGGGTGGCCTTTCCGCCGCGTTCGTAGGCCCCGCGCAGGGCCTTGCCGTCGATGGCCACCACCCCGGTAAGCTTGAGGCCATTGGCCTTGGCAAAGGCTGCCATGAAGCGACGAAAGGCCAGTTCGAAGGCTTGCGGTTTGAGCAGACGAAACACCCGGCTGAATGTATCGTGGCTCGGGATGCCATGCTCCAGGCGAAGGACGAGCCGCAACAGCTCCTCCTTCGACTGCCCGAAGTCCGCCATGTCGGAGCACGACTCCGCCCCGCACAGCGTCGCCGCCAGCGCGATGAACAACACCTCCAAAAGATCGTGCCTGGCATTGTCCGCGCGCGGGTCCGGCAACCGCCCGAAGGCCTTCCTGAACTTCTCCATCCGACCCCCTCCATGATCTGGGAGTCGTCTTCAGAATCCGTCTTGCCTTCCAATGCAATAGCCAGCGAAAACCCATATGCGATTCCCCTGCCTCCAGGGGGAGGTGAAGGAAGAATCATGCTCTCACATGTCACCGAACCCACCGTCGCCTCTGTGTTCGCGCCGAAGACCACCATCGATGCCGATGGCACGGTGGAGGGCTATGCCTCGCTATTCGGCGAGATCGCGCGCCGGCGGACTGTCGGAGCTGAGTGATGTTCGCGACCTTGCTCGGCTGGCTCGGCAATCTGCTGGGCGGCCCCTTCGCCAAGGCGGCGGTCGACGCCTACCGCGCCAAATTGAGCGCGGAGAACACGAGCGAGACGATCGCCGCCGATCTTGCCGCGCGCGAGCTCGCGGTCGAACAGCGCGAACGCGAACTGGCGACGCAAGTCGTGCTGGCGGAGCAGGGGCGCTGGTACACGGCGTTGCCGCGGCCGCTGTTTGCTTTTGCGTTCGTCATCTACGCGTGGAAGGTCGTGGTCTTCGACAAGGTGTTGCGCCTGGGTTCGACCGATCCGCTCTCGGGCGATGTGGCGCAATGGGCCATGATCGTGCTCACGGCTTACTTCGGCGGCCGCAGCCTGGAGAAGGTTGCGCGGATCTTGGGGAGAAAGTGATCGCGGCGGACGCTTGGCATTGCGCCGGCGCGCCGCCACACTCCGCGCGATTCCCGCGGAGTGTCTTTCATGGACGTGTTCGATGCCGTTGCCTCGCGTTATTCCTGCCGCGCCTTCCTGCCGACACCCATCCCCGAACAGACTGTGCGCGACATCATCGCGCGCGCGGCGCGTGCACCGTCCGCCGGCAACATGCAGCCGTGGCGCATCCATGCCATCGCCGGCCAGCGCGTCGACGCGTTGAAGGCGCTTCTCGCGCCACGCATGAACGAATTGCCGAAAGCGGAGGGTGGCGACTACCGGATCTATCCCGATCCGCTGGAGGAGCCTTATCGCACGCGGCGTTTCGACGTCGGCGAGCGGCTGTACAAGTCGATCGGCGTTCCGCGCGAGGACAAGCCGGCGCGCTATCGGCAATATGCGCGCAACTTCCAATTCTTCGGCGCACCAGTCGGATTGTTCTTCGCGCTCGAGCGCGCGCAT
>DASXOK010000174.1:0-8464 GCA_036494425.1 Pseudolabrys sp.
CGACTTCCCGCAGGACCCGCACGAGCAGCTCTGGGGCGCCATCGGCGCCGTGTTCAGTTCGTGGATGAACCAGCGCGCCATCACCTATCGCCGCCTGCACAGCATTCCGGAAAGCTGGGGCACGGCGGTGAACGTGCAGGCGATGGTATTCGGCAACATGGGCGAGACGTCGGCCACCGGCGTCGCCTTCACGCGCAATCCGTCCACCGGCGAGAAGAAGCTCTACGGCGAATTCCTCATCAACGCGCAGGGTGAGGACGTCGTCGCCGGCATCCGCACGCCGCAGGAGATCAGCGAGGCCGCGCGCGCCGAGTCCGGCTCCGACAAGCCGTCGATGGAAAAGACTCTGCCCAAGGCCTATGCCGAGCTCACGCGCATCTACAACACGCTTGAGCGCCACTACCGCGACATGCAGGACCTCGAGTTCACGGTCGAGCAGGGCAAGCTGTGGATGCTGCAGACGCGCTCCGGCAAGCGCACGGCTAAGGCCTCGCTGCGTATCGCCGTCGAGCTCGCCAATGAGGGGCTCATCACCAAGGACGAGGCGGTGCTGCGCGTCGATCCCTTGAGCCTCGACCAGCTCCTGCATCCGACCATCGATCCGCGCGCGCACCGCAAGGTGATCGCCACCGGCCTGCCGGCTTCGCCCGGCGCAGCCTCGGGCGAGATCGTGTTCTCGTCGGATGACGCGGCCCAACTCAAGGCCGACGGCAAGAAGGTCGTGCTGGTGCGTGTCGAGACCTCGCCAGAGGACATCCACGGCATGCATGCGGCCGAAGGCATCCTCACCACGCGCGGCGGCATGACCTCGCACGCGGCCGTGGTCGCGCGCGGCATGGGCAAGCCCTGCGTTTCCGGCGCCGGCACGCTCCGCGTCGACTACAATGCCGGCACGATGACTGCCGGCAACCAGACCTTCAAGAAGGGTGACTTCATCACCGTCGACGGCTCGACCGGCCAGGTGCTCGCCGGCAAGGTCGAGATGGTCGAGCCGCAGCTCTCCGGCGAATTCTCCACGTTGATCGGCTGGGCCGACAAAGTGCGCAAGCTCGGCGTGCGCGCCAATGCCGACACGCCGGCCGACGCCAAGGCCGCCGTGCGGTTCGGCGCCGAGGGCATCGGCCTCTGCCGCACCGAGCACATGTTCTTCGAGGAGGATCGCATCCAGGCGGTGCGCGAGATGATCCTCGCCGAGGACGAGAAGTCACGCCGCGCGGCCATTTCCAAGATTTTGCCGATGCAGCGCGCCGACTTCGTCGAGCTGTTCGAGATCATGCGCGGCAAGCCGGTGACCATCCGCCTGCTCGATCCGCCGCTGCATGAGTTCCTGCCGCACGGCGAGGAGGAGATCAACGAGGTCGCCGCCGCCATGGGCGCCGATCCGAAGAAGCTCGCCGACCGCGCCAAGGAGCTGGCCGAGTTCAATCCGATGCTCGGCTTCCGCGGCTGCCGCATCGCCATCGCCTATCCGGAGATCGCCGAGATGCAGGCGCGCGCGATCTTCGAGGCGGCGGTGGAAGCCGCCCGGCGCACCGGCGAAGCGGTGGTGCCGGAAGTGATGGTGCCGCTGATCGCCACCAAGGCCGAGCTCGATCTCGTCAAGGCGCGCATCGATGCGATGGCGGAAGCCGTCGCGCGCGAGCAGGGCGCCACGCTCGACTATCAGGTCGGCACCATGATCGAACTGCCGCGCGCCTCGCTTATGGCCGGCGAGATAGCGGAGACGGCGGAGTTCTTTTCCTTCGGCACCAACGATCTCACGCAGACGACGTTCGGCATCTCGCGCGATGATGCCGCGAGCTTCCTCGGCATCTATACCGCGCGCGGCATCCTGCCGGCGGATCCGTTCGTGTCGATCGATCAGCAGGGTGTCGGTGAACTGGTGAAGATCGGAGTCGAACGCGGGCGCAAGGTGCGCAGCAAGCTCAAGGTCGGCATCTGCGGGGAGCACGGCGGCGATCCCGCGTCGGTGGCCTTCTGCCACGAGGCCAAGCTCGATTACGTCTCGTGCTCGCCCTTCCGCGTGCCGATCGCCCGCCTCGCGGCGGCGCAAGCCGCGCTCGGCAAGACCGCGGCCAGCCAGGCGTAAGCTTTCACCTGTCATTCCGGGCTCGCGGCCTTCGGCCGCGCCCCGGAATGACGGAAAAAATTTACACCGCCACCTTCGCCAAGAAGTCTTCCACCTCGAGCCGCAGGTTGGCCACCGCGGTTTCCACCGTCTCCGAAGCATCGCGCACGGTCTCCGCCGAGGTGCGTGTCTCGGTCGCCGCGCCTGTGACTTCGCGCAGCACCGCGACGACATGGCCGGTGCCTTGCGCGGCGCTGGCGACGTTGTGCGAGATATCGCCCGTCGCCGCGTTCTGCTGCTCGACCGAGGCCGCCACCGCCGCCGTGAACTGATTGATGTCCTGCATGCGCGCGGCGATCTGGCGGATCGCTTCCACCGCGCCGGAGGTCGAATTCTGCACCGCTAAAATGTGGCTGGCGATATCCTCGGTAGCCTTTGCCGTCTGCACGGCCAGCGACTTCACCTCCGCCGCCACAACGGCGAAGCCCTTGCCTGCTTCGCCCGCGCGCGCCGCCTCGATCGTGGCATTGAGCGCGAGCAAATTCGTCTGTCCCGCGATGTTGCGGATGAGCTTCACCACGTCGCCGATCTTCTGCGCGCCGGCCGCGAGCCCCGCGATCTCGCCGTCGGTCGCGCGCGCTTCTTGCGTGGCGAGGTTCACGATGCTGTTGGTGTCGGTGAGCTGACGGCTGATCTCGGCGATCGAGCGCGATAATTCGTCGGCCGCGACCGCCGCCGTTTGGACATTGGCCGAGGCCTCGTTGAACGCGTGCACCGCGCTTTCGGCGCGTTGCGAGGTGCGGTCGGAGAAGCCGAGCAAGGCGCGCGCGGTCGAGCGCATGGCGGTGGCGCTGCCGCTCACGCTGGACAAGAGCTTCTCCGCCGCCGGACGGAATGAAGCGATCGCGCCGTCGATGATCTGGCGCCGTTGCTCCTGATCGCGGATGGCGGCGCGCTCCTCTTCGGCGCGGCGCTGTTCGGTGACGTCCTCGTGCGTCGACACCCAGCCGCCGCCCGGCAGCGGCTCGTTTTTGGCGAGCACGATACGGCCGTCGCTCGCCTGCACGTAATGCGGCGCGCTAGCACCCTTGCCGATGCTGTCGAGGATGCGCTGGCAATAGGCATTGATATCGCCTACGAAGAGGCCGGTGTCCTTCCGGTGCTGGATCAGTTCGTGCAGCGTGCATCCTGGTTTCACCACGTCGGGCGACAGTCTGTACATCTCCAGGTAACGCCGGTTGACCAGAACGATGCGGCCCTGCGCATCGAACATGTTGAGACCTTGCGACATGTTGTCGATGTCGTTGAGCAGCCGCCTGTTCTGGTCGCTCAATCGGCGATGCAGCACGGCGACGAACGTCAGCGCGACAATGCCGAGACCGGCAAGCAGCATGGCCTGGCCCGTAAGGGTCGTTGGCGAGAGAAAATCGAACATGCCTGCTCTTGGGTCGGGTGATGTCCGGATATTGGACGTCGAGCGATTGCGATATGGTTAATCCGCATGCTCGCGAGCGTTGTGTGCCCGTTGTCCGTTGACCAATTGTTTACGCTTGTGGCGCGGCGCGCGTGTCCAGTTAACGGCTCCGCAAGGTTAATCCCTTCATAACAAATCCCGTCGCATTGTCGTGACTTGGCGAAGTCTTGTGCCGGCAAGTCTGGCGGGATGTTGCGGTGTCGCGTGAGCAGGTTCGAGTCGAGATCGCGTAGGCGTCGACGGCGGCGGACGACGGCAATAGCTCTTGCCGCGCTGATGTTCGCGCTCGTCCCCACGCAGATCGGCTTCCAGGATCTCGGCGCGCTGCTGGTGCACCAGCCCGGCGTGGCGCAGCGCTGGCGCGAGCATCTCATCGCGTCGCCATTCGGCACCATCCACGCCGCCATGTTCAGCCTGCCGAGACCCGTCGGTACGTCGATTCCGCATCCGCCGCTTTATGCGCTCGCCAATTTCGATCCGACCGACGTCACCGACTCGATCGGCGCGCAGCCGCTCGGCGATTCCAATGCGCCGCTGCAATTCCCCAAGACCAATCGCAAGGACAAGCGCGACTCGTTGATATCGCGCAAGCGTGACCCGATGCCGCCTTTGCCGCCGCTGCTCGATGTCGAGCCGGTGCCGCAGGCCGGCCTCGATACGGCGGTGAAGAAGGACGAGGAGACGGCGCGCTTCGATCTCTACTCGGACTATGAATTCGCCGCCGCGCCTGACGCACAGCCGGAGCCCGACGTCGACCTGCCGTACAAGGATCTTCCGCCGGCGCAACTCACGGCGCCCGCCCATCCGGCGGCAGGCAAGTCATCGGCGCGGCTGTTCTTCGGTGCCGATCCGCTCGCTGGCGGGGATGAAGCCCTGGCTCCCTGGGCGCCGGGTGAAGCGCCGGTGGTGCTGGCCTCGCGCGGCGGCGATCCAGACATCAAACAGTCGGCGCTGACGCCGACGCCGGAAAGCGAGAGCGGCGCCGGCGAAAGTGTCGCCAGCAAAGGCGAGGTCACGGGCGAAGACCAGCGGCCGAAATCGCCGGCCGAGCGGCTGGGCCTTTCCGGCGCGGCGCGCGCCAAGTCGGAGAAGTGCCTCGCCAACGCCGTCTATTTCGAGGCGCGCGGCGAGCCGGTGCGCGGACAGATCGCGGTGGCGCAAGTGGTGATGAACCGCGTGTTCTCGCCGTTCTATCCGAAGACCGTGTGCGACGTGGTTTATCAGAACGCCAACCGCCACAACGCCTGCCAGTTCACGTTTGCCTGCGACGGCATTCCCGACATCGTCACCGAGCCGGAAGCCTGGGAGCGCGCCAAGCGCATCGCGAAAGACATGCTCGACGGCAAGTTGTGGATGCCGGAGGTGGCGAAGTCGACGCACTACCACGCCTACTGGGTGCATCCGAGCTGGGTCGCCGAGATGAAGAAGATGTACAAACTCGGCGTGCATACCTTCTACCGCCCGCGCAACTGGGGCGACGGCTCCGACGAGCCGCACTGGGGCGACGCCAAGACCACGGCGATAGAGACCCAGAAACTCGACAAGATGTGACGCGGACTGTCATTCCGGGGGATCGCGCAAGCGCGAGACCCGGAATCCAGTACGCGCGCGAATTTGTCGGTTCCGCCCATCCATTCCGGAAATGGCTTCGATCAGCAGAATTCGTTGGGTTTCATTGCCTTGACACCCTATGTTCGACGTTCGTCCGCGCCGGTAATCTGAAACGGCGCAGACACCGCGGATTCGCGTCGCGACGTCATTGGGTCCGGAGCCTTTGGCCATGTCGGTGCAGTCAGCAGCAGCAAGACCGGCGCTCGCCAATTGGCGCACGCCCGCGGTGATCGTGGTGTGCGGCTGCATCATCGCGATGCTCAGCTTCGGGCCGCGCTCCGCGCTCGGCTTCTTCCTCACGCCGATGTCGCAGGAGCACAACTGGGGCCGCGACGTGTTCTCGATGGCGCTCGCCATCCAGAACCTGCTGTGGGGCGTCGGCCAGCCCTTTGCCGGCGGGATCGCCGATCGCTTCGGCACCATGCGCGTGCTCGCCGCCGGCGCCATCGCCTATGCGCTCGGCCTTGCGCTGATGAGCGCATCGACCACGCCGGGCATGCTCGATCTGTCAGCCGGTGTGCTTATCGGTTTCGGCCTGTCCGGCTGCTCGTTCACAATCGTGATCGGCGCCTTCGGCAAGTTGCTGCCGGTGGAATGGCGTTCGATCGCTTTCGGCGCAGGAACCGCCGCCGGTTCGTTCGGCCAGTTTCTGTATTCGCCGGTCGGCGTCGCGCTGATGGATAAATTCGGCTGGCAGGCGTCGTTGCAAATTTTCGCCGCGCTGACGCTGCTCATCCTGCCGCTGTCGATGGCGCTTGCAATGCCACGATCGACGGCGACACCCGCCGCGCCGGTTGCCGTGTTGCCGGCGCAGTCGCTTCGTCAGGCTCTCGCCGAGGCCTTCGGCCATCGCAGCTACGTGCTTTTGGTGCTCGGCTTCTTCACCTGCGGCTTCCAGCTTGCGTTCACCACGGTGCATCTGCCGTCTTACCTGATCGACCGCGGGCTCTCGGCAGAGGTCGGCGGCTGGACGCTCGCCGTCATCGGCCTGTTCAATATTTTCGGCTCGCTCGCGTCGGGTTATCTCGGCGGCCGGATGCCCAAGCGCTACATTCTGTCGGCGATCTACTTCGCGCGCGCACTTTCGATCGTGTTGTTCATCACGCTCCCGGCGACTCCGCTGAACACGATCATCTTCGGCGCCGTGACGGGACTTCTGTGGCTTTCCACGGTGCCGCCGACGTCGGGCCTGGTCGCGGTGATGTTCGGCACGCGCTGGCTCGCGATGCTGTTCGGCTTCGCCTTCTTCAGCCATCAGGTCGGCGGCTTCCTCGGCGTCTGGCTCGGCGGCATCGTGTTCGACAGCACCGGCTCTTACCAGCCGGTCTGGTGGCTCTCGGTGTTCTTCGGCGTGGCGTCGGCGCTCATCAACCTGCCGATCGTGGAGCGCCCGGTGGGCGAGCCCGCGCCGGCGGCCGCCTGACGCACGGAGGAATCCGTCGGGCCCGGGCTTGTCCCTGGCCTCCATGGCTTTAAAACCGTCCCTGAAGTCCCATGATCAGGGAGCCGGGGCGTGGCCACATTCAAGGCGATGGTGATTGAGAAGACGGACAGCGGCACCAAGGCGGCGCTGACCGACTTCGATGAAGCCAATTTGATGGAGGGCGATGTCACCGTCCGGGTCGAATACTCCACCGTGAATTACAAAGATGGTCTCGCCATCACCGGCAAGGCGCCAGTGGTGCGCCGCTTTCCCATGATCGCCGGCGTCGATTTTGCCGGCACGGTGGAGACCTCCAGCCATCCCAATTGGAAGCCGGGCGACAAGGTCATTCTCAACGGCTGGGGCTGCGGCGAGACGCATCTCGGCGCCTACGCTGAGAAGGCGCGCGTCAAAGGCGACTGGCTGGTGCCGCTGCCCGCCGGCATGAGCGCGCACGACGCCATGGCCATCGGCACCGCCGGCTACACGGCCATGCTCGCGGTGATGGCGCTGGAGCGCCACGGCCTGACGCCGGCGAGCGGCCCCATCGCCGTCACCGGCGCGGCAGGTGGCGTCGGCTCGGTCGCCATCGCGATCCTGGCCCAGCGCGGTTTTACCGTGCACGCCGTCACCGGCCGCACCGAGGAGGCCGGCTACCTCAAGGGCCTCGGCGCCGCCGAGGTCGTCCCGCGCGCCGAGCTTGCCGGCACGCCCAGGCCGCTGGCCAAGGAGCGCTGGGCCGGCGCGATTGATTCGGCCGGCTCGACCACCCTCGCGAATCTGCTGTCTATGACCCGCTATGGCGGCGCGGTGGCCGCCTGTGGCCTGGCCGGAGGTATGGACCTGCCGGCCTCGGTCGCGCCGTTTATTTTACGCGGAGCGTGTCTTTACGGCATCGATTCGGTCATGTGCCCGCTTCCCCGGCGCCAAGAGGCGTGGAAAAGGCTGGAAACGGACCTGGATCGCCGCAAACTTGCCCAGATAACCCGTGACATCGGCATGGCTGACCTCGGCGAGGCCGCCAGCGCCATCCTCGCCGGCCAGGTCCGGGGTCGCATCGTGGTCAAGATCGGGTAAACACGTTCAGGATTTGGCGACGAACGGCGGGCATACTCTCTCAGCTTTTAGTAAGCTTCTGTTCGTGCTGGTCGGTGGCGTAGGCGGAGTATGATGATGTTGCGTGGGGTGATGGTATCGATTGGCCTATTGGCCGCAGTGCCGGCGATGGCGGGTGAGATGAGCGCCGATGAGGCCCGCCGCTTCGTCATGGGCAAGATGTTCAACTACACGTGCTTCGAGGGCACGCGCGGGACGGGCCGCGTCGCGACCGACGGCTCTGTCGCCGGGTCTATTCAGTTCCAGGGCAAAGGCGAGGTGCGCTACGCCAACCTGCCTGCGGGCACGCTGCGGGTGAAAGGCGAGTCGGTCTGCGCCTCGCTACGCGGCATGCCGATTGAGCCCTGCTTCAACCTCGAGCGCATCGACAACAACAGCTTCCGCGGCTCGATCTCGGGGCTGGGCTTCGCCTACTGCGAGTTCACGCGCCATCACGGGCGCCCGGTGGTCGCTCATGCGTCCAATCGCGCTGAGCCGCTGCGCCTGCGGCCGTCGCTGACGGCGGATAATCATTAGTCCGTCGAAGCGTTACGCCTTCGCCGGGAAAATCATGCACGTCGTCGTGGCGTGTGCGTAGAGCTTGCCGGCGCGATCTTTCAGATCACCTTCCGATGTCGCCATCGTGCGGCCCCGATGCAGGATGCGCCCTTCGGCGCGCACCGGACCCGTGTCCTTGGTCAAAGGCCGCACCAAGTTGATCTTGATCTCGAGCGTGGTCCAGGTCTCGCCTTTGCTCAGCGTCGAGAAGATGGCGCAGCCGACCGCGGAATCG
>DASXOK010000175.1:0-2681 GCA_036494425.1 Pseudolabrys sp.
GACGCGCATCTTCATGCCGCCCGACAGTTCGCGCGGATAGGCGTTGACGAAGCGCGACAGGCCGACCTGCGCCAGGACTTCCATGATGCGTTCCTGCACGTCCTTCTTGCGCTGGCCGGCGAGCATCAGCGGCAGGTAGACATTGTCGAACACCGTGCGCCAGGGCAGCAGCGTCGGCTCCTGAAACACGAAGCCGAGCAGGCGGTCCGGTTCGCCAAGCGCGTCGTAGCTCGAGGTCGGCCAGTCGATCACGCCGGTCGAGGGCGCGCCGAGCCCGGCGATCATCTTCAGAAGGGTGGACTTGCCGCAGCCCGAGGGGCCGAGAAGTGTCAGAAACTCGCCCGGCCGGATGGTCAGATCGACGCCTTCGAGCGCCAGCGTCATGTTGGCGAAGGTCTTGGAGATGCCGGCGAGCTTGAGCAGCGCGCGCGGCGGCGCTGGCGCTTCGACAGGATTCGGGGGCTGCGCCTCGAACATGGGAACGACATTCATTGCAGCGGCCCCGGCGAGCGCGGAATGAAACTACGCATCTTGCCCGGATTGAGCAAGCCAAGCGGATCGACTTCGTGCTTGTAGCCGAGTTGGTCCGCATCGACGCGCTTGTAGCGGCTGCCGTCTTCCAGCGTGAGCACGTGCGGGTTGGCGATCATGATGCCGCAGGCCTCGTAGGCCGCCATGATCTCGTATAGGCGTTCCGGCGTGGAATAGCGGATCACCGGAATGCCGCTCGCGGTCATAAGGCCATTGATGCGGATGAACTCGAGGTGCTGCATCACCTCGCCGGGGAATTTGGCGCCGATCTCGGTGGCGGATTCGAGCACACGGTCGTGCGGATAGAGCACCTGGAGATAGGTGATGCCGCGATCGGCCTTGAACATTTGCAAGGTGCAATGGTTCCAGGTGTGCTCGTAGAGCGGCGTCTTGCTGAGCACGTCCTCGCTCGGCGCCTTGTAGGTGATCGTGCCGTTGAAAGTTTCAAGCAGAGTCTCGAAGCTCTCGATCGACATGGCGCCGATCATGCCGAGCAGCACGGCCTTGCCGTCCGGGCAATAGGGGCGAATCGCAGAGAAGTTCTCCGGCAGCGGCCACTGGACCGGCGTCAGCAGCTTCTTGGTGATGCCGTCGGCCATCGCAATCGTCTGGCCGAAGCGGATCGACTCGGCGAAGTCCTCGAAGGCGACGATGACGTCGATCCAGGGCAGCGCCGGCGCCAGCGGCATCTCCAAGACGGTGATGATGCCGGTGGTGCCGTAGGCGCGGCTGATCTTCTGCGCCGCGTCGCCGCGCAATTCGATGACGCGCGGGTTTTCCTCCATCGTCACGATGCGCGCGGCGAGGATGTTGCCCGGCTCGCGCATGCCGCCATAGGTGACGCTACCGACGCCGCCTGAGCCGCCGGCGACGAAGCCGCCGATCTGCGACATGCGCTTGGTCGAGGGATGCATGCGCAGTTCCCAGCCGCTCGGCCGCGTCTGCGCATCGATGTCGAACAGCCTGGCGCCGGCCTGCACGCGCACGACGCCAGGCTTCTGCCATTCGATTCCGTTCATCGCCGCCATGTCGAGCACGACGCCGCCTTCCAGCGGCACGCATTGCCCGTAATTGCCGGTGGCGCCGCCGCGCACGGTGAGCGGGATGCGGTGGCGGTAGCAGGCGGCCGCGACGCGGATGACGTCCGCCTCGTCGCGCGGCGTGACGATGACGTCGGCGAATTTGTCCTTGAGCCGCGCATTGAGGATCGGCGAGTACCAGTAGTAATCGCGCGATTTGCGCTTGATGTCGGTCGGCTCCAGGCTCACCGCCACGTCGCCGATGTCGGCGAGGAGCGCATCGATCGGGTAGCGCGAGGCGGAGAGGGTGTCGGGAGCGGAGAGGGCGGCATCGGACATGGTTGGCGCGACCTGTGGAGGGGACGGTTCAAGCGGCGCGGAAGACTTCCGCTTCGCCGTGTTCTTCCAGGAGCTTCATCAGCCGCTTGCGCATGATCATGCCGGGACGGTCGGACACCATGTGCGCCTCGGCGCGGCGGCTCGCGTCAATCGGCGTATCGAAGTCGGTCGACTCGATGATGTCCTTGTCCTCGCGCGTGATCTTGTAGTCCCAGTCGATCAGGAGCTGCGCCGGGCAGTCTTCCTCGGTGTCGTTGCGGTAGAGCCACTGCACTACCTGGATGTGGCCGTCGTCGATCGGCGTCGCCGAATTGAGGATGATGTGGCGCAGCCCTGACGGATATTCGATGTCGAGCCGGCGGCAGAATGGCATGTACCACTTGTTGCGCATGTGACGCTTGGTGGTGGGCGCGTCGGTGCCGGAGATGCGATGCTGGATCGGCGGATTGGCGATGGTGATCAGCGTCTCGGCCTCGAATCCGTAGTCGGTTTCCTGGATCTCGTATTTCTCCGGCAGCGGCTGATCGGCCTGGCCGAATGTGCCTTTGTGCACGAACGCGAAATGCGCGTTGTCGAAGGAGTTCTCCATCAGCCGCAGCGCCGAGGTATTCCAGACTTCGTAGAATTGGGGCACGTAGCGGAATTCAGGATCGCTATCCTCGGGCACCTCGAAGATCGGGGCGAGCGGCTCGTCGAGCGCCACCCAGGCATAGCCGTAGCGCGCATCGCAGTGGTAGGCCGGCGTCGAAAGATTCGGCACCTCTTGCTGCACCGGAAACTGCGGGACATGGA
>DASXOK010000176.1:0-1598 GCA_036494425.1 Pseudolabrys sp.
ACGGCAGCCCCGTCGACTGGATGGAGCACGTCAGCGACGAGCAATACCAGAAATAAGCCGAGCGTCCCATCGCCGCATACGCAAACATGAGGCGCTCATACGCGTGTGGGTGCCGCGAAACCGTCCGTTCAATGGAGACCTACCCTCGCCTCCGCCAGACTTCGTGCATCGGCGGCCCTCATGCCGCCTGACGTTACGGAGGCTCCCCGATGAAAACCATCATTCTTGCTGCCGTGGCTCTCGCCGCCGCACTTGCTTCCCCCGCCTTTGCCCAATCCTTCACACCGGAATTCGGCAGCGGCAATGTTGTCGCTCGGTCCGCCCCGATGCGTGACGGCGCGACCAGCGCCTACGCCTGGGCGCCATCCAGCCGCCGCGTCCATAAATCGGCCGCCGCGCAGGATCGCGGGCTTGCCGCATTCGGCGATGCGACCGATCATCTGCTCCCCGGTGAAATCAACGAGCCCGGGCCGCGCTGATCGCAGCCGCGCAAGAGGCATGATCTGCGTGGCCACGCCGGCGCGCAGTTCGAAACCACACAGCCCTTCGCCATGAGGACTGTTCCGCCATGGACGGCAATCGCAAGTCGCGCGTCTCTTCCGCGTGTGTCTGAAATCGCGGGACGTTGCGCCGTGGCGCGGCGAGTTTGCCGCGGACGGGCTGCCTCACCGGCCACGCCGGCGTGAACGCCGCGGCATGCCGAATTTACGCCGCATGATCTCGCTATTCGCATTGCCCGGCGTAGCCTGCTGGCAGGAGCGGGAAACATGGTGCGACGGGCATTGGGCGCCTTCGAAGAAGGAGCCGACGGCACTTGGACGTGCATGAAAGATGCCGTGGTGACGGGCCGTCTCGGCTCCGTCCGCGTGCAGCGCGGCCAGACGTTCAAGCCCAACACCGCCTTTGCCGGCTACGGCGACTTCCCCGCCTATCTCGCAAGCATCAGCGAAGACAGCCCACCTCTCGCGCCGCATGAATGGTGAGGCCGGACTGTAATGTACGGTATCGGACATCGCGCGGTAACGTGGAACGCTATCTCGCTCGCTTTTTCTTCGTATTCTTCCTTTTAACTTTACGTCTTCACCGCGTTTGCGGCCTGCAATAGCCACAGCGCATAAGCGCCAATAGCGTCATCGCCGAGATGCCGCGCGGCATGGCATTCAGCGACCCTATGTCATGGACCCGACCATCGCCCGCCTGAACATCGCACATTACAAGCGTCTACTGGCGGAAGAAACCGACCAGAAACGCCGTGATGAACTCGCGCGCCTGATCGCCGAAGAGGAAGCCAAGATCGGCGGCGACAGCCACGGCGATCACAGCAACAGTGACACCGCGAAGCCCTAAATGCGGATCGCGCGCGCATAGCGCTTGGCCGGCTCGAGCGGTTGCAGACAAGAGATCACTCGATCGCGCCGTCCGGCTGCTCCTCCCACAGACGCCAATGCGTCGGCCAGACATCGACGGGCTCGCGCGTCCGCGTGTTCATCCATCCGCCGAGGACACGCCGGCAGGCAAACACCAGCGCATGCGCGCCGTCGGCGTCGATCACCGCCAACTGGAGATCACGGTCGAAAGGTGCTGTGGAGATGCTGTTC
>DASXOK010000177.1:0-16653 GCA_036494425.1 Pseudolabrys sp.
CGCGGAATAACGACAAGGATTTAGCGACACAAGCGTTGAGCGTTCCTCAAAGGGAGGGAACACCATGAGCGCGACCGGGATCGGCGCGTCGGTGCGCCGCAAGGAGGATCAGCGTTTCATCACCGGCAAGGGCCACTACACCGACGACATCGCCCGCCCCGGGCAGACGCACGCCTACTTTCTGCGCTCGCCGCACGCCCACGCCAAGATCAACAGCATCGACACGTCGGCGGCCAAGGCTAAGCCGGGCGTGCTTGCCGTGCTCACGGGCGCCGAGCTTGCGGCCGACAAGATCGGGAACCTGATCTGCGGCTGGATGATCCATTCCAAGGACGGCACGCCGATGAAGATGGCGCCGCATCCGGCGCTCGCGGCCGGCAAGGTGAACCATATCGGTGACGCGGTCGCGGTGGTGATCGCCGCGACGCAGGCGCAAGGGCGCGACGCGGCCGAGAAAGTGAACGTCGAATACGAGCCGCTCGCGCCGGTCATCGATCTGGCCAACGCGAAATCGGGACCGCAGATTCACGAGATCGCGCCGAAGAATACGATCTACGAATGGTCGCTCGGCGATGCCAAGGCGACCGACACGGCCTTCGCGCAGGCGAAGCACGTCACCAGGCTCGACATCGTCAACAACCGCCTGGCGCCCAATGCCATCGAGCCGCGCGCGGCCTTGGCCGAATACGATTCCGGCACCGACCAGCTCACGCTCTGGAACACCAGCCAGAACCCGCACGTGGCACGGCTCGTCATCGCCGCCTTCGTCGGCATGGCGCCGGAGCACAAGCTGCGCGTCATCGCGCCGGACGTCGGCGGCGGCTTCGGCTCGAAGATTTTCATCTATCCGGAAGAGGTCGTCTGCCTGTGGGCCGCGCGCAAGATTCAGCGCCCGGTGAAATGGACATCCGATCGCAGCGAGGCCTTCCTCACCGACGCGCATGGGCGTGATCACATCACGCATGCCGAACTCGCGCTCGATGACCATGGCAAGATTCTGGCGCTGCGTGCGCACACCATCGCCAATCTCGGCGCCTACATGTCGACCTTCTCGTCGTCGGTGCCGACGTATCTCTACGCGACGCTGCTGTCGGGCCAGTACGACATCCCGCACATCTATTGCGAGGTAGACGCGGTCTACACCAACACGGTGCCGGTCGATGCCTACCGCGGCGCCGGCCGTCCGGAGGCGACCTTCGTGGTCGAGCGGCTGGTGGAAGTCGCGGCGCGCGAACTCGGCCTCGATCCGGTCGAGCTGCGCAAGCGCAACTTCATCAAGTCGTTCCCGCACCAGACGCCGGTGATCATGTCCTACGACGGCGGCGACTATAATGCGTCGCTGAAGAAGGCGATGGAAATCGCCGACGTGAAGGGCTTCAACAAGCGCCGCCGCGAAGCCGCGCGTCATGGCAAGCTGCGCGGCTTAGGCTATTCGACTTACATCGAGGCTTGCGGCATCGCGCCGTCGCAAGCGGTCGGCTCGCTCGGCGCCGGCGTGGGCCTGTGGGAATCCGCGGAAGTGCGGGTCAACCCGACCGGCAGCGTCGAGGTGCTCACCGGCTCGCACGCGCACGGGCAGGGGCACGAGACCACCTTCGCGCAGCTCGTCTCGGAACGGCTCGGCATTCCGTTCGAGAACATCTCGATCGTGCACGGCGACACCGACAAGGTGCAGTTCGGCATGGGCACCTATGGCTCGCGCTCGGGCGCGGTCGGCATGTCGGCGATCGTCAAGGCGCTCGACAAGATCGAGACCAAGGCCAAGAAGGTCGCCTCGCATATGCTCGAAGCGGCGGAAGGCGACATCGAATTCAAGGACGGCAAGTTCACCGTCGCCGGCACCGACAAGACGGCGGCCTGGGGCGATGTCGCGCTCAACGCCTATATCGCGCACAAGTTCTCGGGGCAGGAACTGGAGCCGGGCCTGAAGGAGACCTCCTTCTACGATCCGACCAATTTCACGTTCCCGGCGGGCTGCCACATCTGCGAACTCGAGGTCGATGCCGAGACCGGCAAGACCGAGATCGTCAAATGGACCGCGGTCGATGACTTCGGTACTGTCATCAATCCGATGATCGTCGAAGGCCAGGTCCATGGCGGCATCGCGCAGGGCGTCGGGCAGGCGATGCTGGAAGGCGTCATCTACGACAAGGATGGCCAGCTCGTGACCGGCTCGATGATGGATTACACGATGCCGCGCGCGCACGACCTGCCGTCGTTCAACGTGGGCCTGACCGAAACCAGGTCACCATCGAATCCGCTCGGCATCAAAGGCTGCGGGGAGTCCGGCGCCATCGCCGCCCCCGCCGCGGTGATGAATGCGATCACCGACGCGATCGGCACCGAACAACTTGCAATGCCGGCGACCGCGAACGCGGTCTGGTCGGCCTTGCAGCGTAACAAGGCGCCGCAGACTGCAATCCCGCCGCAGGCCGCCTAAATTCGAAATTCAAGGAGAGACCGATGTACAATTTCACCTTCCATCGTCCGACCACGGTCCGCCAGGCGGCCGGTCTGCTTGCGCGCAACCCTGAGGCCAAGATCCTCGCCGGCGGCCACTCGCTGCTGCCGGTGATGAAGCAGCGGCTGGCTCAGCCGTCGGCGCTGATCGATCTCGCGCTGGTCGAGGGCATGAGCGGCGTCGAACTCAAGGGCCGTTCGGTCGTCATCGGCGCCATGTCGCGCCATGCCGATGTCTCGAACTCGCAGGTGCTCTTGGAAGCCATGCCGGCGCTCGCTTCGGTGCCGGGCTCGGTCGGCGATCCGCAGGTGCGCAACCGTGGCACCATCGGCGGCTCGATCGCTAATAACGATCCGAACGCCGACTATCCTGCGGCGCTGCTCGGCCTCGGCGCGACCATCATCACCAACAAGCGCCGCATTGCTGCCGATGATTTCTTCACCGGCATGTTCTCGACCGCGCTGGAAGACGGCGAGATCATTACCAAGGTGAGCTTCCCGATCGCCAAGAAGGCGGCCTACGAGAAGTTCAAGCACCCGGCCTCCGGCTTCGCACTGGTCGGCGTGTTCGTGTCGAAACGCGGCCCCGACATCCGCGTCGCGGTGACGGGTGCGGGCTCCAACGGTGTCTTCCGCGTGAAGTCGTTCGAAGAGGCGCTGAAGAAGCGCTTCTCGCCGAAGTCGATCGAGGGCATGACCATCCCGGCGACCGGCATGAACAACGACATCCATGCCTCGCCGGAGTACCGCGCGCATCTCGTCGGCGTGCTGGCGCGCCGGGCATTGGCCAAAGCGACGGCGTAAGACCGAGGCGCTGCCCCGTTTCGGGCGGCGCACGGGTCGCCGCGGCAGGAACACATGAAGATCGCGGCTTACACGGTGAACGATGCCGAGCGCATCGGCATCGTGACCGAAGCCGGTATTGTCGATATCACCCGGCGTTTCGGGGTCTATCGCGTCCGTGATCTTCTGGCGCGCGATCTGCTCGGTCGGGTTCAGGACATGGAATCCGCCGCGACGGAGTTTGATGTCGCGGACGTCACGTTTCTGCCGGTCGTTCCCGATCCGCGCCACATCTACTGCATCGGCATCAACTACTCCGACCATCTCAAAGAGGTTCAGGCAGCCGGTGTTCCGCGGCCGCTGCCGGAGTATCCGTCCGTTTTCATCCGCTTTGCAGATACCCTCGTCGCGCACAATGCGCCGATGCTGCTGCCGAAGGTTTCGGACAGTTTCGATTACGAGGCCGAACTCGCTGTCATCATCGGCAAAGGCGGCCGGTTTATCGACGAGCGCCACGCGCTCGAGCACGTCGCCGGCTACGCGTGCTTCAATGACGGCAGCGTGCGTGATTGGCAGTTTCACACGACGCAAGTGACGCCGGGCAAGAACTTCGCCGCGACCGGCGGATTCGGTCCCTTCATGGTCACCGCCGATGCCATTCCCGATCCGCACAGCCTCGACGTCAAGCTCATGCTCAACGGCCAGGTCCTGCAGAGTGGCAATACCCGCGATCTTATTTTCAGCATTCCACGGATCGTGAGCTACCTGTCGACCTTCCTGCCGTTGCATCCAGGCGACGTGATCGCCACTGGCACGCCGGCCGGTGTTGGCTTTTCCCGCAAACCGCCGCTGTTCATGAAGCCCGGCGACGTGTGCGAGGTTGAGGTCGAGAAGGTCGGCGCACTGCGCAATCCGATCATGCGCGATCGTTCCTAGGCTCGCTGTCTCGCGATGCGGGCGGGGAGGCGGTGCGAGCCCGGGCGCGGTGGCGACCAGGTTTCGCCATGTTATGCTCCAGCCCAACAATAATCCGGGGGGAGGATCACGTGCGACGACGGCAAGCCCTTGCTCTGATCGCGTCCGCGATAATGGCGTCGCCGCTCGCGACCCGGGCCGAAACATATCCGACACGTCCGGTGGTCATGATGGTGCCGTTCCCGGCCGGCGGTGCGACCGACATCCTGGCACGCGTTCTCAGCGACCGGATGAACAGGATTCTCGGCCAGCCGATCGTCGTCGAAAATGTCGGCGGAGCTGCCGGCACGATTGCCGTCGGCCGGGTCGTGCGCGCGCCCGCCGACGGCTATACGTTGAGCATCGGCACCTCGACCACGCATATGCTGACCAGCGGGCTTTACGATCTGCCCTATAGCCTGCTGACCGATCTCGATCCGGTCGTCATGATCGGCAGCGAACCGCTTCTGATCGTGGCGAAGAAGGATTTGCCCGCCAACGACCTGAAGGGGTTGATCGCCTGGCTGAAAGCCAATCCCGACAAGGCTTCGGTCGGCATCGCCGGGGTGGGGGCGACGGGGCATCTGACCGGCATCGCTTTCCAGAAGGCGACGGGAACGACTTTCCAGTTCGTGCCCTATCGCGGAAACGCTCCGGCAAGACAGGCGCTTGCCGCGGGGCAGATCGATTTCATGATCGAACCGTCGTCGAATTTCCCGGCGCTGGTGGAGGCCGGCACGATCAAGGCGCTGGCGATCACGTCGCGCGAGCGCGTCGATACCTATCCGAATGTCCCGACCGTGAACGAAGCCGGCCTTCCGGGTTTCCAGGCGACGCTTTGGTATGGTCTGTGGGTGCGGCACGGCACGCCAGAGCCGGTGATCAAGACGCTGAACGCCGCAATGCGGGAAACGCTCGCCGATCCGGACGTCGTCAAGCGCCTAAACGTGCTTGGCGTCTACATCACCCCGGCATCGCAGCAGGCGCCTGAGGATCTGCGAGCGTTCCAGAAGGCCGAGGCCGAGCGCTGGTGGCCGATCATCAAGGCGGCCAATATCCCGCATCAATAGAAGCGCCAGCTCGAGTCTACATGCGCGTCGGATCGAATATCCGGAAGGAATTGCGGCCGCCGGTCTTGGCCGCGTAGAGCGCGGTGTCGGCGCGCTTGAATGCTTCGGATGACCGGCAACCTGCAATGGCGGCGATGCCGATCGAGGCGCCGATCTTGAATTGGCGGCCGCCGCAGTCGATCGGTCTGCTCGTTGCGGCGATGATCTCGACGGCAAGCACGATGGCTTTGCCGTGATGAGGCGGTTCCAGAAGCACGGCGAATTCGTCGCCGCCGATGCGGGCGACCATTCGCGCTTGGCCGCACACGGTCGCCAGCCGCTGCGCCATTTCCTTGAGACATGCGTCGCCGGCCGCGTGCCCCAAAGAATCGTTGACCTCTTTGAACCTATCGAGGTCAATGAGCAGGAGAACGCCGTCCCGGCCGGTTTCATCGCCGCAGGCCTGCGACAGACAGTTGTGGAACTGGCTGCGGTTGGCGAGGCCGGTCAGTTCGTCGAACTCGGCCAGGTACCGCAGCCGCTCGAACTTCGCCTTCTCTTCCGTGATGTCCTGTTTGATGCCGAAGAGGCGCACCGGGCGGTCTCCAGCGCATTCGACATTCGCTGTGATCCTGATCCACCGGCGATTGCCTTTCGGCGTGACGATCTCGGCGTCAAGATTGAAGCCGTCCCGGCGCTCGATCGCGCGACTCCTGATCGCCTCGAGCATCTTGAGCGATGCTTCCGGATAGCAAATCAAAGTCTGCTGCCGCTTGAGCGGCGCGTCGCGCGGGATCTCGAACATGTCATAGGTGCCACCCGACCATTGCAGCGTCTCGGTGGTGAGGTCGCATTCCCAGACGCCGAGGCGGGCAGCTGCCAGGGCGCGTTCGTAAGTGTCGCGGCTCCGCGCAACGGCGGCATCGTAGTCGCGAATGACACGCGCCTGGGCTTCGACCAGCGCGGCCAGGCGCTCAACAGCGGCGGCTGTCGACTCGTGGGAAAATGGATCGACCTCCGCAGTCCGAACAGAGGACGCATTCGCCTGCAGAAGCCTGCGCGCCTTCGACATCTCGAAATTGAAACCCGTCCCGTGTGCGGAGAGGCGAGACTAGGACGGTTCAATTAATGCTTTCTATCCTCGCTTTTTGCTTAGGCCGGCTGCTTGTCCAGTTCCGCCAGCAAGTCGTGAAGATCGAGCGGGCGGGTGAACATCTCCAGCGAGCCGTCCGCCATTTGCGGCCACTGGTCCTTCGGCCGGTCCCAATAGAGCTCGACCCCGTTGTCGTCCGGGTCGCGCAGATAGAGCGCCTCCGAGACCCCGTGGTCGCTGGCGCCCTCGAGCGGAATCTTGGCGACGATCAGCCGCCGCAGTGCATCGGCCAGCTGCCTCCGGGACGGGTAGAGGATGGCAGTGTGGTAGAGGCCGGTGGTACCGGAGGCGGGCGGGTGGCCGCCGCGGCTCTCCCAGGTGTTCAGGCCGATATGATGGTGGTAGCCGCCCGCCGAGATGAAGGCGGCGCCGGGTCGGGTGGTGGTGACCTCGAAACCGAGCACCCCACAATAGAAATCGAGCGCGCGCTGAAGGTCCGCGACCTTCAAATGAACGTGGCCGATCCGCACGCCTGGGTCGATTGTCGGCATACGGAGGGCGTCCTTAGTCATTTCAAGGGGGGTCGACATGGGAGCTATCCCTGGCTGGCCGTATGAGGCTCTGATACCCAGATGTATGACGGCCATGCGATCGGATAAAGTGTCTTCGAGGTGACCTAGGAATGTCTCTTACACCCCTTCCCGACAGCATCGACGGCACCCTCGGCCTGCTGGCCAAGGCCGACTACGTCGGCGACCGGTCGCTGGCGACGGTGCTCTATCTGAGTCTGCGGATGGGCCGGCCTTTGTTCCTCGAGGGGGAGGCGGGGGTCGGCAAGACCGAGATCGCCAAGGTCCTCGCCAAGACGCTGGACCGTCGGCTGATCCGGCTGCAGTGCTACGAGGGGCTCGACGTCTCCGCCGCCGTCTACGAGTGGAACTACGGTGCGCAGATGATCAGCATCCGCCTGGCGGAAGCCACCGGGGAGGGCGACCGTGACCGCGTCGAGCACGACATCTTCTCGGAGCGATTCCTTATCAAGCGGCCATTGCTGCAGGCGCTGGAGCCGGATCCGGCCGGACCGCCGGTGCTGCTGATCGACGAGATCGACCGCACCGACGAGGCCTTCGAGGCCTTCCTGTTGGAGGTGCTGGCCGACTTCCAGGTGACCGTTCCGGAGCTCGGCACGGTTAAGGCCGAGCATCCGCCGATCGTCATCGTCACGTCCAACCGCACCCGAGAGGTGCACGACGCCCTCAAGCGCCGCTGCCTCTATCACTGGGTTGGCTATCCCAGTGCCGAGCGCGAGCTGGCGATCCTGCGCGCCAAGGTGCCGGGTGCGCCCAAAAAATTGTCCGAGCAGGTCGTCGCCTTCGTGCAGGCGCTGCGCAAGGAGGACCTGTTCAAGTCCCCTGGCGTCGCCGAGACGCTCGACTGGGCCGGTGCGCTCACCGAGCTCGACGTTGTCGCACTCGATCCCTCGACCGTGTCGGACACGCTCGGCGTATTGCTGAAGTATCAAGACGACATCGCCCGCCTCGACGCGAGCAAAGTGAAGACGCTGCTCGACGAGGTGAAGTCGGAGCTAAGGGCGGCGGAGTAGAATATGAATAGTGATCGTCATTCCGGGGCGCCGCGAAGCGGCGAGCCCGGAATCCATACCCCCGGCGCCGGGAGTATGGATTCCGGTCCGCGCGCTTGCGCGCACGACCGGAATGACCGAAGTGGCCGCTTCGCCGAGAACATCCTTTACTTCGCGCGGGCGCTGCGCGCGGCCGGCATCCCGGTCGGGCCCGGTTCGGTGCTCGACGCGCTCGAAGCCGTGCAGGTCGCGCGCGTCGGCAATCGCGAAGACTTCTACTGGACGCTGCACGCGGTCTTCGTGAAGCGCCACGAGCACACGATCCTGTTCGACCAGGCCTTCCGCATCTTCTTCCGCAAGCGCGGCTATATCGACAAGCTGCTCGCCTCGATGCTGCCGGAGACGATACCGTCGGCGCCGAAGCCGCCGGAAGCCGGCGCGCAGCGCATCCAGGACGCGTTGTTCTCCGGGATGAACGAGCGCGAGAAGGAGAGCGAGGTCGAGATCGACGCGCGGCTCACGGTCTCGGACCGCGAAGTGTTGCAGAAGAAAGACTTCGCGCAGATGACGGCCGCCGAGATCGCCGCGGCGAAGGAGGCGATCGCCAAGCTGGCGCTGCCGCTCGATCTCGTGCGCACGCGTCGGCTCAAGCCGAGCCTGCACGGCCACATGATCGACGTTCGCCGCACGTTGCGCGCCAGCATGAAGGCGGGTGGGGCGGTCATCGACCTGAAATATCTTGGTCCGCGTGTGAAGGAGCCGCCGATCGTGGCGCTGCTCGATATCTCCGGCTCGATGAGCCAGTACACGCGCCTGTTCCTGCATTTCCTGCATTCGATCACCGATGCGCGCAAGCGCGTCACGACCTTTCTGTTCGGCACGAGGCTGACCAACGTGACGCGTGCCATCCGCCAGCGCGATCCGGACGAGGCGCTGGCGATGTGCGGCGCCAATGTTGCCGACTGGGCCGGCGGCACGCGCATCGCCACGTCGCTGCATCTGTTCAACCGGCAATGGGCGCGCCGCGTGCTCGGGCAAGGCGCGGTCGTGCTCTTGATCACCGATGGGCTCGAGCGCGATGCCGACGACAGCTTGGCCTTCGAGATGGACCGGCTGCATCGGTCCTGCCGCCGGCTCATTTGGCTCAATCCGCTGCTGCGCTTCGAAGGCTTCGAGGCGCGCGCTAAGGGCGTGCGGACGATGCTGCCCTATGTCGATGAATTGCGGCCGATACATAATCTGGACTCGATGACCGAACTCGTGCGCGCCCTGTCTGGGCAGGCTGCCGGCGGTTACGATCCGAAGGAAATGCTGGGGAAAGTAGCGTAAACCTACCCCGTCAGTGCCGGCCTCGTACCGCGCGCGACGGACTGAAGAGACGGAGACCTGCATGCTTGCGCGTGATGAAGACATTCTCAAAGCCGCCGAAGATTGGCGCAAGGACGGGCGTGGCGTCGCCATCGCCACGGTGGTCGAGACCTGGGGCTCGGCGCCGCGTCCGGTCGGCTCCAATCTGGTGATCGACGGCGACGGCAACTTCCTGGGCTCTGTATCCGGCGGCTGCGTCGAAGGCGCGGTGGTCACCGAGGCCATGGACGTGATCGAGAGCGGCCAGGCCAAGATGCTGGAATTCGGTGTTGCCGACGAGACGGCCTGGAAGGTGGGCTTGTCGTGTGGCGGCACCATCCGGGTGTACGTTGAAAAGGTGAGCTGACCCGCGCCCCAACCCTTCCCGCTAATGCGGGAGGAACACCTTTGTGCTCGTGGAGGAATCCCAATGAAGCTCGACATGCTCGCTGTGCTCAATGCCGAACGCGCCGCCCGGCGCGCGGTCGTGGTCATCACCGACGTGGAGAGCGGCGCGCAGCGGCTGGTGAAGGCCGCCGATGCCGGCAAGGATCCGCTCAGCGAGATCATCGACAAACACCTGCGCATGGCCAAGAGCGGCATGGAGGAGACGGCGCAGGGCCGCGTCTTCCTAACCGTGCACGTGCCGTCGCCGCGCCTCGTCATCACCGGCGCGGTGCACATCAGCCAGACATTGGCTCCGGTCGGGCAACTGCTCGGCTATGACGTGACCATCGTCGATCCGCGCACCGCCTTTGCCTCGATCGAGCGCTTCCCCGACGTGAAGGTGATCGCCGAATGGCCGGACGTGGCGCTTCCGCCGCTTAACATCGATCGCTACACGGCTTTCGTCGCGCTCACGCACGATCCGAAGATCGACGATCCGGCGCTTATCCATGCGCTGCGACGCGATTGCTTCTATGTCGGTGCGCTCGGCTCGCGGAAGACGCATGCCCGGCGGCTGGCGCGGCTGAAGGAAGAGGCGGGTCTTTCCGACGCCGACCTCGCGCGCATCCATGCGCCGATCGGGCTGCCGATCGGGGCGGTGTCGCCAGCCGAAATCGCCGTCGCCATTATGGGCGAGATCACGGCGAGGCTGCGCCTGAAGGCCGACAAAGCGGAGAAGTCGGAGGCCGCATGAAACCCTCTCTTTGTCATTCCGGGGCGCGCCGAAGGCGCGAACCCGGAATGCAGATGGAAATGAGGGCTGTGCGTGTGTCTGGATTCCGGGCTCGCCCGCCTTCGCCCTACGGGCTTCGGCGCGCGTTCCGGAATGACGGGGGGTACTGAATGAAATTCGGGGCAATATCGGTCGCGGAGGCGCTCGGCGCGACGGCGGTGCATTCCATCCGTCAGGGCGCGCTGACGCTGAAGAAAGGCACGCTGATCGGTGAGGCCGAGATCGCCGCGCTGCAAGCCGCCGGAGTGAAGGAGATCGTCGTCTCGCGGCTCGAGCCAGGCGATGTTTCCGAGGACCAGGCCGCCGCCGACATCGCCGCCGCCGTGAAGGGCGAGAGCGTGCGCGCCGACCGCGCCTTCACCGGGCGCTGCAATCTGTTTGCCGAGAGCGCCGGCGTGCTGGTCGTCGATAAGGACGCGATCGACGATCTCAATCGCATCGACGAAGCCGTGACGCTGGCGACGCTGGCCGCCTACAAGCCGGTGGTCGAAGGCGAGATGATCGCCACGGTGAAGATCATCCCTTTCGCGGTCGCGGCGGGAGCGCGCGACAAGGCGGTGGCGGAAGCCGCGGCGCACAAGCCGGTGATCCGCGTCGCGCCCTATAAAGTGCGCAAGGTCGGAATCGTCTCGACGATGCTGCCCGGCCTCTCGCCCAAGGTCATCGAGAAGACGCTCAAGATCACCGCCGCGCGCATTGCGCCGGCCGGTGCCAGCATCATCGCCGATCTACGCGTGCCGCACGACCAGGCGGCCCTGGCGAAAGCCATCAATGGGGTGCTCGACTCCGGCGCCGAGCTGGTGATCGTGTTCGGTGCTTCGGCGATTGCCGACCGCCGCGACGTCATCCCAGCGGCGCTCGAGACTGTCGGCGGGACCATCGAGCATTTCGGCATGCCGGTCGATCCCGGCAATCTGATGCTCATCGGCCGCGCGCGCGGGCAGGCGGTGCTGGGCGCCCCAGGCTGTGCGCGCTCGCCCAAGGAAAACGGCTTCGACTGGGTGTTGATGCGATTGCTGGCCGGCTTGCCTGTATCCCGCGCAGACATCACCGGCATGGGCGTCGGCGGTCTGCTGATGGAAATCGTCACGCGGCCGCAGCCGCGCGTCGAGCCGGCGCCGGAAAAAGGCCGCCACATGGCCGGCGTGGTGCTGGCCGCCGGCCGCTCCACGCGCATGGGCGCGATCAACAAGCTCATCGCCGAGATCGGCGGCAAGCCGCTGGTGCGCATCGCCGCTGAGCAGGCGCTCGCTTCGCGCGCGGCGCCGGTCATTGTCGTCACCGGTCATCAGCGCGAAAAGGTGGAAGCCGCGCTGGCCGGGCTGCCGGTGCGCTTCGTGCACAATCCCGACTATGCCGAAGGGCTCGGCACCTCGCTCAAGGCCGGGATCGCCGCTGTGCCGGAGGATGCCGACGGCGCCATCGTCTGCCTCGGCGACATGCCGCAGGTCGACGCGATGCTGATCGACCGGCTTCTGGCCGCTTTCGATCCCGAGCGCGGGGCGCTTGTCGTCGTGCCGAGCATCGAGGGCCGTCGCGGCAATCCGGTGGTGTGGTCGCGGCGCTTCTTTCCCGACCTGATGACGGTCAGCGGCGATGTCGGCGCGCGCCATCTCATCGCCAGCTTCGCCGAAGCCGTGGTGGAAGTGCCGGTCGCCGGCGAGGCAGCGTTGACCGACGTCGATACCCCCGAGTCGCTTTCCGCGGTCAAGGCCGAAATCGAACGCGCCTGAGACTGAGAATCATTGATCGGAACCGCGACTCGCCCCCTTATCCGCGTTGACGCATGGGTAAGGGTATGGCGATGACGGAGACCTACACGCCGGTCATGCGCGCGGTCGTGGCCGGGGCTCTGCTGCTGGCCAGCGCGACCGTGATGCTGGTGACGGTGAACACTGCGGCACGCGCTGCCGGTGCGCTGGCCATCGGTTCGTGTGGCGCCTTCGGCGAAGCCTACGATTTCCGTAACATCAACGAGGCGCGCGAGAGCGCGCTCGGCAAGTGCAACGGTACCACGTGCCGCGTGGTGGCGACGGTCAAGCACGGCTGCTCGGCCTTCGCCGTCGACTTCACCAATCCTTGCGGCGCGCACGGATGGGGCAAGGGGCCAAAGCTCGGCGGCACGCAGAACGAGGCGCTCAAGTCCTGCTACCACGAGGGCGGCAAGGAATGCGTGATCCGCACGTTCTTCTGTGATGCGAAGGGGTAGGGCGTCAGTCGCGCTTCGCGTTCAGTCCTTCGCGCCCTTTGACCGACCCGCCTTCTCAAACGCTTCGGCAAAATCATCCGACGCCATGATGGCCAGCGCGCTGCGCAATGCTTCGGCCTGCTCGGCGCCGAAAGCCTTCTCGAAGCGCGCCTGCGCGTCGCGCCACAAGCTCATCGATGCCGCGAGCTTGGCTTCGCCGCGCTTGGTCAAGGTGACGATACGGCTGCGTCTGTCCTCCGGGTCCGGCACCACGGCCACCAGGCCGTCGCGCTCCAGCGGCTTGAGATTGTGCGCCAGAGCCGAACGGTCCAGCACCATGGCGGCCGCCAGCTCGCTCATCGTCGGCGATTGCGCGCGTGCGATCTGGATGAGGATGGAGCGCTGCGTCGAGCGCAATCCGCAAGGTGCGATGATTGCATCATAGAGTTGGGAGACGCGGCGCGTCGCCTTGCGCAGCGCGGTTCCGTTGCAGAGGTTCGGCGGAGGCGGCGAAAACGTGAGTTCCGCGCCGGCCGGACGGCCGGGCGTTTTGCCTTTCTTTGTCGGTGTTTGCATGCCGCGCCTCCCGGGCTTGAATCTTTCCTCCGCCCTGTCTTGCAAATATAGGCATATGCCGCTAAATGTCGATAGTGGCATATGCCAATAATTAGGAGACCGCAATGCGCATTCTCGTCGTCGGTGCCGGATCGACCGGCGGCTACTTCGGTGGACGGCTGGCCGAGGCCGGCCGCGACGTGACCTTTTTGGTGCGTCCGGCGCGGGCCACCAATCTCCGGAAAAACGGACTCCAGATCGTCAGTCCGCACGGGGACGCCACATTGCATCCGAAGATCGTCACCGCCGGCGAGATCAGCGGGCCGTATGACGCGGTGCTGTTGACGGTAAAAGCCTATTCGCTCGACGCCGCACTGGACGATCTCGCGCCCGCCGTCGGGCCCGACACCTTTATCCTGCCGGTGCTCAACGGCATGAAGCACGTGGACACGATCAAAGCGCGCTTCGGCGACAAGGCGCTCGTCGGCTGCGTCTGCAAGGTCGCCACAATTGTCGACGAGCAGGGCCGCATCGTGCAACTCAGCAAATTGCAGGACCTCGCTTACGGCGAAATGAACGGCGCCTGCTCGCCGCGCACCGACGAACTCGACAAGACGATGCAGGGGGCTGGCTTCAATGCGCGGCTCTCGCCGTCGATTGCACGCGAGATGTGGGAGAAGTGGGTGCTGCTCGCATCGCTCGGCGGCATCACCTGCCTGATGCGCGGCAATATCGGCGAGGTGGAAGCAGCGCCCGGCGGCGCGGACTTCGCGCTGAGCTTCCTCGATGAGGTTGTCTCCGTCGTCAACGCGGTCGGCGTGAAGCCGGACGATCGTTTCATCACTGAGACCAGCACGCTGTTCACGACGAAAGGCTCGCCGCAGACCTCTTCGATGTACCGCGACCTCCAGAAGGGCGCTACCGTCGAGGCCGACCAGATCCTCGGCGATCTTCTGACGCGCGCACGCAAGGCCAACATCGACACGCCGCTCCTCGCCGCGGCCTACGCGCATCTCTCAGTTTATCAGAACAAGCTTCTGGCGCGCTGACGCGCGCGGCTTGATGGCGTTCAGTGAGAGGCCCCGATGACGAAAAGCGGCGACGTCGAACTCTCCGGAACGCACAGGCTCGTCGTCCTGCTCTGCGTCTCCGTGCCGTCCTTCATGATCAATCTCGACGCCAACATCGTCGCGGTATCGCTGCCCTCGATCGCGAATTCGTTGAAGGCGAGCTTCGCCGACATCGAATGGGTGATCAGCGCCTATACGCTCACCTTCGCCTCGCTCGTCATGCCGTCCGGCGCGCTCGCCGACCGCTACGGCCGCAAGCGCATGCTGCTGTTCGGGCTGGCGATCTTCACTGTGGCCTCCTTTGTCTGCGGCGCGGCGCCGAACGCCCTCTGGCTCAACGGCGCGCGCGCAGTGCAGGGGGTCGGCGCGGCGCTGCAATTGAGCTCAGCCCTGGCGACGCTGTCGCACGCGTTTCGCGGCGCAGCGCGGGCGCGCGCCTTCGCCTTCTGGGGCTCAGTCATCGGCATCGCCATCTCGCTCGGCCCGATCGCCGGCGGCTTCATCACCCAGCATTTCGGCTGGGAATGGGCCTTCTACGTGAACATCCCCGTCGGCGTGGTCATGATCGCGCTGACGCTCTACGCAGTCGATGAATCGCGCGATCCGGATGCAACGCGCATCGACATCCTCGGCGTCGTGACCTTCACGTCATTCCTGTTCCTGATCACGCTGGCCCTCATCACCGGCAACCGTCGCGGCTGGAGCGATACGCGCATTCTCATCGAGTTCGCGCTGGCCGCCGTGCTCTTCGCGCTCTTCATCACGGTCGAACTGATGCAACGGCGGCCGATGCTCGATCTCTCGTTCTTTCTCCGGCCGACTTATATCGGATCGAGCATCGCCGGGCTGGCGCTCGCGGCCTCGCTGCTGACGATGCTCACATATCTGCCGATGTATTTCCAAACCGGCCTCCGTTATGCGCCGCAAGGCGCGGGTCTTCTGATGCTGCCGATGGCGGTGCCGCTGTTCTTCGTGCCGCGACTGGTCGCCGCGCATTTGACGCATCGCTATTCCGGCCGCGCGCTGCTGACGGCGGGTCTGGTCTTCGTCGCCGCCGGCATGGCGTGGATGGCGATCGAAGCGCCGCGCTTCGATTATGTCTCGATGCTCGGCGGAATGCTGCTTGCCGGCATCGGCGCCGGGTCGCTCAATGGTGAGAGCGCGAAAGTCGGCATGACTGTCATCCCGCCGCAGCGGGCAGGGATGGCCTCCGGCATCGGCGGTACGCTGCGCTTCACTGGCATCGTCGTCGGCTTCGCCGTGCTCGGCGCGATTTTGTTTGCCCGCGTGTCGTCCACCGTCGATGCGGGGCTCATGGGTGACGCGGCGCCGGATCGTGCCGCGCTGGTGCACAGCATCGCAGCGGGTGACCTGTCCGGCGGCGGCTTCAACAGCGCGTCGCAGGCGGCCTTGCGTGAACTGGCGTTGCGCAGCTTCGGCAATGGTTACCAGGCGATCATGTTCGCCGCCGCGATCTTCGCCGCGTTATCCGCGATCCTGACGTGGCTGCTCGTGCACCCGGCGGAAACCGCGCCGCTTCCGCGCACGGCGAAGGCCCCTGCCGCCGCCGTCGCGCCGGTGGAATAGGCCGCGCCGGCGGCCCGCCGTCCCAAGGACTTTCGCCCCCGAATTTACGACCAAAAATTATCGCCTGGGCGCCCTTGCGCCCCGGCCTGCTCGGCGTTACGTCATGACTGACCAGTCAGTCATTTCGTGGGTGGGCGCGATGGCGGATAAGCGCGGCACGCCGGGGACGAAGACGCGGCCGAAACGGGCGGCCGGGACCGTTGCCGTTGTGGCCAAATCACCGGTCAAGCCGGCGGCCAAATCGGCGCCGCGTCGCACACGCCTCAGTGCCATCGACAGCCGCGAAGCGCGCAGCGCCGCCCGCCGCGCCGAGATCCTCACGGCCGCGCTCGATGAATTCTCCGAACGGGGCTTCGCCGCGACGCGGCTCGACGACGTCGCCCGCCGCGCCGGCGTCGCCAAGGGCACCATCTATCTCTACTTCCGCGACAAAGAGAGCCTGTTCCAGGAGCTCATCCGCACCATGCTCACGCCGCTGGTCGGCACCATCGAGGCGATGGGCGCCGCCGATCTGCCGCTCGCGCAGTTGGGCGGTCATATCGCCGAGATGTTCGTGCGCGAGGTCTACGAGACGCGGCGCAAGGACGTCGTACGTCTGATGATCACGGAAGGCCGCCGCTTTCCCAAGCTTGCCGAGTTCTATTATCGCGAGGTGCTTTCGCGTATCATCGCCGCCGTGCGCGCGCTCTTGAAGCGCGCCGCCGCCCGCGGCGAGGTGCCGCCGGGGCTGGTTGATTTCCCGCAAATCCTGGCGGCGCCGGGTCTGCTAGCCATTCTGTGGAACGGCTTGTTCGAGCGTTTCGAG
>DASXOK010000178.1:0-2304 GCA_036494425.1 Pseudolabrys sp.
GCGCTAGAATAAGTAGAATCCAGGCCTTTCCATGCGGCGGCGTGCTGCCTACATTGGACCTGACGTGAAGCCGCCACGAATAGCGGCCAAGATCATACGGCCGCGGACCTCTCTCGCGGCGGGTAAGGACGCCTAATGAACGCCAACCTCAGAAATTTTGCCCTGTGGGTGATTATCGTCCTCCTGCTGCTGGCACTCTTTACGCTCTTCCAGAACCCGGGCCAGCGCACCACAGCGCAGGACATTTCCTTCTCGCAACTTCTCTCCGAGGTCGACCAAGGTCGCGTGCGCGATGTCGTGATCCAGGGACCGGAGATTCACGGCAGCTTCGCCAATGGCACCAGCTTCCAGACTTACGCGCCGAACGATCCCGGCCTGGTGCAGAAGCTCTATTCCAAGGGTGTCTCGATCACAGCGCGGCCGCAGCAGGACAACGTCCCGTGGTTCGTGTCGCTGCTCGTCTCGTGGTTGCCGTTCATTGCGCTCATCGGCGTGTGGATCTTCCTGTCGCGCCAGATGCAGGGCGCGGGCGGCAAGGCGCTCGGCTTCGGCAAGTCGCGCGCAAAGCTATTGGCTGAGGCGCATGGCCGCGTGACGTTCGAGGACGTCGCCGGCGTCGACGAGGCCAAGCAGGACCTGCAGGAGATCGTCGAATTCCTGCGCGACCCCGGCAAATTCCAGCGCCTGGGCGGACGCATTCCGCGCGGCGTGCTACTCGTCGGCCCTCCGGGCACCGGTAAGACGCTGATCGCGCGCGCCGTCGCCGGCGAAGCGAACGTGCCGTTCTTCACCATCTCCGGCTCCGACTTCGTCGAGATGTTCGTCGGCGTCGGCGCGAGCCGCGTGCGCGACATGTTCGAGCAGGCGAAGAAGAACGCGCCGTGCATCATCTTCATCGACGAAATCGACGCGGTCGGCCGTCATCGTGGCGCCGGTCTCGGCGGCGGCAATGACGAGCGCGAGCAGACGCTCAACCAGTTGCTGGTCGAGATGGACGGCTTCGAGGCGAACGAAGGCATCATCCTCATCGCCGCCACCAACCGTCCCGACGTGCTCGATCCGGCGCTCTTGCGCCCGGGCCGTTTCGACCGCCAGGTGGTGGTGCCGAACCCGGACGTGGTCGGCCGCGAGTCGATCCTGAAGGTGCACGTGCGCAAGGTGCCGCTGGCGCCGGACGTGAACCTCAAGACCATCGCGCGCGGCACGCCCGGCTTCTCCGGCGCCGACCTGATGAACCTCGTCAACGAAGCGGCCTTGATGGCGGCCCGGCGCAACAAGCGCATGGTCACCCAGTCCGAATTCGAGGATGCCAAGGACAAGGTGATGATGGGCGCCGAGCGCAAGTCGCTGGTGATGACCGAGGAGGAGAAGCTCCTCACCGCCTATCACGAAGGCGGCCACGCCATCGTTGCGCTCAATGTCACGGCGACCGATCCGGTGCACAAGGCGACCATCATCCCGCGCGGCCGCGCGCTCGGCATGGTGATGCAACTGCCGGAGCGCGACAAGCTGTCGATGTCGCTCGAGCAAATGACGTCAAGGCTTGCCATCATGATGGGCGGGCGCGTCGCCGAGGAATTGATGTTCGGCAGGGAGAAGGTGACATCCGGTGCCGCTTCCGACATCGAGCAGGCGACCAAGCTCGCACGCATGATGGTGACGCGTTGGGGGCTGTCCGACGAGCTCGGCACAGTCGCCTACGGCGAGAACCAGGACGAGGTGTTCCTCGGCTATCAGGTGTCGCGCCACCAGAACATTTCCGAGGAGACCAGCCGCAAAATCGACGGCGAGATCAGGCGGCTGGTCGAGGCCGGTTATGCAGAGGCCAACAAGATTCTCACCGAAAAGCGCGGCGACCTCGAAATGCTCGCCAAGGGGCTGCTCGAGTTCGAGACGTTGACCGGCGACGAGATCAAGGACCTGCTCCTGGGCAAGCGCCCAAGCCGCGAATCTGTCATCGAGCCGCAGGCGCCGCGCGCCTCCGCAGTGCCGACCGCCGGCGCCGGCCGCAATCGCCCGCGTTCCGAGTCCGGGCCGATGGAGCCGCAACCGCAGGCTTGAGCGCTTCATCGCATGAGCTTAAAGACGCCCGCCAACAGGCGGGCGTTTTCACATGAGCATCGAAGCCAACGATCACGCTGCAGCGCCATTCTGGTCGCTCAAAGGCGTCAAGCTCGGTATGGGCCTCGCCTTGCCGGTGGCGCCGGCGATGGTCGCGTTCGGCCTTGCGGTCGGCGCGACGGCAGCGGGCAAAGGGCTGGCGATGTTTGAAAGCGTGCTGATGAATCTGCTGATCTACGCCGG
>DASXOK010000179.1:0-1712 GCA_036494425.1 Pseudolabrys sp.
TATCCTTCTTGAAATGCAACAGCGTGCCGAAGGGCGTGACGTCGGCCGCTTCCTCGGTGACCGCGACCTCGCGGTTCGCCACCATGACGCTGTCGATGCTGTAAGCGGGGCGCGTGTGCGTGAGCCCGGTGCGTGCGATGACTTCGTAGCCGGCGCCGAGATTGCTGAGCATCGAGGGCCGCGCGGCGCCGTTGAGGCGCGCGCCGATTGAGCCGGCGGCCATTTCGGCAAATGCGCGCCACGGCGCCATGATGTCGGAATGTGCTTGATACGCCTGATAGAGCATGCAGTCCCCGGCGGTCCCGGCAGACCGCTGGCGGTAAAGTAGTGCATTTCATGCTGCACTGCGAGATAAATTGTGGAGAGCCTCTGCCGACGGCCGGCTGCCGCACAGATGTCATTGAGCGGTGGGAAGTTGTTGAACGGCCAGAACTTTCGTCTAAGCTGCCGAGCGCCGGGCCGGAATTTTCAAAAGGGACATGAGCGCCCCATGGCCAAGGCTACCCTGACGATCGCCAGCAAGAATTACGGCTCCTGGTCGCTGCGCGGCTGGCTGCTGTGCAAGATGGCGCGCCTGGACTTCCAGGAGCAGACCGTCGGCAGCGACGATCCCTCCACGCGCGCCGAGTTGTTGCTGCTGTCGCCCTCGTTCCTGGTCCCGTGCCTCACGCATAACGGCATCAAGATCTGGGACACCCTGGCGATCGCCGAATACCTCAACGAGGTGATGCCGGAAGCCGGGCTGCTGCCGAAGACCATCGCCGCCCGCGCGCATTGCCGCTCGATCTCGGGCGAGATGCATTCCGGCTTCTCCAACATGCGCTCGGCGTTGCCGATGAACCTGAAGGCCTTTCATCCCGGCTTCAAGATCTGGGCCGGCGCGCAGGCCGACATCGACCGCATCCTCAGCATCTGGCGCGAGTGCCTGGCCAAGACCAAAGGGCCGTTCCTGTTCGGCGATACGCCCTGCATGGCCGACGCCATGTTTGCGCCGGTTGTGACGCGCTTCATCACATACGACGTGAAGCCCGACTCGGATTGTGCCGCCTATTGCAAGGCGATCATGGCGCTGCCGGCGATGCTCGAATGGCTCGAAGGCGGCAAGGCCGAGCCGGACGAAGTGGTCGAGCTGGACGTGGAGTTCTAAAGCTCTAGTACTACTGCGTCACAAGCGTCTGGGTTGCAGTTTTCTCTGAATTGGAGCTGCGCAACATGGGCATCTCGACAGTGTGCTGACGAGCGCTACGATCAAGCGTCGGCGCATGGTCGCGATCGAGTTTGGGAGGTGTCGTTCGGTTCGCAGAGGCGGAGCCTCTGGGTCGGTAACCGTTGGGAATGGCAGATTCCTTGAAGAACGTGGTGACACAAGATCCACAGGGGGGAATCGTCTCCCTCTCGGAGACCAGGAATCCGTAGGCCGCGATGCACAGCGTGGCATGGTGGTGGAAGCCGCGCCATCCTCGTCCCTCGAAATGCCCAAGCCCAACTTCCTGCTTGAGCTCTTGATAGTCGCGCTCGATTCGCCAGCGAAGCTTGGTGAGGTCGACCAGCGCCCGGAAGGTGATGTCCTTGGGAAGGGTCGAAAGCCAGTATTTGGTCGGCTCGTTCTCGCCCTCGGGCCACTCGATCAGCAGCCACTCTTCCGGTCGGCTGGCAGTGAGCTTGTAGTCACGATGCGCGACGCGGGCGCGGACGCGGGCAAAACGCGAGGA
>DASXOK010000180.1:0-6262 GCA_036494425.1 Pseudolabrys sp.
GTATGCCTGCGCTGGCTCGCCCATCAGCCGCCTGATCTGGAACGAGCGAAGCAGTCCGTCGACCGGATCGTCAGGGACGGCAGTCGCGCCGGCGAAATTCTGCACCGGGTTCGCGCCATGGCAAAAGGCGCACCCGCACGCAAAGATTGGTTAGACATCAACGAAACGATCGCGCAGACCATTGCGCTGGCAGGCGGCGAAATTCAGCGGAACCCGATCTCATTGCAGACTACGCTTGCGAACGACTTGTCGCTTGTTCCCGGGGATCGCATCCAATTGCAACAAGTGATCCTCAATCTACTTCTCAACGCCATCGAGGCCATGTGTACGGTCGATGGGGGGCAGAGGCAGTTGCTGGTGCGCTCGCAGAAATATGGCCTGAACAGAGTGCTGATCGCAGTGCAGGATTCGGGCACGGGGGTCGCGTCGGAGAGCATCGACTGCGTATTCGACGCCTTCCATACGACCAAGCCGAACGGCATGGGCATGGGCTTGGCAATTTGCCGCTCGATCATCCGGGCGCACGGCGGGAGGCTGTGGGTGACCAATAACCCGCACAGAGGCGCGACCTTTCAATTCACGCTGCCGAGCGATGCTTCAATCGCCAGACGGACAGCTTAGGCCGCGGTCGCTAATCGGGCCGACCATTATCGTGGTCATTCAGAACATTAGGGCCAAGCCGTAAGGACTTCGGGTCGCGACATGCCGGCGTGTCCGCGCCGAACCTGTTCTGCCCTAACTCCGACGCGTGGACCATGGTCGTTGTTGGACATTTGTCGCTCAGCGATTGAGCCAGACGGTCATGCCAGGCTCGAACCCGGTGACATCACCTTGCGGATCGAGCCGCAGGCGCAACGTATTGCGGTCGTGATCGCCGACCGCGCGCTCCGCCTGCCAGGTCGCGAACGCGCCCAGCGGGCGCAACTCGGTGATCAGGGCCGGTGTCGCTTTGTCCGAGCCCGACCGGCGCACATCGACCCTCGTTCCGACCGTGAGCCCGTGCAACAGGTCCTCGCGGGCATTGAACGACAGAAATTGCTGCCCGCTCGCCGCGATCGCAAGGACCGGCTGGCCGGCGTGGATATTCTCGCCAACCTCGGCGACGATGACGCTGACAACGCCGTCGGCCGGCGCGCGCAGGATCGTCTTGTCGAGACGGCGCTCGAGCACCGCCAGCGCCGTGGCCGCGGCCTTAACCTGAGCATCGGCAATCGCCCGCTCCTCGACTGTTGGTCCGGCGACCGCGGCGTCGTGGTTCGCTTCCGCCTCGGCGACGTCGGCGCGCGCATTCGCGACATCGCTCTGGGCCTGGTCGAGCGTCTGCTGCGTGCCGAAATCGTTGCTCGCGAGCGTGCTCGCACGGGTCAATTGCGCTTGCGTGTACTCGAGCCGCGCTTTCGCTTTGGAAATCTCGGCCGCGAGCGAGGCGACCTGTTCGACGCGCACGCCGGCATAGACGTTGTCGCGCGAGGCTTTGGCGGCGGCGAGTTCGGCACGTGCTTGCCCGACCGCCGCGGTCAGATCGATGGCGAAAAGCTCGGCGACGACGTCGCCGGCACGGACATGCGCGCCACGCTCGACCTTGACGGCGGAGAGCTGGCCGCCGACCTCGGGCGCGATGCTAATCTCGGTCGTGCGTACGACGCCGACGATCGGCTCCGCCGTCTCGGCGTGCCGCAGCAGATAGAAGCCGGCCCCAGCGACGAGGACGAGCGCAGCGACGACGGCGTATCCGGCCCTAAGGTACCTGGTCCTAAGCATGGCCCCGCCTCCCCCTCCGCCTGACCACATCGACTGAAACCGCCGCCAGCACGAAATAGACCGCGGCCAACAACCAGAGCCCGCGCCAATCCTGCACCACCTCCGCAAGGCTCGCGCCGAGCTGGTTGATGCGGACGATGCCGTTGACGGCGAAATTGACCGGGAAGACCTGGCCCGCGGCGAGCGCCGCGGGGGGAATTGCTTCTCGGGGCCAAGCGAAGCCGATCATGAAGAACTGCGGCAGGCTGGTGCCGAGAAAGATGAGCGTCGGCGTCTCCGGACGTTTGAACCACGCCCCCGCGGCCTGGCCCATGAAGCTCGTCGCCAGCAGGAAAACCGATCCCAGCGCGAGCAGTTGCAGCGGATCGCCGAGCGTCGAAAAGCCGTAGACCTGCGGCAGCACGATGAGATAGAGCGCCAGTGCCGGCAAGTAGATCGTCAGGTGCGCGATCCCGCGTCCGAGCACACTCGCCAACGCACCGCCTGTGCCCTGCGCGAGCGCCACGCCGGTCAGCAGCGCCGACCCGATCACCAGCGTCTGCTGCAGGATCAGCAGGAACGCTGCCGGGACGATGTAACTCGCGTAGCCGCCGACCGGATTGAAGATCGGCTGCAGCAGGGCATCGCCCGGGCTCGAGGCCGCGAGGCTCGCCTTGGCGAGGCTGCCATCAGGGCGCGCACCGCCGGCTGCAAGCTCGGCCGACAGCGTGTTGATCGCGACGGCAATACCGCTCGACATCGACCGGAAGATGAACAAATAGGTCGCATCAGCGTAGATCGGAATATGAGCCGTAATGCCCTTGAGCACGTCGCGCTCGGTGTCGGGCGGGATGCCGACCGCGGCGAACGCGTCGCCGCGATCAATAAGCGCGCGCGCGTCGGCGAGCGTACGAGCGCGGGCGACGACGCTGACGGCGCCGCTCGCGTCGAGCGTCTCGACGATACGGCGGGCGAGCTCGGTCTGGTCGGCATCGACGACCACGATCGGCAGCTTGCGCAGAATCTGGTTGAGATAGGGCTGCGGGTAATAGACGCCGTAGACCAGTGGCGCGCCGATCAGCACGATGAACGCGCCGCGGATCGCGAGCACGCGTCGCCATTCGCCGGCAAAGGCGCCCGCGACGCCGGGCCGGTCGGCCGGGAGCACCACCTCGTTCGCTGCCGCCGTCCCGCGACTCAAGCGTCCGGAGACCGCGCGCATCCGCAGCAGCGCCAGTACCACGTAGAGCGCGGCGAGCGCGGCAAGCGCGGCGAATGGCTCGGCGGAATCCGTCACCGGCAAGCCGTGCGCCGCCTGCCCGAGAAGCACCGCCATGTACCAGCGCACCGGCAGGATGGCGCTCCAGGCGTGAGCGAATGCGTTCATCCCGAGGATCGGAAATCCGACGCCGGCATAGCCGAACGCCGGCGACACGACGATGCCGGTGAGTCCCAGCCCGCTCGGGAGGTCGCAGAGCAGGAGTTGCAGTAACGCGGCCAATGCCAGATAGGCGATGATGAGCAGCGACGCCGCCGCGATCATCATCAGCACGTCGCCCTTGAATTGGATGTCCAGCAGCCCCTCCAAAACCAGCGGCTCCGCCAGCATGATCAGGAAGAAGATCGCAAACAGCGGCGCGAGCTTGCCGGCGAGCGCAACGATGGGATTGCCGCCCGCGCAGGCGAGCCACGTCCGCACGCTGCGCCGCCGGAACTCGGAGCCGACCGCATACCCGCCGGCGAGCGCGATCACCACGTGAATGATCATCGGCAGCAGGGTGCGCAGCAGGAACTGCGCGTAGTTCTTCTGCGGATTGACCAGCACAATCGTCTCGGCGACGAGCGAACCGACGCGCGCCGCTTTCGGCGCCGCGTGGGCCGCGGACGCGGCGCGCGCCTCGGCGGCCGCGAGACTGTCGCTGAGGCCTGATGACGCGATGCCGGCGGCGGTGAGGTACTGCTGGTTATAGAAGGCGACCACCTGCGGGCGGCGTTCGGCCTTCACGTCGCGCTCGAAATTGGCGGGGATAAAGACCGCGGCGATGGCCTCGCCCGACCGTATCGCGCTGGCGGCCGACGCGAGATCGCCGGCGCGTGCGGTGATGCGCAGATTGGGCGACGCGGCCACCTGCTCTACGAGCGCGCGCGATGTGTCCGACCGGTCCGCATCGACGACGACGACGCCGAGCCCGCGGATCACCGGATGGCTGAACACAACAGCGAGCGCCACGAAGGCGAACAGCGGCACGCCGAACATCAGCACGAGGGCGACACGGTCGTGCAGCAGCCAGCGCAATTCGCGCCGGGCCACCAGCAGGAATCCGGGCTTCGCTCTCGGCCTCATTCGCGGGTCCGCCAGTCCAGATAGGCACTCATGCCGGGGCGCAGCTCCGGCACCTTTTCCACGGGATAGGCGCGGATCGAGAAGGTCCGCAGGTCAAAATCGCCGGTCGCGCGCGTGGCGCGCCAGCTCGCATATTCGCCCTTGGTGGCGATCAGCTTGACTTCGACGGTGATGCGGCGGTCCGCGAGCGCCGGAATGCGCACGCCGAAACGGTCGCCGACCTTCAGGGTCTTGACCAGGTCCTCGCGCAGATCGAAATGGATCCACATGTCGCCGAGATCGATCAGGGTGACCAGCGGCACGCCGGGCGACACGTATTCGCCCGGCTCGACATTGCGCTGGTAGACCTGAGAGGCGACCGGCGCGTAGACGGTCATCTGATCGATGATGGATTCTACCGCCGCTATGTCCGCGACTGCCTTGCCGACATTCGCTTCGGCGATCTCATGCTCCTCTCGCGTGTAACCGTTGACGGCCTGCTCGTATGCGGACTTCGCCTGATCGAACGCGCGCTCGCTCTCGTGCAGCGAGTCCGTCGCTTGATCAAGCCGCGCCTGCGGCGCATTGCCGTGTTCCGCCAGCTGGCGCTGGCGCTCGAAGGTCTTCTGCGCCAGCACGACGTTGGCTTGCGCCCTCTCTTGCGCGGCCTTGCGCGCGGCTATGACCTCGGCGCGCGTGCCAGCGCGGATGTTCGCCAACTGGGCTTGCGCGACGACCCTCGCGGCGGCCGATTGCGCGTGCTTGGCAATCGTCTCGGGGTTGTCGATCTTCACCAACACGGCACCCGCGGCGACATCCTGACCGCGTTCGACCGGTATCTCGCCGACGCGTCCGTCGACCCGCGCGGCGATGTCCAGTCGCGTCGCGTCAACCTCGCCCTGAACCAGGAGCGGTGCGGGCCGCACCAGGTACCAGATCGAAAGCGCGCCAATGACGGCGATGACCACGCCGACGATGATCGCCGGAACGCGCGTGGACGGCGACGGCGCCGGCTTGGGAGCTTCGCGCAGCTGCGCCGGCTCCGGCGCTTCCTTCAGCGACGCGGGCGCGGCGCGCGCCGGCGGTTCAGGCGTCTGCACATCCATCTTGTACCTCAGCGATCCGCATGTGCCGTCATGTCCCGGGCGGCGGCAAGGAGAGTATATCCGAATTCATCAGTGCAGGTGACTACATCATGCACTCATTCAATTTGGCCATGATCCATAGAGCCGAAACGATCAATCAGTGGTGAGCTCGGTCATCAACCTCAACGGTAGCGGTCATGCCGGCCGCAAGGACGACACCGGGCGGCACCTCATCGATATCGATCCGGACCGGGAGGCGCTGCGCCAAGCGCACCCAGGTGAAGATCGGGTTGACGGTCGCCACCCCTTGATTGTTGGGCTGCGCATTCGACACGTTGATCGCGCGGGCGATGCTGTCGACGTGGCCGTGAAGAATTTGATCATGACCCATCAGCTTGATCCGGGTCGGATTACCGACGCGGATCCGACCGACATTGGTCTCCTCGAAATATCCGTCGACCCAGAATGAATTGGCGTCGACGACCGAGATTGTGTCCACGCCTACATTGACGTAGTCGCCAAGCCGCGCCAACAGGTTGGTCACGTAGCCGTCGACCGGCGAAAGAATGCGCGTGCGCTCGAAATTGACCTGTGCTTGGCCGTGCTGCGCCTTGACTTGCGCGAGACTTGCCTCGGCGCTCGCGCGCTGCGCTGTCAGCGACGCGAGTTGCCGCTTCGCCAGTTGGAGATTCGCTTTCGCGGTCTCCAGCGCCGCCTCCTGCTGATGCAGCTGAGACGTGAACTGCTGGGCATTCTCAACCGATCCTGCGCCTCGTTGCGCCAAGTCCTGAAAGCGCGCCGCCTGCTGCTGCGCGAATACCAGCGTGGCCTGTGCTTGGTCCACCTGGGCCTGGCTGGCGCTCGTCTGTGCGTGTTGCACCTCGATCTGCGCATCGACGTTCTGTATGCCCGCTTGCGCCAGTTGCACTGCCGCATTGCTCTGACTCACGGCAATCGCGTAGTTGGTCGGATCGATGACCATCAGCAGATCACCCTTGTGGACGTATTTGTTGTCGGCGATGGGCAGCTCGACGATGCGCCCGGCGACCTCCGGCGCCATCGTGACCACGTCGGCACGCACGGTCGCGTCGCGCGTCCACGGCGTGCCCATGTA
>DASXOK010000181.1:0-4854 GCA_036494425.1 Pseudolabrys sp.
CTTTCGCATCGAGCTGATGCACGGTGCAGGTAAAGCCGTTGGGCGGCAGCCACTTCGCCAAGGCGTCCGCCTCGATGAAGGCGCGATAGACCTTCTGGGGCTTGGTCGCCAGGACGCGGTGCAATCGAACGATGTTGGGCATGTCGTCTCCCCTGAGCAGGCGCTTCGAGAAAGGCGGTGTGTGAGCTTCCGTGTGAGCTTCTAGGCGAAATGCGGGTGGAATGGGTGGCTTCATGTTTGCGAATTCGTTTGACAAAGCGGTCCTCGAAGCACGGCATGATTTTCCTAACAGTAAAGGGGCCGAACCAGCGCGAGGACGCTATCCCGCCGCTTGAATGACCCATACGCGAACCGCGCCGCTGGTGCCGTCCTAGCGCCTCACCTCGACGCGGCCTCGAGCGACTTCGGGCTTACGAAACGATCGAGTCGTCCCGAGCGCGGATGCAGCTTGCACCAGTCGTCGAAGGCGAAGTCGATGATGACGAGGCCGGACGTCGGAAACTTCTCGCGCAAGGCTTCGCGCGCCAAGATGTCGCCGGAGGCGATCAGCATCAGCGCGAGTTCGTGCAGGCCCGGATTGTGCGCGACGACGAGCAGCGTATGCGCCTTTGCCGGAGCATCCTTGATTGTCGCGAGGATGGTGTGCGGCGTCGCCTCGTAGAGCTTCTCCACCGTCGTCGCGCCGGGCGCGGGGCGGAAGGCGGAGGCCGCATGCTTCCAGGTTTCCTGCGTGCGCTTGGCGGGGGAGACCATCACCCGGTCGGGCACCAGCGCGTGTCCCGCCATGTAGGCGCCGAGGCGCGCGGCATCGCGCCGTCCGCGCTCGATCAGCGCGCGCGTACGGTCTTCGATGCCCGGCTCGGCGCGTTCGGCCTTGGCATGACGAAACAGAAGCAGGCGGCGCATGGTCTCCATAACAAAGTCCGGAGGAATGAGTTGCGCGATGGGCGGCGATTCGACAACGTGCTGCGGTCGAATCCGGGCAGATTAGCATGCGCGTCATGGCGCGGGCATGCGCCGGGGTGACGCTGACGATAGGCGATCGGGCGAGCAGGCGATACAGGCGATGAGCGACGGCGAGACGACAGCGGCCGGGTGGTATGAGGCGACGCGGGTGGCGTATCCCGAGCGTCCGGCGCTCAACGTCGAGCTCGATGTCGATGTCTGCGTGATCGGGGCGGGGCTCGCGGGTCTCACGGCGGCGCGCGAGATCGCGCGGCGCGGTTGGTCGGTTGCGGTGCTGGAAGCGGGACGCGTCGGCTGGGCGGCGTCGGGCCGCAACACCGGGTTCGTGCTGCCGGGCTTCGGCGCCGACATCGGGGATATCATCGAGCGCGTCGGTCTGGATCATGCGAAAGAGCTCTGGGCCTTGTCGGAGCAGGGGCTCGGCTACGTGCGGCGCGCGATCGAAGAGACGGCGATGCCGGGCGTCGATTTGACGCCGGGCTGGCTGCACATTTCCAAGACCGACAACAACGACGAGGTTCGCGCCGATGTGGAGCGCCTTCGGTGGATCGGCGCCGACGTCGAATACTGGGCGCCGGCGCGCGTGCGCGAGCAGCTCGTCAATCCGCGCTACTTCAGCGCCGCCTATTACAGAAACGCCTTCCACATCGATCCGCTCAATTACGCGCTGGGCTTGGCGGACGCGGCGGAGAAGGAAGGCGTGCGCATCTTCGAGCAGACGCCGGCGGTGTCGATCGATCCGGCCGGCGTGCGCAAGCGCATCGCCACGCCGAATGCGCGCGTGCGCGCGCCGCATGCAGTGCTCGCCGGCAATGTGAGTCTCGGCACGCTGATGCCGCGGCTCGCGGCGACCTTGCTGCCGGTCTCGACCTTCGTGATGGTGACCGAGCCGATCGGGCCGCACTTGCACGACATCGTCCGTTATCGCGGCGCGGTGAGCGACACCAACCGCGCCGACAATCATTGGCGCATCGTCGGCGGCGACCGGCTCCAGTGGTCGGGCCGCATGCGCGCCTGGGAGGCCGATCCGCGCGGCATGCGGCGTGGGCTCATCGCCGACATCCGCCGCAACTTCCCCGGCCTCGGCCCGATCGAGGCCGCGCACATCTGGCGCGGCACGCTCGGGCGCACCGTGCACCGCATGCCGCAGATCGGCGAGATCGAGCGCGGCCTCTGGGTGGCGAGCGGTTTCGGCGGGCATGGCCTCAACACCACTGCGATGGGCGGCGAACTGGTGGCGCGCGGCATCGTCGAGAACGACCAGACCTGGCGGCTGTTCGCCCCTTACGAACTGGTCTGGGCGGGTGGGCGGCTCGGCCGCGCGGTGGCGCAGGGCATCTATTGGGGGACGCGGCCGGGCGAGCGACTCGCGCAAACGCTGGCACGCCGCCGCGAGCGCACGCGCATTCGCAAGGAGGCGCGGCTGGCGGCGCGCAATGGCACCGCCGCCGCCGAGTAAGCCTATGGTCGCGCAGCAAAAATGTCACAACGCGCGGCAACTGTGGGAGCAGACTTGAACTTTGCTTTGTGGTCGACGTTGGAACGCATTATCTCGGTCGGTAATTGTGGAAAAGGAATTTTGATGCGACGCGTCCCGGCCGTTCTGCTGACACTTTCGGCGATGGCCGTGCTGGCGACAGCCGCATCAGCCGCCGACCTCCAGACCGCACCGCCTGCCGCGCCACCGGCGGCCGCGCCGCTTTTCCCATCGGCCTTCGGCCTCGGGCCGGAGTGGACGGTCACGGTCGGCGCCGAAGGCGGCGCCCTGCCGGAATTCGACGGCGGCTCCCGTTACACGGCCATTGCCATCCCGCGGTTCGACCTCCGCCGTGCCGGCACGGCTGAGCACTTCTACAGTCCGCGTGACGGCTTTGGACTGGGGATCATCGATACCGGCAACTTCCGCTTCGGTCCCGTCTTCAAGCTCCGTCTGCCGCGCCACGAGGGCGACGACTACGCCTTGCATGGTCTCGGCAATGTAGACTGGACGCTGGAAGCCGGCCTGTTCGCCGAATATTGGCCGACGCAGTGGCTGCGCACGCGCGCCGAAGTGCGCCAGGGGATCGGCGGAGAGCACGGCATTATCTCCGATCTGTCGGCGGATTTCATCGCGCCGGTCACGCCGAAGCTGAGATTGTCGGCCGGCCCTCGTCTCACACTGGCGACCGCCGAGGCCGTGGCACCCTATTTCAGCATCACGCCGGAGCAGTCGGTCAATTCCGGGCTGCCGGTTTATGACGCCCGCGGCGGTGTCTATTCATGGGGCGCCGGCGCGCAGGCGCACTATCAGCTGACTCCGCAATGGGCGACTTACACGTTCATCGAGTATCAGCGGCTCGAGGATGGGGCGGCCGATTCGCCGCTGGTGACCCAGCGCGGCACCCCCGACCAGGTTCAGGTGGGGATGGGCGTCACTTATTCTTTCGATATGCACTCTTTGTGGTAGATTACCTCCGCGTTCACCATCGTTCTTTTCGAGATTGTTCCTTTCCATGCGTCTCCTCTCAGTGTGCCTCGTCGCGCTGGCGCTCGCTGGCTGCGCTCAATCCCACGTCACCGGACTGACTATCGGCTACAGCGGCGCGGTGCCGCGGCCGAAGACTATCGTCGTGTCCGATTTCGTCTTCTCCTCGGACGTGGTCGCGCTCGACCGCGGCTTCACCGCGCGGCTCTCGCGCAAGCTTGGTGAGCTGCCGCCGGACCAGCGCAAGCAGCGCACGGCCGAGCGGGTGAACGACGAGATCGTCGCCGCCATCGTCTCCACGCTGCGCGAGGCGGGGCTGGAGGCTCAGGCCGGCAGCGAGGAGGGGCTCTCGCTGTCCGATGACGCGGTGATCGTCTCGGGCCGGTTGCGTGCGATCGACGAAGGCAATTCGACGCAGCGCCACTTGATCGGCTTCGGCGCCGGCCGCAGCGGCGTGGTCGCCGACATGGCGCTGACGCATGTGGGGAACGGCGCGAAGAAGGAATTGCTCAGCTTCACGGCCGAAGCCGAGAGCCGCCGCCGGCCGGGCGCCATCGTCACCGCGCCGATCAGCGCCGCCACCAGCGTGGCGGTGTCCGCGGCCAGCGCCGTCGGCGGGGTCGCGGCGGAGAAGCTGTCGGCCGATGTGCAGGCGCAAGCGCGCAGCCTCGGCCACGCGGCCGGAGAGCGGATTGTCGCCTACGCCAAGGAGCGGGGCTGGCTGGCGCCTGCGTCACCGCCAGCCGACAAACCCCAGTCCTGAGGGTCCAGCGCTTCTTCGCGCCGCAGTCTTCAAGGTGTCTTCAATCCGCGATAGGAGATCGCAAAATCGTGCGGTGTCGCCGCGCTTGATCCACAGCCACGGGGAGCGACCATGCCGACCGGAACGCTTTGAGGTGCGCGGGACGCTCGCATTGTCCCAGTTCTGGCCCGATGGCACGTCCGATGCCGACACGGCGAGTGTTATCGTCGATGTCCATGAGGATTCCTTCCGCTTCCGTCCCCATGACGGCGTCCCGTTCGCGGCGACCGAGTTTTACAAGGGCGCCAAAGTCCGCGGCCGCCTCACCAAACCGCCGGTCAGCGACAAGAACAAGCTCACAATCAGACTGCAAGGCATCGACGCGCCGGAACTGCACTATCGTCCGGCCCCGCTGACGACAAAAGAAAAGTCGGATGCGTCGGAGGCCAAGAAGCAGGCGTTCAAGAACGTGAACCACAGCTATCGCCAGCACCTCGGCGCGACCGCGGCGAAGAAACTGCACGATTTCGTGCGGCGCGCGGGCTCCGATACGATCAACTGCCGCGTCTTCACGCACGTCGACAAGCCGAACGAGGTGTTCGACACGTATGCGCGTTTTGTCGGCGATATCGAAATCACCGTCGACGGGCGCGACGTCAACATCAACCAGTGGCTTGTCGAG
>DASXOK010000182.1:0-3909 GCA_036494425.1 Pseudolabrys sp.
TCGACCGAATTCTTCAAGAATGGTGCCTATGTCTATGAAGGCGAAGGCAAAACCCGCTCCATCGAGGAGCAGGCCAAGTATCTCGCCGATCTAGTCGCGCGCTACCCCATCGTCTCGATCGAAGACGGCATGGCCGAGGACGATTTCGAGGGCTGGAAGCTGGTCACCGACCTGATCGGTAAGAAGTGCCAGTTGGTTGGCGACGATCTCTTCGTGACCAACGTGAAGCGGCTGTCGCAGGGGATCAAACAGGGCCTGGGCAACTCGATCCTGATCAAGGTCAACCAGATCGGCACGCTGACCGAGACGCTGGCCGCGGTCGAGATGGCGCACAAGGCGGGCTACACGGCCGTCATGTCGCATCGCTCCGGCGAAACTGAAGACTCGACCATCGCTGACCTCGCGGTCGCCACCGTCTGCGGGCAGATCAAGACCGGCTCGCTGGCGCGCTCCGACCGCACGGCCAAGTACAATCAACTCCTGCGCATCGAAGAGGAACTCGGGCCGCAGGCTAAGTACGCCGGCCGCGAGGCCCTCAAGGCGATGCGGTGACCGCGCCAAGTTTGGAATTTGTCCAAATTCGCAGGCCTGACAACGGCTTGCATTGATCGGCAAATCGCCGCAAATTGCGGCGACTTTTCGCGCTCACAAAACCGGGTTGCCGCGATGGACCAATCGACAATGCCTGCTCGTCACGACCGCCACCGGGCGGTCACACGTCTCGCCGACTTCATTGCGAAGTCGGTCGATGCCGCGCGGGCGGTGGAGAAGCCGTTCTTCCATCTCGAGTTCGACAAGGTGTTCCCGGACGATATCTACGCGCAGATCCTGGCGCTGAAGCCGGAGTCGTCCGACTACCGGCCGATGCACGGCCGCAGCAAGGGCCACGATCTCGACGACGGCACGCATACCCGCGTGAAGATCGATCTGTTCCCCGAATACATCCGCAATCTGCCGCCGGAGAAGCGGGCGTTGTGGGACGTGGTCGGCCGCGCTTTGTGTGCGGAGAACGTCAAGCAGGCCTTTATCCGCAGACTAGAACCAGGGCTGAAAAAGCGCTTCGGCGACGACTTTGCCAAGGTCGGGATGTATCCGATCCCGATCCTGACGCGCGACATCCCGGGCTACCTGATCACGCCGCACACGGACACTCGGTGGAAGGGCATCACGGTGCAGCTCTATCTGCCGAAGGACGATGCCGACACGGACATTGGTACCATCTTCCACGACGTGCTTCCCGACGGCTCGAAGCCGAAGCACACGCAGATGCGCTTTGCGCCGAACACCGGCTATGCCTTTGCGGTCGGGACCGACACGTGGCACTCGGCCGACGCGGTCCATAACCGCGTTAAGACGCGCGATTCGATTCTGCTGACCTATTTTGTCGACCACGGCGTTCTGAAAGTGCTGCGCAACCGTGGCAAGCGGCTGGGCAACTTCGTGCTCAACGAGATCCGGCATCGGGCGTAGGCGGGCCCTCTGATCCCTCCCCTTTCAGGGGAGGGATAAGCAAAGCAGGAACTTATTCAGCCGCCTGCATTTTTGACAGTCGCCCGGCCGCCGGCATTAAAACCGCCTTAACGGGCCTGCGGCATCTTCTCGTTCATGGTTTCCCACCGCCGCCGCCGTACGATTCTGACCGCGCTCGCGCTTTATTGTTTCGCGGCGCTGTTCATTGGCTATTTCGCCATGAACGCATTCAGCGGCGACCACGGCCTACGCGCCCAGCAGGACCTCGACCAGCAGATGGCCTCGATGCGCGACCAGCTCGCCCAGCTCAAGGCGGAGCGGGCGGTGTGGGAACGGAAGGTGTCGCTCCTGCGCTCCGACCGGATCGATCCGGACATGCTCGATGAGCGGGCCCGCGCGCTGATCGGCTATGCCGATCCGCGCGACCTCGAATTGCTCCTGCATCCGCGCTGAGTGCCAGAACGCCGGCCGCGGTGCAGCATGCCGCGTACGCGACCGATTGCTGCACACACCGCGAACTTAGAACGAAATTGCGCAGCGCCCGGTAGGCGCGCAAGCAAGTTTTACGCGATAGAAATTCAGGCTGGAAAAGCTCGATTCTTTTCACGCCCTGATGCGTTATCTTGCGCCGGGGTCTAGCGTTTTTCGCTCAATCTCCGCCGATAATGATGCAAGGCTGCTCGGCGGCCTCGCGCTTTCACCGCCCAATGAATTAAGCTATGGGGAACACATCGAGCCGTATTCGACGCCGGTAGTCGTAGGGAGTGCCAATGGCCGTCGCCAAGAAAACTGCGAGCGTAGACGATACTGAGCCGGCGCGTCCGAACGGCCCCGTCGCCGACTTCAGCAAGGATCAGGATCTCACCGCCTATAAGACGATGCTGACCATCCGCCGCTTCGAGGAGAAGGCCGGCCAGATGTATGGCATGGGTCTGATCGGCGGCTTCTGCCACCTCTACATCGGACAGGAAGCCGTCGTCGTCGGCATGCAGATGGCGCTGAAGGACGGCGACCAGGTCATTACCGGCTATCGCGACCATGGCCACATGATCGCCTGCGGCATGGAGCCCAAGGGCGTCATGGCGGAGCTCACCGGCCGCGCCCATGGCTATTCCCGGGGCAAGGGCGGCTCGATGCACATGTTCAGCGTCGATAAGGGCTTCTTTGGCGGCCACGGCATCGTCGGTGCCCAGGTGCCGTTGGGCACGGGCTTGGCCTTCGCCAACCGCTACCGCGGCAACGACAACGTGACGCTCGCCTATTTCGGCGACGGCGCGGCCAATCAGGGCCAGGTCTACGAGAGCTTCAACATGGCCGAGCTCTGGAAGCTGCCGGTCATCTACGTGATCGAGAACAACCGCTACGCCATGGGCACGTCGGTGACGCGCGCCTCGGCCGAAGTGAACCTGTCGCGGCGCGGCCTGTCGTTCAACATTCCGGGCGAGCAGGTTGACGGCATGGACGTGCGCGCGGTGAAGGCGGCCGGCGAGAAGGCTGTCGCCTGGTGCCGCGCCGGCAAAGGCCCGTTCATCCTCGAGATGCTCACCTACCGCTATCGCGGCCACTCGATGTCCGATCCGGCCAAGTACCGGACGCGCGAGGAGGTCGACAAGGTGCGCAGCCTGAGCGACCCGATCGACATGGCGCGCCATCGCATCCTTGAAAAGAAGTTCGCCAAGGAAGACGAGTTGAAGAAGATCGACGCCGAGGTGCGCGATCTCATCAACGACGCGGCCGAATTCGCCACCCACGATCCCGAGCCGGATGTCGCCGAGCTCTACACTGACGTATATCGCTAGTTCACATCGCGGGTTCTGAGGAAACAAGTAGAGCCATGCCGACCGAAGTGCTGATGCCCGCGTTGTCGCCCACGATGGAGAAGGGCAACCTCGCCAAGTGGCTGAAGAAAGAAGGCGACGCCATCAAGTCCGGCGACGTCATCGCGGAAATTGAAACCGACAAAGCGACCATGGAAGTGGAAGCCGCCGACGAGGGGACGCTGGGCAAGATCCTCGTACCCGAAGGCACCGCGGACGTAGCGGTGAACACACCCATCGCCGTGATACTCGGAGAGGGTGAGGACAAAGCGGCGGTAAAAGACGCAAAGCCCGCCGAGCAGCAGAAAGCCGCAGAATCTGCGCCTCCTGCCAAGACTGAAAAGACCGAGGCCAAGGCCCCCACAGCGCCGGCCCCCAAACAAGAACAGAAGCAAAAACAGAAGGCCCCAGCGGCCCCCGAGGCGACAATCGCCGCCGATCCCGATATCCCCGAAGGCACCGAGATGGTCACCATGACCATGCGCGAAGCGTTGCGCGACGCGATGGCCGAGGAGATGCGCCGCGACAAGGACGTCTTCGTGATGGGCGAAGAGGTCGCTGAATATCAGGGCGCGTACAAGGTCACGCAGGGGCTGTTGCAGGAGTTCAGCGCCAAGCGCGT
>DASXOK010000183.1:0-13284 GCA_036494425.1 Pseudolabrys sp.
TCTGGGACAATCTCGCCGCATCGATCGACCTGCATCACATCCCGAAGGTGATCGCGATGAACCATCGCGACTGCGGCGCCGCCAAGATCGCCTACGGCGCGGAGGCGGTCGCTACTCCGCAGATCGAGACGGAGACACATAAGGCGGCGCTGGCGGAATTCCGCAAGCAAGTCGCCGAGCGCCAACCGGCGCTTCAAGTCGAGACCGGGCTGATGGCGCTGGATGGGACGGTCGAGATGTTTTCCTGAAGCCGTCATTCCGCGGCGCGAGCGAAGCTCGCGAACCCGGAATCCAGAACAACGAAGGCCTTCCCGTTCATCTGGATTCCGGGTCCGGCGCTTCGCGCCGTCGCGGAACGACTTAGGCCGACCGCGCCAACGCGCCGTCGATCATATCGACGGTGTTCTGTAAGCCGTACACCGCGACGAACGACCCGAAGCGCGGGCCCTTCTCCTGGCCAAGCAGCACCTGATAGAGCAGATTGAACCAGTCGAGCGACACGCCCGGCTTGCCGTCCTTGGCCTTCTTCTTGTGATCGAGGAACGGCTCGCGCCGTCCGATCTCATAGACCACGTCCTGGATCGCTTCCGCCGTCGACCCCGGCGGCAGTTGCGCCAATGCATCGCGCAGATCGGTCAGCGCCGCGCGCTCGCCGTCGGTCGGCTCGCGGAATGTCTTGGTCGGCAGCACGAAGTCGCGGAAGTAATGGATCGCGTATTGCACCTGCGCATCGAGCTTGGGATGCGTCTGCGGCGTCACGCCCGGACGATATCGGCCGATGAAGCCCCACAGCGTCTCGGCGTTCTCGGCATTCGACGACGACACCAAAGTCAGCAGCATCGAGAACGACACCGGCATCTCTACCTTCGGCGGATGGCCGGAATGAATGTGCCAGACCGGATTCTGCAGCCGCTGCCGCGTATCCTGCCGCTCGTAACCGTCGAGGAACTGCTGATAATCATCGACGTGGCGCGGGATGACGTCGAAGTACAGCCGCTTCGCCGACTTCGGCTCGCGGTACATGAACAGCGACAGGCTCTCGGGGCTCGCATAGCGCAGCCACTCGTCGATGGTGAGACCGTTGCCCTTCGACTTGGAAATCTTCTGGCCCTTCTCGTCGAGGAAGAGCTCGTAGTTGAATCCTTCCGGCGCCGTGCCGCCGAGTGCGCGGCAGATCTCGCCCGACAGCTTCACTGAATCGATGAGGTCCTTGCCGGCCATCTCGTAGTCGATGCCGAGCGCCACCCAGCGCATGGCCCAGTCCGGCTTCCATTGCAGCTTGCAGCGGCCGCCGGTGACCGGCACCGTGAAGCGCTCCTGGGTTTCCGGCTCTTCGTAGGTGATAGTGCCGCGCTGCGCGTCATGCCCGATGATCGGCACCTGCAACACCACGCCGGTGCGCAGGTCGATCGGCAGGAACGGCGAATAGGTCGCTGCGCGCTCCTCGCGCAAGCTGGGCAGCATGATCGCCATCACCTTGTCGAAGCGCTCGAGCACCTTCATGAGCGTCGCGTCGAAGCGGCCCGACTTGTAGCACTCGGTCGACGACATGAACTCGTAGTCGAATCCGAAATGGTCGAGAAAGGCGCGCAGCCGCGCGTTGTTGTGTTCGCCGAAGCTCGGATGCGTGCCGAACGGATCGGGCACCTTGGTCAGCGGCTTGCCGAGATTCTTCTTCAGCATCTCCTTGTTCGGCACATTGTCCGGAACCTTGCGCAGCCCGTCCATGTCGTCCGAGAAGGCGATCAGCCGCGTCTTGATCTTGTCGTCGGTGAGCACGCGGAACGCATGCCGTACCATGGTGGTGCGCGCGACCTCGCCGAAGGTTCCGATGTGCGGCAGGCCCGAGGGGCCGTAGCCGGTCTCGAAGATCACCTCATCCTTCGGCGTCTTCTTCAGGCGGACGACGATCTTGCGCGCCTCCTCGAATGGCCAGGCGCCCGATTGCTCGGCGACGCTCCGCAGGTCTTGCGCATTTTCAGCAATGGTCATCGACATCATGGCACTCCGGCGCGCAGACATAGGCAAGGGGCCGCGGCCCGTCAAATCAGGCGCAAGGCGCGGCGCGCTCTTTCACAGCGGCACCGGGGCCGCTACATGCTGGCCTCCATGTCCGCGAGAGAGCCCCAGTGAGTTCGATTCCCGACATCTCCATACCGGCACCCAAGACAGCCGCCATCATCGGCGGCGGTCCGGGCGGCTTGATGGCCGCGGAGGTTCTGGCGCGCGCCGGCTTGGCGGTCACCGTCTACGATCAGATGCCCTCGGTCGGCCGCAAGTTCCTGCTCGCCGGACGCGGCGGCCTCAATCTCACGCACAGCGAGGAGATGCCGGCATTTCTCGGGCGCTACGGTGCGATCGATCCTTTGCTGCGCCAAGCCATCGAGGCCTTCCCACCCTCAGCCTTGCGCGCGTGGAGCGAAGGCCTGGAGCAAACGAGCTTCGTCGGATCGAGCGGCCGCGTCTTCCCGACGTCCTTCAAGGCCTCGCCGCTGCTGCGCGCCTGGCTGCGGCGCCTCGTGGCGCTCAATGTCGTCTTCGCGGCACGCCATCGCTGGGATGGATGGGACGATGACGGCAGGCTGCGCTTCTGGCGCGGCACGGAAGAGGTATCCGTTGCACCGGATGTCACGGTGCTCGCGCTCGGCGGCGCGAGCTGGCCGCGGCTTGGATCGGATGCGCGCTGGGCCGACATTCTGAAAGCGCGCGGTGTCGCCATCACGCCTTTGGCGCCGTCCAACTGCGGCTTTACCGTTCAGTGGTCCGATGCCTTCCGCCGATTCGAAGGCGAGCCGCTCAAGCGCATCGCCGTTAGTTTCGGCGAGCGCACGGTGCGCGGCGAGGCCGTCGTCACGCACGAGGGCCTCGAAGGCGGCGCGATCTATGCGCTGTCGGGGTCGTTGCGGACCGCCATTGAGGCAAACGGCGAAGCGACGATCGGCATCGACTTGCGCCCCGATGTGTCCGCCGCCGCTCTGGCGGAACGGCTTGCAGTCGTGAACAGGAAGCAATCGCTCGCCAACAGCCTGCGGAAAGCGGCCAAGCTTCCGCCGGTCGCGACCGGCCTCATGCATGAAGCAGCGTTCGCCTCGGGCCATCGCGTCGCCGCATTGAACGTCGAAGACCTCGCCGCGCTCATCAAGGCGGTGCCGGTGCGTCTCACCGGCGTGCACCCGATCGCCAATGCCATCTCCACCGCGGGCGGCATCGCGTTCGCCGCGCTCGATGAGCACTTCATGGTGGCGGCCCTGCCCGGCGTCTTCGCGGCCGGCGAGATGCTCGACTGGGATGCGCCGACCGGCGGCTACCTGTTGCAGGCAACCTTCGCGACAGGCATGGCGGCCGCGCGCGGCGCGCTGGCGCACCTGGCTGAACACGCCACGCCCGCGCCATAAAGAAGGGCCGCCCCGCAGGGGGGACGGCCCTTCCATTGTCGAACCACAGTCCGTGGACCGGATGTCGTGGCGCTTAGGCCACGCAGACTCCCACCGAGGCGAGAATCCAGGTCGCGGATACCGGCGGCTGCGGCGATAGACAATGAGACACTGGATCACCTCCTTTCTGATGTTGACGATGGAGGTAAGGTAAGATGTTCGCGGCGATTTGGAAGCGGCGACTTAAAAAGGGCTCACCGGAAAATACCGCAGCCACAGGTCGGTGAACCGCCCCCGCTCCCACAGCCGGAACAGCGCCCAGTTGAACGCCTGCCGCAGCAGGTCGTTGCCGCGTTTCACGGCGATGCCGACGCCTTCGCCGAAGAAGCGGCTTTCCATGTAGGGCCCGCCGCGGAAGACGCAGCAATTCGCCGAGTCGGTGCCGTTGAGCCAGAAGGCGAGCGAGATGCCATCGCCGAACAAGAGATCAACCTCGCCCTTCTTGAGCGCGGCGCGCGCGGCCTCGGGCGACGGATAAGTCTTCAGTTCGGCTTCGGTAAACAGCGCCTTCAAGAATGCCTCGTGCGCCGTGCCGGCGACGACGCCGATCTTCTTGCCCTCCAGCGACTCGGGCCGCACGTCGGAGATATTGACGTCGCGCCGCGACACGAAGCGCGCCGGCATCCGGTAATACGGATCGCTGAAGTCGACCTTCAGCCGCATCTCCGGCGTCTCGGCGATGGAGGCGATCACGGCGTCGCCGTTGTTGGTGTTGAGCGCGTCGACCAGCGTGTCGAAGCGCCGCATTTGGATCGTGCAGGCGACCTTGATCTCGTCGCAGATCAGCCGCGCCAGATCGACATTGAAGCCCATCGGCGTGCCGTCCGGCCCCGCATAGTTGAAGGGCGGATAATCGGTCTCGGTGAGGAAGCGGATGATACTGATGCGCGTCAGGTCCGGCCGCTCGGGCCGCCGGCGCGGATCCCAGAAGCCGGGCACGGCCATCGGATCGGCCTTCAGGGCCGGCGTAAGCGGCACAGCCGGCGTCTCGGTCGGCGCCGGCGAAATGCGGTTGATGGGCGGCTCCTGCGGAGTGGGCGGCACGACGACTTTCGGCTGTTCGGCGGGCGGCCGCGCCGGCCGCTCGCGCTGCTGCGCGCCGACAACGCCGAGCGTCAGCGCGCACAGCAGAACGGCGAAGCCACAAAGTGCCAAAGCGCCGCGGCGCTCCCCTTCACCCGGAAACAATCTCATTCACCGGCCTCGGACGATCATTGGCGCATGCTCGCATGCGCTGAATCGGCGGGACCATAGCATCACGATTGCGGCCGGCCAGCCATAATCGCCGGTCAAGGTGAGCGGGCCGTCAGGCCGCGGTGAGGCGCTTCTCGATCTCGGCCACAGGCTGCTTGACCAGGTCCTTGTCGACCTCGGCGCGCACCGCGCCCTTGAGCGCGTGCGAATAGGCCGGTCGCAGGATGCCGAGTGCGCGCGGCGGCGCCACCACGATCAGCGACTTGACCTTGCCGCTCGTGACGGCGGTATCCAGACGCGCGGCGAGTTGAACCAGGAAGGTCTGCTCGGCCTGGGCGTGCCAATCGGTCTGCTCGACCGCGCTGCGGCCGGGGCCCACCGAGCTGTGCGAGCGCCCGGGCTTGTCGGTCCCCTGCTCGCGCGTGGCCAAATCCTTGTGCTCGAGAACCTCGATGGTCTTCAAATTGGGAAACTTGATGTCGCCGGCATTCTCCAGCACCAGCGCCTTGGCGCCGTCGCATACCACGACCCATTCGCCGTGGCGGATCAACAACCCGGACATGGACGTGCCTCCTGAGGACCGGCGCAAGTTTACGCAGGCCGCGCCCGCGGAGTCTTGTGGAGTCTTGCTCTCGGTGAAACGCCGCCACCCGCGCTTTTGTTGCCGCCGGATGCCTCAGTTCGTACCGTCGAGCAGGCGCCGGGCAATGACCTGCGCCTGGATCTCGGCAGCGCCCTCGAAGATGTTGAGAATGCGCGCATCGCACAAAATCCGCGAGGCCGGGAATTCCAGCGCGAAGCCGTTGCCGCCGTGGATTTGCAAGGCGTTGTCGGCATTGGCCCAGGCGACGCGCGCGGCCAGAAGCTTCGCCATGCCGGCTTCGAGATCGCAGCGGCGGCCGGAGTCCTTCTCGCGCGCCGCATGATAGGTCAGCTGGCGCGCGATCATGATCTCGGTCGCCATCATCGCGATCTTGTCGGCGACGCGCGGGAAATCGATGATGGGGCGGGCGAACTGCACGCGATTCTGCCCGTACTGCATCGCCTGTTCCATCGCCGCCTGCGCCACACCGATCGCGCGCGCCGCGGTCTGGATGCGTGCGGACTCGAAAGTCTGCATGAGCTGCTTGAAGCCCATGCCCTCAACCCCGCCGAGCAGGTTCTCCGCCTTCACCTCGAAGCCGTCGAAGGCGATCTCGTATTCCTTCATGCCGCGATAGCCGAGCACCTCGATCTCGGTGCCGCTCATGCCCTTGGCTGGGAATGGATTTCCATCGTCGCCGCGCGGCTTTTCGGCGAGCAGCATCGAGAGGCCGCGATGGCCGGGCTCCTTCGGATTGGTCCGCACCAAGAGCGTCATCAAGTCGGCGCGCACCGGATGCGTGATCCAGGTCTTATTGCCATAGACCTTGTAGACATTGCCCTCGCGCACCGCGCGGGTCTTGAGCGAGGCGAGGTCCGAGCCGGTGTTCGGTTCGGTGAACACCGCGGTCGGAAGGATGCGCCCCGAAGCGATACCCGGCAGCCATTTGCGCTTCTGCGCGTCCGTGCCCCCGCCGAGGATCAGTTCGGCCGCGATCTCCGAGCGCGTGCCGAGCGAGCCGACGCCGATATAGCCACGCGACAGTTCCTCGGAGACGACGCACATCGACTCTTTGCCAAGGCCCATGCCGGTATATTCCTCCGGAATGGTCAGCCCGAACACGCCGAGCTCGGACATCTGCGAGATGATCTCGAGCGGGATGTAGCTGTTGGTGCGGTGCCAGCTTTGCGCGTGGCCGATCACTTCGCTTTCGGCGAATTTGCGCATCTCTTCGCGGATCGATTCAAGCGTCTCGTCGAGGCCGGCAATGCCGACCGTCGCATGATGCTGCTCGCGCATCAGCGCCACCAGCCGGGCGCGGCGCTCGGCGGTGTTGCCGCTGGCGATCAGGCTCTCGACCATGGGATTGATTCGTGCGGCGACCTGCGCGGGCGAAAGGCCCAGATCGCTCGGCCGCACCACTTCGCCCTGGGTCATGGGAATGCCGCCGACGATCTGGGCGATATATTCGCCGAGACCGATGCGGACGAGATGGTCTTCGATCTCGCCGAGCGTGCCTTCATGGGCCATGCGTTCGGTGTAGGCGGCGAGTTGGCGCACCGCTTCGACATAGGTCGCCAGCCAGGCCAGCCCGTGCGTCGCGCGCTGCTCGCGGTCGAGCAGACGGCCGACCAGATGGCCTTCCACGACGACCCGTTCGCGGACCTTGGCCGTCGCTTCGGCCAGCAACGTATCAAGCGCGGTGGTCGCCTCGCGGCTCAGCTCGACCAGTTCGTGTTCTGCGGCGGTACGAGAGGCGGCAATCGGCATGGAGTCCTCGGTCAAGGCCAGTCGTGAGTGCAGACCGACGATACGCGTGCAGTGCACAAAAGCAATGGGTTCTGGATTTTACAGAAATCACGGATGTTTAAGGGCCTGATACACCCCAAATTGCTACTAAATTAACCATTTTTGGCTTTGATCACCATGGTACTTCTGTGCAGTGCCCCTTTTCACCGGCGAGCGAACCGGCTCCATGCGCCTTCCCGACCTGATCCAACCGCTCAACCGGCTTAGCCGGATGCTCACGTCTCTTTCCGTGCGCACCCGCATCATCGTCCTTGCCCTTGTGCCGGTCGCCGGCTTCCTCGCCAATGGACTTACATACCTCTCCGGCGAGCGCGATGTCGGCACTGCTTTCGGCACGGTGCAGCAGTCCACCGCGATGGCCGACGCAAGCAGGGACTTCAAGAGCGCCATCGCGGCGATGCGCATCGCGGTGAAGGATTTCAGCGCGTCGCCCAACAGCACATTGGTGGCGAATTTCGAACAGGCCCATGCGCGGGCGCTGCAAAGTCTCGACATCATATCGGGCTCGATCGACCTCCGGTTTGCCGAGACGATCGGCAATCTGCGCCACGACGTCGACGATCTGCGGAATAACTTCAACGAGCTGGTGCACGAGCAGGAGACGCTCGGCTTCACTTCGGACAGCGGCCTGCGCGGCAAGTTGGGCGAAGCCGGCAATGCCGTCGAGCGCATCATCAACGAGAACATGTCGTGGCTCGCCAGCGAGGACGCGCAGAAGCTGATGATGGAGCTGCTGGTCATGCGGCATCATGAGGCCGAATACCGGCTTGCCCAATCCGAGCTTGCACACCAGCAATTCCTCGGCGCCTACAAGCGGTTCAACGACACCTTCGCCTTGGTCGACGGCACGCCGGCGATGAAGGGACGGCTCGAGCAGCAGGTGAAGACCTATGCCGACACGTTCCTGAAATGGGTCGATGCCTTCGACCGCGTCTATCCCTTGCGCGCGGTGATGGACATCGACAGCCAGCGCATGCTGCCGCGCGCCGACGAGATCATCGACTGGGCGCGCGGGAAGGCCGCTGCCGCCACCTCCCAGCTTGGCACATCGCAGTCGCGCACGCGCACGGGCATCATCTTGGTCGGCATCGCCATGGTCGCGCTGGGGCTCGGCTTCAGCTGGCTGATCGGGCGGAGCATCACGCGCCCCCTCAATGGACTGGCCGGCGTGATGAAGCGCCTGGCCGACGGCGACACCACGGCACGCATTCCAGCCACGCAGGCGCCCGACGAGATCGGCGAAATGGCGCGCACCGTCATCGTCTTCCGCGACACCATGATCGAGCGGGAGAAGCTGACACAAGCGCAGGCGCAAGCGAGCAAGGCACGGGAGCAGCGCAGTGACGACATTGCACTCACCATCACCGCCTTCGAACGCTCGGTCGAAAGTGCATTGAACAAGCTGCGCACCGCCTCGATGAAGCTCGAATTGAGCTCGTCCGATCTCAGCAAGGCCGCCGATACCGTATCCTCCGAAGCCGACGTCGCCACCAACCGCGTCTCGGCGGCCTCAGAGAACGTCACCGCTGCCGCCAGCGCGGTCGAAGAGCTGGCCGCCTCCATCGGCGAGATCGCCTCGCAGGCGGCGAAATCCACCGACGTCGCGACGCGCGCCGTGTCGGAAGCGCAGCGCACCGTCGTCACCATGACCCAGCTCGGCAACGCCGCGACGCGCATCGGCGAGGTGGTTGGGCTCATCCAGGCGATCGCCGGCCAGACCAATCTGCTGGCGTTGAACGCGACGATCGAAGCCGCACGCGCCGGCGAATCCGGACGCGGCTTCGCCGTGGTCGCGGCCGAGGTGAAATCGCTTGCCGGACAGACGGCGAAGGCGACCGAGGAGATCGCCCAGCAGATCGGCTCCATCCAGTCGGCCGCCGCCGACGCCGCCACGGCGATCGAACAGGTCAACGACATCATCCGCGACATGTCCTCGATCGCCACGATGGTGGCGGCGACGGTCGATCAGCAGAATTCGGCGGTCGCCTCGATTGCCGAAGGCGTCAACCGCGCCTCCGGCGAGGCGCGCGGGGGCGCCGAGGCGATGAGTCGCGTCGCCGGCGTGAGCACCGGCGCGCGCACCACCGCATCCGATGTCAAGGTGCTCGCCGATACCGTCGCCATCGAAGCGGAAAATCTCGAAGCCGAAGTGCGCCAGTTCCTCAGCGACGTGCAGGCGGCGTAGCTCCTTCTCCCCGCAAGCCGGGAGAGGTAAGGTCGCGCCCTTGCAAACCCCATCGCGATGGCTGATCTGAAAGGCTGCGACCCCCTGGAGCGAGCCTTTGCGCGCGTTGTGGCTGTCATTACGGATTGTGGTCGAGGCCTTCCGGCATTTTCTCGCCGACGACGGCTGGGCCATCGCCAGTCACATCGCGCTGTCCACACTGATGGCGTTGTTCCCCTTTCTCATCGTTGTCACTGCGCTGGCCGGTTTCTTTTTCGGCTCCAAGGAGCTCGCCGACGAGGCTGCACGCATCCTACTCGAAGCCTGGCCGAAGGCCGTGGCGGCGCCGATCGCGCAGGACGTCACCGGTGTGTTGACCGCGACACGCGGCGATGTGCTCACCTTCGGCGTCTTGTTCGCGGTCTACTTCGCGTCGAGCGGCGTCGAGAGCCTGCGCATCGCGCTCAACCGCGCCTACGACATGAAGGAGCCGCGCCCATGGTGGATGCTGCGGCTGGAGTCGATTGTATACGTGCTGGTCGGCGCGGTGGCGATGCTGGCTTTCTCGTTCCTGGTCGTGTTCGCGCCATTCATCTGGTACACGCTCCTACAATACGTACCGACGCTGGCGCCCTTCAGCGGTGTCGTCACCTTCGCCCGCTACATCGTGGCCGCCGTGGTGCTGGTGATCGCGCTCAACATCGTGCACATGTGGCTGCCGGCTGGAAAGCGGACAGTTTCAGCCATCGCGCCAGGCATCATCGCGACGCTCATCCTGTGGCTCATTGCCGGCGCCGCCTTCGGCCGCTACCTCGCCGAATATGCCTTCGCCTACGTCACGATGTACGCCGGGCTCGCCTCGGCGATGATCGCGCTGATCTTCCTCTATGTCTGCGCGTCGATCTTCGTCTACGGCGCCGAGCTCAATTCGGTGATCGCAAAGGAGCGGACGAAGGCGGGCTAAGCTTAGCCGCCCGACGCCTCGATCGCGTCTTCGAGCGTCCTGAGGCCCATACTCGGCGCATTGACCATCACCGCCATGTTGCCGGGCGGATGCTGGTTCTTCCACATCATCATGTGCGCGCGGGGGATCTCCAGCCAGGGAAAGGTCTTGCTCAAACAAGGATCGATGCGGCGCTCGAGCACGAAGCGGTTCGCCGCCGAGGCCTGCTTCAGGTGCGCGAAGTGCGAGCCCTGGATGCGCTTCTGCCGCATCCAGACGTAGCGTGCATCGAAGGTGATGTTGAAGCCGGTGGTGCCGGCGCAGAACACGACCATGCCACCGCGCTTCACCACCATAGACGAGACCGGGAAGGTCTGTTCGCCGGGATGCTCGAACACGATATCGACGTCGCGCTTGCCGGTAATGTCCCAGATCGCCTTGCCGAAGCGGCGCGCCTCCTTGGCCCAGTCGTTGAACTCGGCCGAATTCACCTGGGGGAGTTGGCCCCAGCATTTGAATTCCTTGCGGTTGATCACGCCCTTGGCGCCGAGATTGAAGACGTATTCCGCTTTCGAATCGTCGGAGATCACACCGATAGCATTGGCGCCGGACGCGGCGACGAGCTGGATACCGAACACGCCGAGACCACCGGAGGCGCCCCAGACCAGCACGTTGTCGCCGGGCTTGAGCGTGTGCGGCGAATGGCCGAACAGCATGCGATAGGCGGTCGCCAGCGTGAGCGTGTAGCAGGCGGCCTCTTCCCAGGTGAGATGCGCCGGCTTGATCATCAATTGGCGCGACTGCACGCGGCAGAACTGCGCGAACGAGCCGTCAGGCGTCTCGTAGCCCCAGATGCGCTGCGATGGCGACAGCAGCGGATCCCCGCCATTGCAGTCCTCGTCGTCGCCATCGTCCTGATTGCAGTGGACGATGACTTCGTCGCCGACCTTCCAGCGCTTTACTTTGCTGCCGACCGCCCAGACGATGCCCGAGGCATCGGAACCGGCAATATGATAAGGCTGCTTGTGTACGTTGAACGGCGTGATCGGCTGGCCAAGTCCCGCCCAGATGCCGTTGTAATTGACGCCGCCGGCCATCACGAGGATGAGCACTTCGTCTTCGCCGATGCTCCAGGTGGGCACAACTTCGAGTTCGAAGGACTTGTCCGGCGGGCCGTGCCGCTCCTGACGGATCACCCAGGCGTGCATCTTTTCGGGGACATGACCGAGGGGCGGGATTTCGCCGATGTCGTACAAGTCCTTGAGCGGTGCAACGCGCTTTGCCTGTGCAATGGCCGGCATGGGTATTTCTCCCTACGGGCAGCTTGATGAAGTGTGACGCAATTGATGCTGCGGCGCAATAATGGTTTTTCACAATGGCAATTGGGCCGTAACCCCATGAGCGACTTAAGGGTTCCTCAAGGGCGCCAAGCCTAACGTCGCCGCGACCGGCATCGGCGGATCAATACCAATGGTGGCATGCGAGATCTCCCCTCGGCCGAGCGGTTCGCTGCCGCGACCGGTCGACTTGATCTGCATTGCGCTTGTTGTGGCGCAGGCCGTCTACCTCTTGACCTGTTACCTGCAAGGCGTGTGGCTGATTGCGCCTAATGGCGGCGGCATTCCCACCGATTTCGTCAACGTCTGGGCAGCGGGCAAGCTCGTGCTCGCGCATCATCCAGCCGCCGCCTACGACTGGCCGACGCACAAGGCGATGGAAGTCGTCGCGCTCGGCCATCCCTTCGACGGCTATTTCGGCTGGCACTACCCGCCGCCCTTCTTGGCCGTCGCAGCGCTGCTCGCGCTGATGCCTTATACATTGGCCTTTATCGTCTGGGCCTTCGGCACCTTTCCGGCCTATCTCGCCGCCGTGCGCGCGATCGTCGGCGAGCGCAGCGGCATGCTGCTCGCGGCGGCATTTCCGGCGGTCCTGTGCAATTTCGTCGATGGGCAGAACGGCTTCCTGAGCGCGGCGCTGTTGGGCGGCGCACTGGTGATGCTGATCGAGCGGCCGGTCCTCGCCGGCGTCTGTCTTGGACTGCTAACCTACAAGCCGCATCTGGGGCTGCTAATCCCCATCGCGCTCATTGCCGGCGGGCATTGGCGCACCATCATCGCGGCCGGCATCGTCGCGACACTGATGGCGTTCGCATCATGGCTGGCGTTCGGCACGGCCACCTGGCTCGGCTTCATCGGCAATATCGGTCACACCTCGCAGGCCTTCCTGGCCGATGGCTGGGCCGACTTCGGCAAACTACAGACAGCATTTGGACTCACGCGCACGCTCGGCTTCAACGAGCGCGGCGCCTGGACCGCGCAGGCGATCGTCGCGCTAAGCGCCGCCGCGGCCATCGTCGTTCTCTGGCGCAGCCGCGCCGCCTACGAGGTCAAGGCCGCAGCGCTTGGCGCCGGCGCCATGCTGGCGACACCCTATCTCTACACCTACGACCTTGCTGTGCTGGCGATCCCTTTGGCTTTCCTCTGGCGGATGGGCCGCGCCAATGGGTTCCTGCCATACGAACTGGGCGCCATCGCGCTTGCCTGCCTGCTGATCCTGATCTTTCCCTTCGTCACCGCGCCGGTCGGCCTGCCCGCCGTGCTGATCGTCGCGGCCCTGATCGCACGCCGCGCGCTCGCCGCTAACCCGCTTGCGCGTGCTGCCGCCTGATCCCGCCACGCGTTTCATGTTGCATTGCAAAATGAGTCGCGTCACACTGGCATCCACAGGCGATGCCCATGTCCGAAAAACGCGGCCGCGACAAACCCTGGATTTTCCGCACCTATGCCGGCCATTCGACGGCGGCGGACTCCAATGCGCTCTATCGCAAGAACCTCGCGAAGGGCCAGACCGGCCTCTCGGTCGCGTTCGATCTGCCGACGCAGACCGGCTACGACAGCGACCACATCCTAGCGAAGGGTGAGGTCGGCAAAGTCGGCGTGCCCATCTGCCATCTCGGCGACATGCGCGCGCTGTTCGACCAAATCCCGCTCGGCACCATGAACACGTCGATGACCATCAACGCTACCGCGGCGTGGCTGATGGCGCTCTACATCGCGGTGGCCGACGAGCAGGGCGCGCCGCGGGCGAGCCTGCAAGGCACGATCCAGAACGACATCATCAAGGAATATCTCTCGCGCGGCACTTACGTGTTTCCGCC
>DASXOK010000184.1:0-2035 GCA_036494425.1 Pseudolabrys sp.
TCGGCGCGAACATGTCGCCGGCGAAGGCGGCATGGCTCGAAATCGCGAAGGCGAAAGCGAAGATAACGCCAAGGCCTCCTCTTGGAAGGCGGGCTGATTTCTTGTGAATGTGCGTGCGGTGAATCATGCCGCGCAGGGTAAGGCGCAAGATGGCGACAACAAGGCGATTTCGCCGCCAAATCGCCAAATCGCGCGGCAAACAACTTTAGCTGTACTCGCCAGACTTCTGATCTCGACTCAATGTCGCCACATCCGAGCGCTACGGACGGCGGTTGGGTTCCAAAGCGAATGGCGAGGAAAGCGTCGTTCGAAGGCCGCCGCGGAATCCGTGGAGGACGCCATGACGCATCACATTTGGCACGCATTTTTTTTCGAAGGCTTCGCCTGTTCAGGACCACCAGTGCGCACTGAACTGATCGAAGCCGACAGCGAGGACGAGGCGGCCAAGGTCGCCAAGGATCACCTCGGTAATTGCAAACGCGTCGATCTCGCCGCCCCGCGCTGGGAGCATCCTCATACCCGTGTGATTCTCGCGGAGGAGGGCGGCTCGGAAAAGGTCTGGGTGCATTGAGATACGCTCCCCTTGCGGCGGAGCGGCGTAACCGGGGATGATATAGGCTTCAGGCGGCCCCAATAAGGGCCTTTTACAATCGGCGCTCTCCGTCATTGCGAGCGTAGCGAAGATTCCATGGGGGCGGATAGCGGCCGGTCGTGTGGCAGACTGAGGTTGCGATCCGACTCACTCTGGAGACTTCCGATGTCACTTGACCCGCACGAAGAACCCGCCGCTATCCAAACGCATATTGGCGCCATTTTCATCTCGTTGGAACTGAGCCGTTCGAAATGGCTGATCACTTCGCTGGTCCCCGGCGGCGGACAGAGGATGTCCAAGCACTGGGTCGAGGCGGGAGACCTGGCCGGTCTGCTGGCGCGTTTTTGGGCGCTCCGCGACAAGGTTTTGGCTCGGACGGGAAAATCCTATCCGATCGTCGTCATTCAGGAAGCCGGGCTCGACGGGTTCTGGATCCACCGGTCTCTGGTGAAGGAAGGGATCGAGAGCCACGTGGTGGACGCGGCCTCGATCGCGGTTTCGCGGCGTCGTCGACGCGCCAAGACCGACAAGATCGATGGCGAGGCGCTGCTGCGGGCGTTGCTGGCCTTCAAGCGGGGCGAACCGCGGGTGTGTTCGATGGTGCGGGCGCCGACGCCGCCAGACGAGGATCGGCGCCGGATTTGTCGCGAGCGCGAGACGCTGATCGCCGAGCGGATACGGCATGTCAATCGGATCAAAGGCCTGCTGTTTTCTCAGGGGATCGGCGATTACGAGCCGCTGCGGCGGGATCGACGCCGAGCGCTGGAGGCGGTTCACACCGGCGACGGGCGCGCGCTGGGCGCGAACCTGAAGGCGCAAATCGGACGTGAGCTGGATCGGCTCGAATTGCTGCTCGGTCAGATCGCGACGATCGAGGCCGAACGCGACGCGATGTTGGCGAGGCAGGCCGGGGCCGAGACGGCCCCGGGTGCGGAAACCGTGCCCGAGGCCGAGGCGGCCGCAGGAGTCCAGAGCGTCCAGAGCGCGCCCGCGCGCGTGCAGAAGCTGATGGAGCTGAACGGCCTGGGTGCGCAAACCGTGGCCATGCTCGAGACGGAGGCGTTCTACCGCTCGTTCGACAATCGCCGGCAGCTCGCCGCTTTCGGCGGATTGGCGGGAACGCCGTGGAAGAGCGGCTTGATCGATCACGAACAGGGCGTCTCGATGGGCAATCACCGCTTGCGCCAGACGATGATCCAATTGGCTTGGTTGTGGCCGCTCCACCAGCCGAGTTCGGCGCTGACGCGCTGGTACCGCGAGCGGACCAAAGGGGCGAGCAAGATCCAGAAGAAGAAGATGGTGGTCGCGCTGGCGCGCAAGCTGCTCGTGGCGCTGTGGCGATACGTCGACGCCGGCGTCGTGATCGAGGGCGCCGTGCTGAAGCGCGCCGCCCGGGCGTGCTGAGGCCTCCGCGAGGAGCGAACGCTTTTTGACGAATCCGCC
>DASXOK010000185.1:0-1679 GCA_036494425.1 Pseudolabrys sp.
TTGCGATCACATCTCGCGGTCGCGAAATGGATGCGCCGTCGGCTCGGGGAGCGGCGGCGACAACCGCCTGCCGTTAACCCGGGGGCAACTTGTAAGGAGGGCGCTATCATGGCCCGTACCGCCGTACTTCCGGCACTCAAGGCCGAATCCGGCCTGTCGCACTATCTCGAAGAAATCCGCCGGTTCCCGATGCTGGAACCGCAGCAAGAATACATGCTGGCCAAGAGCTGGCGCGAGCACGGCGACCGTGAAGCCGCGCACCAACTGGTCACCAGCCATCTCCGCCTCGTCGCCAAGATCGCCATGGGCTATCGCGGCTACGGCCTGCCGATTTCCGAGGTGATCTCGGAAGGTAACGTGGGCCTGATGCAGGCGGTCAAGCGCTTCGAGCCGGAGAAGGGTTTCCGCCTCGCCACATACGCCATGTGGTGGATCAAGGCGGCGATACAAGAGTACATCCTGCGCTCGTGGTCGCTGGTGAAGATGGGCACCACCGCCAACCAGAAGAAGCTGTTCTTCAATCTGCGTAAGGCGAAGAGCAAGATCTCGGCGCTTGAAGAGGGCGATCTGCGTCCCGATCAGGTGCAGACGATCGCCAAGCGCCTCGGCGTCACCGAGCAGGACGTGGTCGACATGAACCGCCGTCTCGGCGGAGACGCCTCGCTCAACGCGCCGATCCGTGACGACGGCGAGAGCGGCGAGTGGCAGGACTGGCTGGTCGATGACTCGCCGAGCCAGGAACGCATCCTTGCCGACAGCGAGGAGAGCGACAACCGCCACAAGGCGCTGGTGTCGGCGCTCGACGTGCTCAACGACCGTGAGCGGCGCATCTTCGAGGCGCGCCGTCTGGCGGACGATCCGATCACGCTCGAGGATCTCGCGGCCGAATTCGGCGTCTCGCGCGAACGCGTGCGCCAGATCGAGGTGCGGGCCTTCGAGAAGGTGCAGAAGGCGGTGAAGAACCGTCTTGCCGCCATCGAAGCGCCGCAGGAAGCACCGGCGCTCGCCGCCGCGCACTGAGGCGAGCGGCCAGGCGGCCGTTGGCAAGGGATTTGACGAACAAGGCCGGGCTTCGCGCCCGGCCTTTTTCTTTCTTATCCCTCCCCTGAAAGGGGAGGGTCCGGCGCTAAGCGCCGGGGGTGGGGTCTATTCACAAGAATGCCCCAACTGGCTCGCTTCGCTCGCCACCCTTCCCCGCAAGTGGGGGTGGGATAAGCGCGCCCGTGGCTCGCTCACTGCGTCTCGGCTACTCCGCCGCACGTCTCGCCGCGACAATCTGATCCGCGGTGCGGCCGGTCAATTCGGCCATGTGGTCGAACTTGAACACGAACGAGCCGACGCCGGCGGTCGCCGAGCGCACCTCGATGATGAGGTCCCCGATCTCCGCCTCTGGCATCTGCGCGCGCACGCAGTCCCAGCCGGCCCAGCCCTCGCGCGTATCGAAGCCGAGGATCTGCGCGCGCCGGCCTGACAGGATTGCGTTCATTTTCGCCGTCGCGTCGGTCGGACAGACGATCTCGACCTCGTCGATCGGCTCCAGAAGCACCGGCTGACATTGCGGCAGCCCTTCGACCATCGCGATGCGGCCCGCGGTGCGGAACGCCTGGTCGGATGAATCCACCGAGTGATACGAGCCGTCGATCAGCGCCACAGACAGATCGACGACGGGAAATCCGAGC
>DASXOK010000186.1:0-4158 GCA_036494425.1 Pseudolabrys sp.
TGCGCGATGGCGTCGAGCGTCTGCTTCAGCATCTCCGGCGGTTCGCGATAGGCCGGGATGTGGATCGAGACCTTCGGAACGTGGTCGCCGGGCGTGACCGAGGGCAGTGCGATCAGCCGGCCCGGCTTGCGGCCGAAGGCGATGGCCGCGATTTCCTGCACCCGGGCGAAGGCGATGACGATGAGCGGGATCAGCAGCACCGTGCCGAGGCCGAGCGCGAAGGCGGCGCCCCAGACGAAGTAATGCCCGTTCCAATAGGCGAAGACCGCCGCGAACCAGGCGCCGACGACGTTGGCGGCCCCTGCGAGCATCACCGCCTGGCCAAACGTCACCCCGCTCATGGTCAGCAGCGGGAGCGACAGAAGGACGCTCACGAGGAGCGCGATGCCGGCCAGTCGCCAGTGGTCGGGATCGGCGACCGGGCCGGTCCAGCTGAACTTCGCATGGCGCTGGGCATCGAAAATGCCCCAGTAAGGACCGACGCCGCCTTCACTGGTCTTCCAGGGCTGATCGATGGCCTCGATGATGTTGTAGTCGATGCCGTAGGCCTCGGCGCGGGTGACGAAGTCGCGCAGCAGCACAGCCTGTTCGATCCGGCCCGGGTTGGCATTGTGGAAGTTATAGCCGGCGCTCGGCCAGCCGAACTCGGCGATCACGATGCGCTTGCCCGGATAGGCTTGGCGTAGCTTGTCGTAGATCATGATGGCCTGATCGACGACCTGCTTTTCCGAGACGCCTTCCCAGTAGGGCAGGATGTGGGCGGCGATGAAGTCGACCGACGAGACCAGCTCGGGATGCTCAAGCCAGACATTCCAGATTTCGCCGGTGCTCACCGGGACGTTGGTCGAGCGCTTGACCTTCTGGATGAGCTTGATCAGGTCGGGGACCTTGAGCTCGTCGCGGTAGATCGTCTCGTTGCCGACGAAGATGCCGTTGACGTTGCTGTGCCGCTTGGCGAGGTCGATGACCGAGCGAATTTCGCGCTCGTTGCGGTCTTCGTGCTTGTCGATCCAGGCGCCGACAGTTACCCGCAAGCCGTACTCGGCGGCGATACCGGGCACCAGTTCGACACCGTTGGTGGACGAATAGGTTCGAATCGACCGGGTGATGGGCGCCAGCAGCTTGAGATCCGCGCGGATCTGTTCGGCGCGCGCCTTGCCGCCGCCATCGGTCGTCGCATTGCCGTCAAACGGCGCATAGGACACGCTGGCGAGTTGGCCATCGAAGCCGGGAGCGGTCACCTGATCGCGCGATAAGGCCCACATCCCAGCCTGCACGCACGCCACAAGGGCGACCACGGCAGCAACGGTGCGCATAGACTCATAACCGACTGGGGCAGGATGGCAGACCCTTGAGCCCGTCCCCTGGGCTCAGCCGACGCTCCGTCTGCGAGGGTGCAACGTAGCGCGGCATAAGGTACTTGTTCAAGTAATGACACCTCATGGCAAATCCTAGGCACATGCATGGCACCTGGATGAATTTTGCCATCCGGCAACGCGCTTATTAACGCGTTTACTGTTGTGTAGTTCCTCCGGGCGCAGCCGGAGCGGCGGCCGGGGGCGCAGCAGCCGCCTCGGATGGGGTGGGCGGCAGACCAGGATTGAGCCAGCAGGAGTGAACGCGCCCGTTCAACGTTTCCTGCGCTTTGGGGTCGATATTTCCTTGGCGTACCAGACAACGGAAAGTCGCCTGGATGTGGGCGCTCGGGCAGCCGAACCGGTCATAGAGATCGAGGTGGCGGAAGGCGGTATCGAGGTCATCGCGCCAGAGCAGGCTGACTACCCGGCGGCCGAGCCAGACACATTCGGGGTTACCGGCCGGGCCGGTGAGCACGCGCGAGGCCTCGGCGATCTCGTCGATCTTCTTCTGGCCTTCCTTGGCGGCGGCGTTGTCAGCGGGCTTCTGCTGCTGCTCCGGCGGTTTGCCATTGCCGGTCTGGGCCAGGGCCGCCGGAGCGGTAAGGGTCAAGACCGCCGCGCCGAGCACGGCAAAGACATCACGCAAAGTCGAATGAAACGGCATCGTCCCGCCGGTGTTTGATTGAAGCCGCAAGCCCCGCGACCCAGCCTCTGTGAGACGGGATTGGGACACTAATGCGGCGCTTCTTGTTTTGCTGCCGGCCGCCCCGGCCTCTCGTGCACTCGAACAGACCCGACCCCCAGGCTCGGACCTGCAAACATGGTTAGTCGTGTGGGGCGAACCTTGGCCTCAACGCGCGCGCTTTGTCCAGCGTCTCCATGACTCTTCCTTAAAGTTGGACGCTTGGCAGGTTACCGCGACAGGCTATAAGCCGTGCCGCCGATTGAGCGTCACTGCCGAATTGGGTCCGACGATGCGTTCTGGACTTTTCTGCCTCGCCGTCGCGGCGGTGGTCATCATTGCCGTGTGGGCGTGGCTCGGGAGCCCGATGCCGCAATCCCCGCTGACCGCGGGTGAGAGGGTCGCAGGCGAGAAGCTGTATTGCATGTCGTATGCCCCGTACCGGGATGGGCAGAATCCGTTCGACCCCAATACTTTCATTCCGGCGGCGCAGATCGACGAAGATCTGACCCGGCTCTCCAGGATCACCAATTGCGTGCGGGTCTACGCTGCCAACCAGGGCATCGAGCAGGTGGCGGGTCTCGCCGCCAAGCACGGCATGAAGGTGCTGCAAGGCATCTGGCTGTCGAGCCATCCGGAGAAGAACCGGGTGCAGGTTGAGAACGGCGTGGCGCTGGCCAACAAATATCCCGACACCATCATAGCGCTGGTGGTCGGAAACGAAGTGCTTCTGCGCGGCGAGCTGTCGGCCATCGATCTCGGCAACATCATCCGCGAGGTCAAATCGCGCGTCCACGTGCCGGTGACCTATGCCGACGTCTGGGAGTTCTGGCTGCGCAACCGCGAACTGGCCTCGGCGGTCGACTTCGTGACCATCCATGTCCTGCCGTATTGGGAGGATTTTCCCGTACCCGCGAGCGAAGCGGCGGCGCATGTCGACGCCATCCGCCGCCAGGTCGTCGCGGCCTTCCCCGGCAAGGAGGTCCTCATCGGCGAGGTTGGCTGGCCGAGCGCAGGCCGCATGCGCGAGGGGGCGCTGCCGTCACCCGCCAATGAGGCGCGGGTCATCCAGGACGTGCTGGTGCTGGCCAAGCGCGATCATTTTCATGCCAACGTGATCGAGGCCATCGATGCGCCATGGAAGCGGGCGCTCGAAGGCACTGTTGGCGGCCATTGGGGTATCCTCGATGCCACCACGCACGAGCCCAAATTTGTTGTCGGCGATGCGATATCCAACCATCGGCAATGGAAGCTCCAGGGGGCCGGCGGCGTCGCCTTCGCGGTGCTGATCTTCGGCGCGGCTTTCGCGGCCCGGCGCAAGGAGGGCGTGCCGTCAACGGTCTGGCTCGCGGTGGGCGCCAATGCCGTGGCCGGCGGCATCCTGCTCGGCTGGGCCGTCGAGAATGTGCCGATCGAAAGCCTCTATCTCGGGAGTTGGCTGCGCTCGCTGGCCTTTTGCGCGGTTGCGCTCGCCAGCCCCCTTGTTGTGAGCGCCGCCATCACGCGCGGCACGGCTTTACCGGTCTTCTCCCGCGTCCTCGGCGCGGTCGAATGGCGCACCCAAGACCGGCTGGCGCTGCTCGCCGGCATCGTCATGATCGCGACAATGGTGCTGTCGATCGATGTGGCGCTCGGGCTGGTGTTCAACCCACGCTACAAGGACTTTCCCTTCGCGCCGCTGACGGCCGCGATCGTTCCGTTCCTGGTGCAGAGCCTGAGCGTGCCGCGTCCGACCGGCGGCCGCGGCGTGGCCGAGTTGGCGGCCGCGCTCATCCTCGCGCTGTCGGTGATCTACATCGTGCCGAACGAAAGCCTCGCCAACTGGCAATCGCTGTGGCTTTGCGCGGCCTTTGTGGCGCTGGCAGTCAGTTTGTTCCGGGTGCGCGACGTGCCAGGCTGAGCACGAGCAGCCCGGCGGCGATGCCCGACAGCTCGATATTATAGAGCACGATGCCGAGGCAGACGGCGGCCAGGGCCAATCCAAACATCACCAATGACGGCCGCACCAGGTTGATTGCCGCCAGCACCAGCGCGGTCCAGCCGAACACCGTATGCTCGAACAGCGCGATGACGATTCTGCGCGAGAAGCAGAGCCACGTATTGAGCCCGGCTCCGCAG
>DASXOK010000187.1:0-31494 GCA_036494425.1 Pseudolabrys sp.
TCGGCTCCATCTTCACGCTGATCCGATAGCGCTCTCCCGAGACGGGTCCTGAGAGCGAATAGCTGCGAAAAAAGGGCGTGCCGCCTGTGCCCCTCGGAAGCCGCAGAACCACGTACTGCCCCGGCAGCGCGGCCGGCAGCGACTGGCCATCGGCCCGCTGCAGCGTCAGCGAGAGGACATCCGCCGACGCCTGATCGATCGCCACCACCGTGAGCGGCCGAAATCCCGGCGCAGCCGGATGCGCAGCGGCGGCCGGCACCAGACCGGCATTGCCGGTGGTCTGACTCTGATGCAAGGCCTCGAACGAGGCGCGCCATCCAGGCGATAGCGCCTCGATCCGCAAGGCGCGCTCAAGCCGATCGCGCGGATGGTTCGGCGAATAGAGAAGCGCGTTGACCTCCGCAATGGTCATTCGCTCCTTCGCCTCTCCCAGCTTCACGATGTCGTCGCCAGCGCCCACCTCGCCTTCCTGAAGGACGCGAAAATAGAATCCCGGTCGTCCGCTGGATGTCAGCAGCGCAGGCATTCGTGGCTCGTTCATCCGAATGCCGACGCGGTAGCAGGTCACGCGCGGTTGACTGATCTCGAACACTGCGCTGCCGATTTGATAACGGTCGCCGATGCAAACGTCATCGTCAGGCAATCCCTCGATCGTGAAGTTCTCGCCGAACTGTCCGTGGACGAAGTCGGTCCTGTTGAGCTGCACCTGCCAATAACGATACGACTCGATCTGGTAGACGAAGACGGCTCGCTGCTCACCCCCGTGGCCGGCCAAGTCGCCTTGACCGTCGCCGTCCAGATTCAGCCGGCGCGCCTGGCACCGGCCACCCACCGGATTCTTCCAGATCCCGGTGTGTACTGCGCGGCCCTTCCAAGCGATGTCGCGCGGAAGCCCGACGTTCACCGATAGCAGCCTAGCCATGTCGCTATCCGCTCGCAGTCGCTACGGGCCCGCCGGTGCGCGCTCACGCAGATGGGCAGGGCGAAGCGCCTCCTCGACCGTGAGATTGCGATCAGGGCCGTGCGGATCCACCTCCTGGCCCGGCTCGAGATGCAGCTGGGCGTCATCGAGATAAACTGAGACTTTGTCGGGCTCGAACGACACCAGGTTGGCGATGCGGCCGACTTCAGGATAGGCCTCAGGATACGTCCAGGCCGCCAGACGTGCGTCATCGATGCTGTAATAGCTGCAGAGCCCTTTGTAGGGGCAGAAAGTCTGGAGCTTTACGGGAGCGAGGGCGGACTCGTCGACATCCGCGCGTGGGACGTACCAGCGCGGTGCAAAACCGGACTCGTAGAGGGCGAGCGGCCGCGTGGTGTCCGCGATGGTGCGGTCATTATGTTGGACCACGAGGTGACGGGAGGTCTGGCGAATGTCGATGCGGTGATAGTTGTCAGCGGCATGGCCTGCGATTCGTTCGTCTTCCTCGTAGAAAGCGTCCATGGCCTGCCAGGCGAAGGCGATCCTTCCCTGCAGTTCGCTCGCGTGCGCCGGCAATTCGGTGTGCTGCCAAGCTCCTCGCGAGGCAACCTGCTCGCCCGCCCGGACCGCGTACCAAGAGGTGGGCCCGAGATCGGGGTGCTGGACCGTTTGGTCGGTGCGTTCGAGGACGCCGGGAGAGATGTGGCTCTCCGGGAAATAGGCGACCGGATAGCGGCCCGGTTCGAAGAGCAAAAGGACCTTCTCACTATCGGCGATCCAGGTTCCGCCGAAGCGCACGCGCATCCGCCGACGCAACGGTTCGACATACAACAGTCTCTTGGGCAGCGGTTCGGGTACGAGGAATTTGCCGATCGCCCCCGTTGAAAGCGGACCTTGTTGCCAGGACAGTCCCACTGCGCTCCTCCGTCGGTTTGATGATCGAGGCCGCGAGATGTCCCCCAGCGATTTCTAGCGCTGGAACGCGGGCCCGGCAGCAAAGTTCCCCGTGAGGATGGCGATCTTCGGTCGGGCTTCGCTCACACGCGCCGATGACGTGATCGAACGAGCCGCGTGCAAATCTCTCAGTTTTTGCCAACAGCCTCGGCCTCGACCAAACTATCGAGCGTCAGTATCCGGTCGACTCCCCCGACCTTTTCGTCGAGACCGTCGGCCCGCAGCAGTTCGCGCACACGGCCGTGGGCGCCGACAATGCGCAGCGCGATGCCCTTCGCTGCAAGGCGATTACACAATTCGTGCAGCATGTGCGCGCCGGCAAGATCGAGGTACGGCGATGCCGACAGATCGCAGACAACCAGCCGCAGCGCCGGCGAGCAGGCCTCACCGATGCGTTGCATGACGGCTTCGAAGACAGCATCCGCGTTGACGTAAATAAGCGACGCCTCGGGACGGAAGGCGATCACGCCGGAGAGCCGCTCGTTTTCCGGATGGCGGGCAAAGTCGGAGTAGGTCTTGGTGCCTGGAACGCGCCCGAGGAACGCCACGTGCGGGCGCGACACCCGGACGAGCAGCATCAGGATCGACGCCAATGCCGCCAACAGAATGCCTTGCAGAATCCCCAAGACCAGCACGGCGCAGAGCGCGATCGCCGCCGCTGTGAAGTCCATCCGGCTGACGCGCCACATGCGGTACATCGCCGGAAAGTCCAGCAAACCGGCAATGGCGGTGAGCACCACGGCGGCCAAGACGGCCTTCGGCAGATTTTCGAGCAACCCCGTGAAGAAGAGCAGGCAGAGCGCGAGCGTGGCCGAGGCAACGACAAGAGCGAGCGGCGTCCGCGCGCCCGCCTTGTCGTTCACCGCCGATTGCGACAGCCCGCCCGCGACCGGATAGCCGTGCCCCAGCGCCGCAGCGAGATTTGCCGCGCCGACGCCAAGAAATTCCTGTCGCGGGTCCAGCGCATAACCATGCTTGGCGGCGAACGTGCGCGCGGCGGAGACACCTTCGATATAGGCGAGCAGCAGGCATCCGGCGGCGAGCGGAAATATCCCCTCGACGTCGCGGAGCCTCAAAGCTGGACCCGCCAAAGCTGGCAATCCGGCCGGGATATGCCCCGTTGTCGGCACGCCAAGGGCCGGCAGCCCGAGGACGGATGCTGCGACGATCGACAGCGCGACGACGCCCAGCGCAATCGGTTTGCCCGGCAGCAAGCGCTCTCCGGCGGCAATCAACACGATTGCGATGATGCCGACCGCGAACACCAGGTAATTCACGTCAGGCAGTTGCCCGGCCAGCAGCACGGCCCGTTCAAAGAAGTCATGGCCGCCGCCTGCCACACCGATGAGACTTGGCAACTGAGTCATCGCGATGGTCAGGCCAGCGCCGGCCTTGAAGCCCACAAGGTTACTGTCGCTGATCAACCTGACGAGGGCGCTGAGGCGCAATGCCCAGGCCATGAGGCAGAGAATGGCCACGGTGAACGCTGTCAGGCTGGCAATTTGCGCGTAACGCTCGGCGTCTCCCGCGGCCATCGCGCCGACCGTTCCGGCAATCATCAGTGAGATGGCCGACGTGGGTCCGATCGCCAGTTGCCGTGACGAACCTAAGAGGGCGTAGCCAAGTCCGCCGAGTAGATAGCCGTAGATGCCGACCTGCGGCGGCAATCCTGCAAGTCCGGCATAGGCGAGCGAGACGGGGATCGCGTAGGCCGCGAGCGTCACGCCCGCAATGGCATCGCCGCTCAACCAACCCCGGCGGTAGTCCGCCAGCCATTGAGCGGGCGGGATGTATTCAAGCCATATCGCGTGGCGATCTTTTGAAGCGTTCATGTCCGACAACCCGTTTCAGAGAGATGTCGTCAGAGAACCGCGTTCGGCAATCAATAGCGTTCGCGAGCAAAATGCCGTCCCGTCAATGCGGCAGCATCATCGTATTTGCGTTTGCCTGACCGCTTCGGAAGCGTCACTTTTTGCCGGCGAATTCGCTTGAACGGGATTGCCTCGAGAATATGCGAGATGCAGTTCAGGCGCGCGCGCTGTTTGTCATCGGAGCGAACGATGGACCAGGGCGCATGCTCACTGTCGGTGGCGTCCAGCATGGCATCGCGCGCCGCCGAGTAGTCGTACCATCGCTTGTAGGATTCGACATCCATCGGGCTCAATTTCCATTGGCGAAGCGGATCGCCGATACGCGCTCTAAATCGCTTCTCCTGCTCGTCCTGGCCCACTTCGAGCCAAATCTTGACGAGGATGATTCCCGCCTCGGTCACGTACTTCTCGATCTCGGGACACAATTCGAGGAATCGCTGGTATCTGTCGGCGTCGACGAAGCCCATGACATGTTCGACGCCGGCGCGGTTGTACCAGCTGCGGTCGAATATCACGATTTCACCGGCCGCCGGAAAGCGCTCGATGTAGCGTTGCATGAATATCTGCGTTTTCTCGCGATCGGATGGCGCGGGAAGCGCGACCACCCGGAACACACGCGGACTCACGCGCTCGGTCAGCGCCTTGATCGTTCCGCCCTTGCCCGCGGCATCGCGCCCCTCGAATACGACGATGACCTTCGCGCCCGCGCTCTTCACCCATTCCTGCAACAAGCAAAGCTCAACCTGGAGCTTGCGCAGCTCCTTCTCGTATTCCTTTCTCTTCATCTTCGTATTCGCGGACGTCTTCGTCGCGGTTTTGTTGCTCGTGCGTGCCAATTTGCGCCCCCCATAAACGTGGCGACTCGCCTGTCATAGACCGGTCGGACATGCCCTGGCCCTGGCGCGGTTCGACGCTTCGCCGTTGAAAGTCAGTCGACGAGCCGGCGCTCAGTTTGCCTCTTTGCCTCCCCACGCCAGCGTCACGCCGATATCGCCCGGCATGCCATTCGGCCAATCGACGATCTGATACTTCACGCGATAGCCGCGCGGCTGCATGTGTTTCTTCCAGAACTCAAAGAGCTCCTTGGGCAGCCCGGTGAGGGTGTTCTCCCAGCCCGGCTCCTGCTGATTGATCGCGCGCCCGCGGTCGGTGCAGAGCTGATTGGGAAAACGCCCCACTTCCACTTCAGTCAAACCATTGTTCACCGCCCGCCGGATGATCGCCGCGGCCCTTTTCATCCTCTCCTCGTCGGAGACACCGGACGGATTCGTGAGCTGATCGAGCAAGGCCTTCCGCTCGGCCTGCACGGCCGCCTGGTGCCGCATGTAGTCGGATGCTTTTTGCGCTTCGATCTCGGCGCTCTTCTTCTGGCAATCGAGCGCGGAGGGGAGAAGCTCCACTGCACTTGCTGTCGTCGTCGCCATGTCCATCCTCCTGATCCCGCCTTCGTGCGAGGCGCGATATCGTTCAGTTGGAAGGTGAATATCGTCGCTTGAGCCTCCGCATCAAAATGTAGTTCGTAACCGTCGCCTTGAACAGGAGAAACCGCTCGCAACAATTCTAAACATATCGATGGTAACCTGTGCCTGCACCGCATGGCGCGAACGCATTCACTGCGGCCCTGGCACTTCCTTGCCCTTCGGCGCCTTGGCCGGCATCGTGCCGATCCAGCGCATCACGACGTAGAACACCGGCGTGAAGAGAAGCCCGAACAACGTCACGCCGAGCATGCCGAAGAACACCGCGGTGCCGAGCGCCTGACGCAGTTCGGCGCCCGCCCCCGTCGCAACGACCAGCGGCACCACGCCGAGAATGAACGCGAGCGACGTCATCAGGATCGGACGAAGCCGCGTGCGCGCCGCCTGCACGGCGGCGTCCCTGCGGTTGGCGCCCTGCTCCTCGGCCTGCCGCGCGAACTCGACAATCAGGATTGCGTTCTTCGCCGCCAGTCCGATCAGCACCACGAAGCCGATCTGCGTGAGGATGTTGTTGTCCATGCCGCGCCACAGCACGCCGCTGATGGCGGCGAGAAGGCACATCGGCACGATCAGGATCACGGCGAGGGGCAAGAGCACGCTCTCGTATTGCGCGGCCAGCAGCAGGAACACGAAGACCACCGCCAGGGTGAACGCGACGATAGCCGTGTTGCCGGCAACCTTTTCCTGAAGTGCAATCTCAGTCCACTCGAAGCCAAAGCCCGACGGCAGATTGGTGAGGATGTTCTCCATCGCCGCGATCGCCTGTCCGGTGGAGAAGCCGGGCAGTGTCGCACCCTGAATCTCCGCGGCCGGAAAGAGATTGTAGCGCGGCACGCGGTACGGGCCGGTGATGTCGCTAAAGGTCGCAACGGCACCGAGCGGCACCATTTGCGAGGCAGTCGATCTCGTGCGCAGGTTTTCGACATCGCGGATCGAAAGCCGGAACGGGTTGTCGGCTTGCGCCGTCACCCGGTAGGTCCGGCCGAGAATGTTGAAGTCGTTGACGTAGGTCGAGCCCATGTAGGTCGTGAGGGTGTCGAAGAACCGTGCGATCGGCACGCCCAACATCTCGGCCTTGGTGCGGTCGATGTCGGCATAGACCTGCGGAGTCGAGGCGTTGAACAACGTGAAGACCTGCACCAGCCCGGGCGTCCGGTTCGCCGCGGCGGTAGCCATCCCGATCGCCTGCTCAAGCGCGCGCGGGCCGCGACCGGCTCGGTCCTGGACGTAAAGCTTGAAACCGCCTCCGGTGCCGATGCCGGGTACGGATGGCGGCGGGAGCACCAGGACGAAGGCCTCGCGTAGCGCCTGCATCTGGCCACGCAGATCGTTCAGGATTCCGTTGGCGGTAAGCCCGGCCTTCACCCGTTCCTCGAACGGCTTCAAAGGCACAAACAGGACGCCCGAGTTGGGCGCATTGGTGAATGTCGCGCCGTCGAATCCGGCGAACGTCACGGTGTGCGCCACGCCCGGCCGCGACAGCAGAATATCGGACGCCTTGCGGATGACGGCATCCGTCCGTTCGAGGCTCGATCCCGGCGGCAATGTCACCACCGTGATGAAATAGCCGCGGTCCAACGGCGGAATGAAACCCGAGGGCGTACGGGCGAACTGGAAATAGGTCAGGCCGATCAACCCGGCATAGATCACGAGCATGAGCGCCGACACGCGCAGCACGCGCCGCGTCAGCGCCGCATAGCCGTTGGAGAGCTTGCCGAACCATTTATTGAAGCCGGCGAAGAAGGCGTTGAACGGTCGGCCTACCGTCGTCCAGAAGCCCGGCCTCTCCTCATGGCTGTGCGGGCGCAGGAACAGCGCCGCCAGCGCCGGCGACAGAGTCAACGACACCATGGCCGAAATGATCGTCGACGCCGCGATGGTCAGTGCGAACTGCCGGTAGAAAGCCCCGGAAATGCCGGTGATGAATGCCGTCGGGATGAAGACGGCGCAGAGCACGAGCATGATCGCGATCAGCGCGCCGCCGACCTCGTCCATGGTCTTATGCGCGGCCTCGCGCGGACTGAGGCCCTCCCGCAAATAGCGTTCGACGTTCTCGACGACGACGATGGCGTCGTCCACCACGATGCCGATGGCCAGCACGAGCCCGAACAGGGTGAGGTTATTCAGCGAGAATCCGGAAGCTTCCAGAACGAAGAACGTGCCGATCAACGATACCGGAATCGCGACGACGGGAATGATGGCGGCACGCCACGTCTGCAGGAACAGGATGATGACGAGAACGACCAAAACGACCGCCTCGAACAATGTTCTGATCACCTCATTGACCGATTGCTGGACGAATTCGGTGGTGTTGTAGGCGACACGGTAGGACAGGCCCGGTGGAAAGCTTTTCGCGAGCTCATCCATCGTCTTGATGACCGCCGCGGCGGTAGCGAGCGCGTTCGAGCCCGGACGCTGGAAGATACCGATCGCGGTTGCGACCTTGCCGTCGAGATAGGCGTTCGTCGTGTAGGTGTCGGCGCCCAATTCGACGCGGGCGATGTCGCGCACGCGCGTCACGCGGCCGTCCGGATCGGTAGCGACGATAATGTCGCTGAACTGATCCGGGCTTCTCAGCCGTCCCAGGGTCTGCACCGCCAGTTGGAATCCGCCCGGCGACGTCGCGGGGGGCTGGTTGATTGCGCCACCCGCGACCTGCACGTTGGCGGCGCGCAGAGCGGCGACGATGTCGCTGGCGGTCAGACCGCGCGACTGCACCTTCGCCGGATCGAGCCACACCCGCATGGAATAGTCGCGCGCGCCGAACACGATGGTGTCACCGACTCCATCGATGCGGGTGAGGACGTCTTTGACGTTGATGGTGGCGTAATTGGAGATGTAGGCCTGGTCGAGCGTGTCGTCCGGCGAGATCAGGTGGATCACCATCAGCAGATCGGGTGACTTCTTCTTGACCGTCACGCCGATGCGCTGCACCTCTTCGGGCAGACGCGGCAGCGCGATCGACACGCGGTTCTGCACCAGCACCTGCGCCTCGTCGACATTCGTACCCGGCTTGAATACGACATCGATTTCCAACGAGCCGTCCCCGGTCGCCTGCGACACCACGTAAAGCATGTCGTCGACGCCGTTGATCTCCTGCTCGATCGGCGAAGCGACCGTCTCGGACACGACATCGGCTGCCGCGCCGGCAAAGAGAGTGGTCACAGCGACGGTCGGCGGAGCGATCTCCGGAAATTCGGTGATTGGCAGCGCCCGAAACGAAATGACGCCAACGAGCGTCAGGATGATCGAGAGCACGCTCGCAAAGATCGGCCTGTCGATGAAGAAATGTGAAAACCGCATGGACCCCTCATCACCTTGGGCGGAGCGGCCCGGTCTATTTCTCGGCCGCCTTGATCGTGCCGCCCTCGGCGGTGACTTTCTGTCCCGGATGGGCCCGCGCCAGGCCGTCGATCACGATGCGGTCGGTTGGCGCGAGGCCCGAGCGCACGACGCGCAATCCATCGACGATGGGACCAAGCTCGACTTTCTTGGTGCCGACCGTGCCGTCATTTGCAACGGTGAAGACAATCTTGCTCGCCTGGTCGGACGCGATTGCGTTGTCGGGAATGAGCAAGGCATTGTTCTTGCCCCCGAACAGCCGCATCCGTCCGAAGAACCCAGGGGTCAGCAGGCCATCTTTGTTGTCGAAGAGGGCACGGCCGCGGATCGTGCCGGTTTTCGGATTGACGATGTTGTCGACGAAATCCATCCGGCCCATGTGCTTGTAGTCCGTCTCGTCGGCGAGCCGGACCGCGACCGGATTCTGCACGTCGCGGGACGACGGCCGCGTGCCAGCCGCGGCAAGACGCAGGTAGTGGATGAAATCCGCTTCGCTGCCGTCGAAGATGAAATGGATTGGATCGAGCGTGACGATCGAGGTAAGCAGGGTCGCGCCGGTCGAGCCGCCGGTGATCAGATTGCCGGCGTCGACGCGCTTGTCGGAGATCCGTCCGCCGATCGGGGCGCGCACCTCACTCCATTCGAGATTGAGTTCGGCCTGTTTGAGCGCGGCGTCGGCCGAGCCAACGCCACCTGCGGCATCGCGCTGCACCGAACGCCGGGTATCGAATTCGCGCCCGGTCAATGTCTGGGACTGAACCAGAGGCGTCGCGCGCTCGACGTCGGACGTTGCGATCTCGAGTTTGGCCTTCGCGCGCTCCAGATCGGCCTTGGCCTGTTCGACGGCGAGCTTGTAGGGCCGCTGATCAATGATGAACAGCAGATCGCCCTGCTTGACGATCTGGCCATCCTTGAAATGGATCGAGTCGACGAATCCCGAAACCCGCGCACGCACCTCGACGGTCGCCAAGGCCTCGAACCGGCCCGTGTACTCATCCCATTCCGTGATCGTTTTCTGGATCGGCTGAGAAACGGTAACGGACGGCGGAGGAGGACTGGCGTTGCTGGCCTGCTTGTTGTCGCAACCGGCCAGGATACCGGCAGCGACCGTTGCAAATATAAAGATGGCCGCACGTGTCATCAGAGCATTCTCCAATACGCGTCAGGCTTCCCTCACTTTTCAGGAAACTGGGGGTAAAAGCTAGCCGGTTTGATCCTGGCGTCAGCTCCTGCGTCATTGAAGAAGAACGGAATACCATTCAGAGGCGGGCGACGCGGGCAGCCTATATGGCCGCAATGGCAGATCCTGGCCGGATGCCGCATTGTGCTTTTTCTCGGGTCTGTAGCACCAACACCAGGATAACAGACGATGCCGACATACGACGCCATTATCATCGGCACTGGACAGGCGGGCCCTCCTCTCGCGCGCCGCCTTGTGGCTGCCCGAATGAAAGTCGCCATCATCGAGCGCAAGCTCTTCGGCGGCACCTGCGTGAATACCGGATGCACGCCGACCAAGACCCTCGTCGCCAGCGCCTATGCCGCGCATCTGGCGCGACGCGGCGCGGAATTCGGGGTCGTGATCAACGGCGGCGTCAGCGTCGACATGAAGAAGGTGAAGGCGCGCAAGGACGCGGTTGTCAGCGTGTCCAACAAAGGCGTCGAGCGTTCCTTGAAATCGCTGGATGGCTGCACGGTCTACGAAGGCCATGCGCGCTTCGTCTCACAGCGCGCGGTGGCGGTCGGGGACGAGGTTCTGGAGGCGGAGCGGATATTCATCAATGTCGGCGGGCGGGCATTGATACCCGAAATACCAGGGCTCGATCAGATCGAATACCTGGACAACAGCTCGATCATGGGCCTCGACGTCCTCCCGCCGCATCTGGTGATTGTTGGCGGCAGCTATATCGGCCTGGAGTTTGCGCAGATGTATCGCCGGTTCGGCAGCCAGGTGACCGTCATCGAAATGGCGCCGCGGCTGATTGCGCGGGAGGACGAAGACGTATCGGCGGCCGTCACCGATATTCTCCGACGCGAGGGGATCGAAGTGCGCCTGGGCGCTGAGTGCATCACCGTCGCGGAGCGTGACGGAAAAATTTCGGTCGGCCTTGATTGCCAGACGGGCGCGCCCGAAGTCATCGGCACCCATCTGCTTCTTGCCGTCGGCCGGCGTCCCAACACCGACGATCTCGGCGTCGACAAAGCCGGCATCGCCATCGACAAACGCGGGTTCATTCAGGTGGACGATCAATTGCAGACAAACGCGCCCGGTATCTGGGCCTTGGGTGACTGCAACGGCAAAGGCGCTTTCACCCACACTACCTATAATGATTTCGAGATCGTCGCGGCCAATCTGCTCAACAAGGACCCGCGCCGGGTCAGTGACCGCATCCTCGCCTACAATCTCTATACCGACCCGCCGCTCGGCCGGGCCGGCATGACGGAAACCGAGGTGCGGAAATCGGGCCGCCCCGCGCTCATCGCGACCATGCCCATGGAGAAAGTGAGTCGCGCCTATGAAAAAGGCGAAACACAGGGCTTCATGAAGATTCTGGCCGACCGGGACAGCAAGGAGATTCTCGGCGTGTCGATCCTCGGCGTGGGAGGCGATGAAGTCGTCCACGTCCTCCTCGACCTGATGTACGCCAAGGCGCCATACACGGTGCTGCAACGGGCCGTGAATATCCACCCGACGGTGTCCGAGTTTCTCCCCACCGTGGTGGGCGCGCTCAAACCGCTCTGACGCCATGCCGGTCACATGAGCGATCGGCATGGCGTTGCGGCGAATGAAGTTTATTGAACCGCAAGGCCCGGGAGGTTCTGCACGCGCGTGATCGGCGGCGGGCTCCACTTTCCGGTCAAGGCCTCCAGCTTTGGGCTGTACAGGCGCATGGTCAGGTTGAATGCGCCCTTCGGGGCCGGAAGCCAGTTGGCCTCCTTGTCCCTACCGGGATTTTCGTTCTGGAAATAGATGTCCAGTGAGCCGTCCGCGCTGTATTTGAACGGCATCCAGCTGCTCACCGCAAAGCGATTGAGCACATTGCCGACCTGGAAGCCCTCCGGGTCATACAGGGTGATCGACCAGAACGCGTTCACCGGCGGGATCGTCTCCTTCTCGAAATGCAGTATGTACTTGTTGCCGCCGTCGAGCGGTTTGCCGGTCTCATCGCCGATATTGAGCGGGTAGATGGCGTCCTCGGGCAAATTGGCGCCGAGGCCAAGTTGCGTGACGATGGCGCGCTTGAGGTAGTAGTTGCCGTAGACGCCCATGGTGTCGGTGTTCATCGACCAGCCATTCGCGACGCGCGCCAGAGTTGGGACCTTCCACTCCATGAGCTTGCGCGCATCTTCCGGAACATTGGCCAAGCCGTTGCGGACGGCCGGATCGAGCTTGGCCATGTCGAAGGTCTTTCCGGCCTCGAAGCCGATGCGCTTGAGCCGCGCGATCATCGGCTGGTCGGTCGCGTGGGCTGGGTTCGTCTTGAGAAGCTCAGCGGCATAGGTGAAGAACTTCTCAGCCGACATCGTATCCACTTGGATCTTCGGCGGTGTCTTCATGTCGATGCTCGGGTCGATTTTGACCTCGACCGGCTTCGGCGCCTTGCCCCAATCGGACAGAAGCGTGACTCTGTAGCCGGCCTGGATCTTGTGAACCGCATCGTAATCCGCCGGGCCGTCCGTCTTGGTGCGGCCGATGATCCACACATAGGGTGTCGTCGCGTCGATGCGCTGAATGTCCTTCGGCAGCTTAAACTCTTCGACGAAACGGTCGCGCAGATCGGGCCGCCAGCCCGGAGGCGCCAGGAGGAAATTGCCTGCGCCGGTGCCGGTCGTGCGCCAGCCGGGCGACGCGAACACGTCAGTCCACATGTCGAGCATCGGCAACAGGTAATAGCGACCGCCAGTATCCGGGACGGAGATGATCACAGGCTCCTTAGTGAGATCGACCCAGGCGATGGAATAGAGCGTATCGAAGTTCGAGCGCACCACGCCTTTGAAATCGGCCGGCGGATACTCCGGCACGTTCACGAACGTGTTCATCGGACCTTTGCCGAACTCCTTGCCGGGCTCGATGTTGGTGAACTGCCTCCGCGACACATCCATTGTGACAAGCGAATAGAAATAGAGATAGGCGTCGACGCCGATGGCGTGTGCTTCCCGCTCGGTGACGGCAGTCTGCGCGACGGTCCTTGTCGGCGCGGCAAAACTCGCGACGATCAGGCCCGCACACGCCAATGCAGCCAGCGCGTTCTGCTTCATGGGACTCTCCTCACGATGATGCGCTCGCGGCATGTCGATTGCGGCGGCGTGGTCAAAGATCAACGGCTTGGCTAACAGAATGGCCCAAGCATCAGCCGATGTATCGGAGGTAACCCTTCAAATAGCCGAAGTTGATCACAGCGGCGGCGCGGCTCGCCGAACTCGCAACACAATCTGCACGGTGATACCGGCGCCGTCGCGCATGTTACCGACAGCCTGTTTATGGACCTTCGAGGACCAATGCGCCCGCGGATAATTCACCGCGATCGACGCTCAGCTTGGCGAAGCGGCCGCGGTATTCCGCTGGCGTCATGCCGGTGTGGCGCTTGAACAGACTTCTGAAGAACGCGAGGTCCTCGTAGCCGATCTTCGATGAGACTGCCTGGATCGACGCGGCGCCGTGCTCGAGCATCTCCTTCGCCGCCGACACGCGCAGTGTCTGGATGTAGGCGAGCGGGACGTGGCCGGTCGCCCCCTTAAAGCGCCGGATAAAATTGCGCGGGCCCATGCCGATACGCTCGGCCAGTGCGTCGATCGGCACGTCGCGATCGAAATTATTGTGCAGGTATTCCTCGGTCTCCTTGATCTTGGCGTCGGAATGCGGGCGCGACAGCGGCAGCACTGAATAACCGGACTGGCGGTTGCGCGGCATGCTGACGAGCAATGACTTCGCGCATTGCAAGGCAATGTCGCGGCCGCAGAACTTCTCGACCAGATAGAGGCTGAGATCGATCGCGGCGTAGATGCCGCCGCTGCACAAAAGCCGGCCGTCTTCCGTCACGAACTGCTCGGGGCGCCAGAGCACTTTCGGGTAGTGCGCGCGCAGGATATCGGCGACGCCCCAATGCGTCGTTGCCCGGCGCCCATCGAGCAATCCGCATTCGGCCAGGAACGCAACGCCCGAGCAAATGCCGGCGATGGTGACGCCTTTGGCGTGCCATTTACGCAGCCATGGCAGTAGCGCGGTGCTGCGGGCAATGCGTTGCTGAATATCCCAGCCGGATGCGGGGAGGATGATGATGTCGGTCTTCTTGATGTCGGCGATGGCGCATTCGGGCGTCAGGCCGACCGAGCACAGGCTGGTGACGCTTTTGCCGTCGATCGATGCGACGCGCACGCGGAAGCGCGGCTGTAAGGCTTCGTCGTGCAGCCAGTTCCAGAGCTGCCCGGCCGAGTGGAAGACCTCGATCGGGCCAATCGCTGTCGAGGCATATCCCTCGTCCAGCAGCACGACAGTCACGTCGAGCACGCGGTCATTGTTGGCGGGTGCCTTTGGCGCGATACGCATCCTGTTCATCGTCGCCCCGCTTCGAATTGAAGCGCCGCCGGCGTATCCCGGCACGGCGGCGCCCACTTAATCAGGAGGCCGAAGTCATCGGATCGATGATGGTGCGGACCTCGGTGACCTTGTTCGCCGGGAAGCCGCTCAAGCGAGCGTGCTCCTGGATCGACGCCTCGTCCTCGGCAAGATAGATGCAGAACGTTTTGTCATCCGCGACGTATGAATGCTCCCACTGCACTTTCCCATACAGCTTCGAAAGCGCATTGCAGGAGGTGGCCGCAGCATCCTTGAGCTGGCCACCGTTGAGCCCGCCGACGCCCGGTATGTTCCGTTCGATCACGTACCGCTTCATGTCTGTCGCTCCCTGTTGACGTTGTGGGAGAGACCATGGCCGAAACCGAGCCTAGCCGGCAGACGACACTAATGACAATGTAGAGAGGTGATTGTGACAAGGCCGGCGCCCGCTGGTAGCGGGCTGCCGGCAATGCGATGCGCTCACTCCTTCGGCGCGATGTTGGCGGCCTTGATGATCGGCCACCATTTGTCGATCTCGGCTTTCTGGAAGGCGTGCAGCGCCTCTGGCGTCTGCTGATCGCGCGGATAGATGTCGTAGCCGACATCCTTGAAGCGCGCCTGTACGTCGGCATTGGCGAGCGTCGTGACCACCGCCGCGTTCAACTTGGCGATGACATCTTTCGGCGTGCCTTTCGGCGCCCAGAGTCCATACCAGCTCGGCGCATAGAAGCCGGGCAGACCAGCCTCATCCACCGTCGGCACGTCCGGCGCGGCCGAGAGCCTCTTGTCGCCCGCCACGGCAAAGGCCTTGATCTTGCCGGCGCGCAGTTGCGGCAGAGAGCTCGCCGGCACGTCGATCATGATGTCAACCTGATCGGCGAGCATGGCCTGCATCGCCGGTCCAAGGCCGCGATAGGGAATGAAGCGGAAGCTGGTGCCGGTCTCCTTCTGAAAGAAGACACCGGCGATATGTCCCGCGCTGCCGACACCGGCAGTGGCCTGCATCGCCTTGTCGGGATTTGCCTTAAGCCACGCGATGAAGCTTTTTAGATCGTCGGCCGGAAACGATTTCCGCGCGACGATGAGCTGCGGTGTGCTGGAGAGCAGGCTGATCGGTTCGAAATCGTTCAGGAGATCGTAAGGCAGCTTATACATCGCGCCGTTGAAGACGTGCGTCGATGTGATGCCGATGCTCAGCGTGTAGCCGTCGGGGTTGGAGCGGGCGACCTTGCCGACGCCGATGCTGCCGGCCGCGCCGCCGGAATTCTCCACGATCACCGGCTGACCGAGGATCTGCGACAGATGCGGCGCCATCACGCGCGCGGTCATGTCCAGCCCGCCGCCCGGCGGATAAGGCACGACGATGGTGATGGGCCTGGAGGGAAACGTCTCGGCGCGCGCGGAGACGATCGAAAAGCCGAAGGCACAGATCGCAACAAAAAGGCGCGCGGCAAAGGCCACGCGCGGCACGCAAATTCGCATCTCGTTTCTCCCATCACAAGCGCGGCTCTTCAGGCCGTCTGCGAGCACGTTCGTAGAGGGAGACGAGGAAAAACGCCACCATTCTGATGCCGTGGAAACGACCATGTACCGAATGGCGGGTGCGCACATTGCGGCGCGCATCCGCCATGCGCGGCGAACGCATCGCGTCAGGACGCGATGCGTTCAATCCAGAACTTACTCGTGATTATTGCGCGAGCCACGCGCCTGAGCGCGGGCGCGCTGACCGGCCGAAGTCCCGGCTGCGCTTCCGGTCGTACCCGCGCACGGGCCCCAGTAGCCGTAGCCGTTCTCCATCACCGGCTTCTCCGTCGAGACCCAGCATTTGCCATCCGCGCGCGGCGAGGACATGTGCGAGAGTGCATCGTCGCCCATCTGCTGCGCGTACGCCGCCCCGGACACAAAGCTTGCCGCCGCGACAGCGGCGACAAAAAGCGCAGATGACTTTTTCGTAATCCTCATAGAGACGTCCCCATATTCCAATCGTGACATCGCCCCGATCAAACGAATCTAACACGCATGTGAGAGCTGCGTGCTCACACGCGACGCAGGGCAGGCATGAGAGATCGAGAAGCATTCGCAATTTCGTGAGCTTGAAAATTATTCGTGTGTGCCGTGTCAGTTAGTATGCATCAACGACTAACGTACGATAAGGATAAGTCCCGTCACTGCGAGAGCCGCAATCCAAAAACGGTCAAGATTGATCCAGCCGTATCGCAAGAATGCGACACCGACTGATTCGTAAACGATGCTCGAAATTGCTGCGATGACAGCAAGAATGACGGCTATATGCACACCGACCGCTGCAAGCGCAACGGGAAACGATTGCGCAGAAATCTCATGTGATGGCGAAGCCGAAAGACATAAAGGAATGATAAACGGCACAAGCATCAAACCAGCGCCGTGCGCGGTCGCCATCAAGAACGACCAGACGCCAAGTCCTGTCATGCTCGCCTGCATCCCGACACGCACACGATGGCGATGGCCATAGACCGCAAAGTAGACCGCCCAGCTCAGCAGAAAGACTCCCGCCGCGATTTCCAAGAGACGCCGGTCGACGACCAGGCCGAACGTCACCACCGCCGCGGCGACGGCGGCGATCGACACGGCATGGCCGATCGCAATTGGGATGAGCGAGAGCCAGAGCACGCGGCGACTCTTGCGGTGCATGGCGAGTGCCACCGCGAACAACCAGCCCATGGCCGGATTGATGCCGTGGAAGGCACCAAGTCCGGCCAGTGCGAGCCAGGGCCAGAGGTGGGTCATTGGATGGTCCAGCGTCGTGTCCCGGGCGCGGCGCACCGTGAGCGAAGCGAATGGTGCGCCGCAGACCCGGGACCCCGGTCGGCTTTTGCGCTTCGGGCGCCGGTTGTTTCCGCCGTCACTTTACCGGGGCCCCGGATCAGCACCGCACCACTCCGCTACGCGTCGCGCTGCGGTGCATCCGGGGCACATCACGGATAACAATACGAATCCGATGAGCAGTCTCCGCCTTCAAGACGCACCTGATGCGGACGATGCCCCTTCGGCCAATCGACGAAGAAGTTCTTGTCGAAGGCGATGCCGCCATTGGTGCCGACGTCGAGCTTCACCATCCAGCCATCGATGCCTTCCGGATAGAACTGCGGATCGATGGCACCGTAGAGCGAGTTGGTGAAGTAGACGCGCTTGCCGTCGCGGCTGATCTCCACCATCTGCGGGCCGCCATTGAGCTTGCCGTTCGATGCCTTCGGATGCGTGGCGCGCGAGACGATGCCGCCGATGCGCACCTTGCCGGTGAGCTTCGGGCTCATCGGATCGGAGACATCGTATTGCAGCATGTCGCCGGTGCCCCAGCACGACACGTAGAGGAAGCGGTCGTCCATCGACAGATCGATGTCGGTGACCAACGGCGGCACCGCCTTGAAGCCTTTGAGCAGCGGCGGCAGGTCGTCGGCCTCGGCGGGCTCGGCTGGAATATCGATGATCTTCTTCACCGCCCATTTGTCACCGTCGCGATACCAGGTCCAGATCGACGACGAGAGATCCTTCAGGCTGATAACGCAGCCGACGAAGCCGTAAGCTTTTGTCGGATCGTGTGCGGGCCGCAGCTCGAACACGAGCTGATATTCGGCACCCAAGTCGATCTCCTGAAGATGCTTGCGCTTTTGCAAATCCCAGAAGTGGAGACGCCGACCGTATTTGGCGCCGAGCAGGATTTCAGGCACGAGACCATTCTCGAACGTGTCCGGCGTTCCCCACTCGCTTGTGATCATGATGTCCTGGCCGAGATGCCACCAGAAGTCATAGGCCAGTTCCTGCGGGCCGCGATCGAGCTCCCATTTGCCGAGCACGTCGAAGCTCTCGGGATCGAGCAGGAAGATGCCGCCGGGCCTTTTGCCCTCGGTGTTGCCGAGCGCGTTGACATAGATGCCTTCCGGCCCGCAATGAATCGTATGCAGTCGCGAGTAGCCGGCCTTCTCGGCAATCTCCTCAGGCTCGATCACACGCGCGATCTTCGGATTGCGCGGATCGGGCTTGGTATCGATGATGTGCAGGCGCGACGAGCGCAGGCCCGGCAAGACGAGATAGCGGCGCTCCATGTGCGGATGCGGCGCATTCGGGCACAGGCAGGACGAACACGCGTTCCAGCCGAAGTGATGCAGCTCATCGCCGACATTCGGCATGTCCACCTGGCCGACGATCTGCGAATAGGTCGATGATTTCGGATCGACATCGACGACCACGATAGCGTCCGGCTTCTTGCGGTCGGGATCGAAGGCCGCGACATAGGCCAGGCTTTCGACCGGTGCCTTGGCGGCCATTCGCGGTGATGGATAGAACGAGGGGTCGGGTCGCCACGTCGCCATGATTGTCCTCCCTGCGCACACGGCTTCTTGTTATCGGGAAGGATAATGTCGCACGCATTGCAGCGGAAGTGTCATGCCGCAATGCGCGCGGCTGACGGTAATCGCTTCCGGTAGGTTGTTACTTGGCGCTGATTACTTGGCGCTCAGATGCAGCTCGTTGATTACGCTGGTGTAGCGGGCGAGATCGTCCTTCATGAACTGAGCGTAGCTTGCCGTGCCGTTCTCCTGCATCTGGATCCCGAGCGTGACCATGCGCTTGCCCATGTCGGGCTCGCGCATGATCTTGGCGACTGCGGACTGGAGCTTGGCGACGATGGCCGGCAACATGCCGGCGGGGCCTTGCAGCCCGAGCATGGTGGCGACGTTAAATCCTTTGTAACCGAGTTCGTCGCAGGTCGGCACTTCGGGTAGCGACTCGTCGCGCTTCAAGACGCTGAGACACAGCGCGCGCAGCTTGCCGGTCTTGATCAACGAGATGACGTTCGGAAGTCCGGACCAGCCGGCGTCGATCTCGCCGGTGAGCAGCCCGTTCACCAAAGCCGAGCCGCCGCGATACGGCACGTGCAGGAGATCGATGCCCGCCTGCTTGGCGAAGATGACCATCGTCATCTGATGGATCGAGCCGGCGCCAGCGGAGCCGAAGCTCATCTTGCCGGGCTTCGACTTGGCGAGCGCGACGAATTCCGCGAGCGTTTTGGCCGGGACATCGGGCTTGATTACCAGCACGGTCGGCAGCGTGGCGAGCGCGGTGATCGGCGTGAAGTCCTCGATGCGATACGTCGCATCCGGATTCATCACGATATTGATGGCCAAGGCGCCGGTGTCATTTACGCTGAGCGTATAGCCGTCCGGCTTCGCCGCCGCCTCCTGTTTGGCCGCGAGCACGCCGCCGGCGCCCGGCACGTCCTCGACAATAAACGCCGCGCCAAGCACCTCGCTGAGGCGATTGGCGAGCAGCCGCGCCAGCACGTCCGGATTTCCTCCGGGCGCCGACGCGGCAAGCATGCGAACAGGATGCGTCGGATAGGCCTGCTCCGCGGAGGCCACCGACGCAAAGACGAACGAAAATGCGAGAGCCACCGCGCCTATGGCGCGTCCAAACGTCCTTTCCTGCATAGTCCTCCCCGGCTTTTTTGTTTCATGTCTCGCCCCAGATTTCGCGAGCCATGTCGCAGACCAGTTCAAGCTTGCGCTTTTGCGCCCCCTGCGTCACCGGGTTTCCCGTGTAGACGCTGGCGAAACCGCATTGCGGGCTGACGGCGAGGCGTTCCGTCGCCACGAACTTGGTGGCGTCGTCGAGCCGCTTGCGCAAGGCGCTTTTATCCTCGAGGTCCGGCGTCTTTGTGGAGACGAGGCCGAGCACCACCGATTTGTGATTCGGAACGAAGCGGAGCGGCGTGAAGCTGCCGGCGCGCGGCGAGTCGTATTCGAGAAAGTAGAACGGGATCTCCAGCGCGTTGAACAGGCGCTCGGCGACCTCCTCGTAGCTGCCTTCGGCGTGCCAATGACCGCCGCGGTTGCCGCGGCACAGATGCATGCCGATGTGCAGGTCCTTCGGCGCGGCGCGCAGGATGCGGTTGGTCACGTCGATGTATTTATCGATCAGGTCGCTCCAGTTGTCGCCGCGCTCCGCGAGCGAGGCCTGCACGTCCGGATCGCCGAATTTGGCGAAGGCCGTCTCGTCGATCTGCACATAGCTGCAGCCGGCATCGGCCAGCGCGCGAAGCTCCTTGCCGAAAGCTTCGATTGTGTCCGCCCAGAATTGATCGGTGTCCTTGTAAGCGGTCGCGGTGACGGCGGCGTCGCCGCCACGGAAATGCAGCGCGCAGGGGCCGGGAATCGTGACCTTCGGCAGACGGTCCGAGTTCGCCTTGAGGAAGGCGACGTCCGGCGCGTTGATCGGATGCGTCCACTGCACGCGGCTGCGGATGAGCGCCACCGGTTGCGCACCGCGCCCGCCGTGGCCGTCCTTGGCACCCTCGGCCTGAGCGCCGCCGACCATGTCGATACTCAGATCGCCGAGCTGGGCGTAGAAGAAGCTGTGATACGAATGGCGGCGGAACTCGCCGTCGGTCACGAACTTGAAGCCGAGTTGCTCCTGCAGCCGGATGACGTCGCGGATCGCCTTGTCCGTCGTCTTCGTCAGTTCGGCCTGATCGATTTCGCCGCGCGAAAAGCGCGCGCGCTGTTCTACAAGTTCCGCCGGACGCAACAGGCTGCCGACATGTTCGGCACGGAACGGAGGCTTGGATACGGCGACGGTTGCGCGAACATTCACGGCGTAACGCTCCCTGTTAGTGTTCTTTGTTATCGGCCGGCTCAGCTCTTCCAGCCTGGAAGTAGGTGCCGAGGGTCCTTTGTTGACCCGAGCCTAAGATTGACCCTCAGCCGATAAAAGTGCTCATTATGCACATGAGTGTCGCAGATTTGTTGACAATGGGTTGGCCGTGGACCGCCTGAAGGCGATGCACAGTTTCGCCCGTGTCATGCACGCCGGCAACTTCTCAACCGCCGCGCGCCAGCTCGGCGTCTCGCGCGCGTTGATTTCACGGCACATCATCGAGCTCGAACGGCATCTCGGCTTCGCGCTTCTGAGCCGTTCGACGCGCAACGTGGTGCCGACCAACGAAGCGCACGACTATCTGAAATTCTGCGAGCGGGTCTTCGGCGAATTGGAGCGCGAGCAGGATTTCGTCCACTATCGCGACAAGAGCGCGAGCGTCCTCAAGATCGTTGCGCCGAAATCCTTCGGCGAATTGAAGCTCGCCGATGCCGTCTTCGCGTTCGCCGAAGACGAGCCGCGCTTCCAGGTGTCGCTGTCGCTGGAGGACTTCTCTTTCCGCTCGAACGAGTTCCTTGAGAAGGGCTACGACATCGCGATCTGCATCTCCTTCATCAGCGACTCGGCGCTGATTTCGCGGCGGATTGCGTCGCTGGATTGGATGCTGTGCGCGACACCGGACTATGTGGGCCGTCACGGGCGGCCGCAGAGTCCTGCCGAGCTCAAGAACCATCTGTGCCTGGCACATCTCAATGCTGAGGCGAACGACAGCGTCTGGCGCTTCGAGAAGGACGGCAAGAGCACGTCGATCAAGATCGACGGTCCGTTCCGGTCGAACAGCGGCATCGTGCTGCGCAAGGCGGCGCTGCGCTCGCTCGGCATCGCCATCCTGCCGCGTTACGCGATCGTCGGCGATCTCGCGTCAGGTGCGCTAGTCCAGTTGCTGCGCCGCCATCGGCTGGCGCCGCGTCCCTTGTCCGCGGTCTATCCGCGCTCCATGGCCGGCTTGCCCAAGATCAAGACGTTCGTGCCATGGCTGACGCGCTGGTTCCGCGACCATGATCTCAATGGCGAGATTGCGCCGCAGCGGGCACGTTCGGATCGGCTTCGTCGATCACCGAATTGAGCTCGGCACCCACCAGCACGACGATGTTGGTGACCCATAGCCACATCATCAGGCCGATGCCGGCGCCGAGCGAGCCATAGGTCGCGTCATAGTCGGCGAAGTTGCTCAAGTACCAGGAGAGCAGCGCCGAGCCCGCGAGCCAAGCGATGGCGGCGAAGGCGGCGCCAGGACTGATCCATTGCCAGCGCGCATTGTCGCGGTCGGGTCCGAAGCGATAGAGCACCGCGAGACCGAGCAAGAGCAGGACACAGAGCGCCGGCCAGCGCATCCAGGTGCTGATGGCATTGCCGTAGCCGTCGAGCCGCAGGTACGAGAGGGCGACCGGCAGCACCACGATCCCCGCGATCGCCAGCAGGAGTCCGGCGATGGTGCCGATGGTGAAGGCGAGCGACACCAGATTGAGGCGGATGATGCCGCGGCGCTCCCTCGCGCCGTAAACGATGTTGAGCGCGTCGATCACCGCCTTCACGCCGGCATTGGCACTCCACAACGCCAGGGCGAGGCCGAAGAAGAAGGTGAAGCCCAGCGTGCCCGTGGTGTGGCCGACGATGCGGTTCACCTGCTCCTCGACGATCTTGTAGGCGTCGTTCGGCATCACACTCGACAGCGTGGCAAGATGGCCGCCGATGGTTGAAGGATTGGCGAACAATGCATAGCTCGACACGAGTGCGGTGATGGCCGGGAATATCGCGAGCAGGCCGTAGAAGACGACACCGGCGGCGAGCGCCAGCAGCCGGTCCTCGCCGATCTCCACATAGGTGCGATAGAGGACATGCTTCCAAAACGGCCAGCCGCGCCGGTGGACCTTCCCCGCCTCGGCGCCGGCCGGCCGGGGTTCGCCCCGATGTGCCGGTGACGCGCCGCGCCGTAACGCCAGGCCGAGCGCATAGGCGGCAACCAGCGCCAGACCGGTTGGCAGCGCCCACCTGTCTTGGATTTTGGTGGCGGCGAGGATGCGGCTGGGCTGGTTCATATAGCAATAACCACCCGGGGGGACCGGAGTTTCGGGTGGGCCCGGCAGAGGAGCGGCAAACGCCGCTGTCCACCGCCCCGGTCTGGCGGCGCCCTTCCCTCCCCGGCGATTCTGGTCTAAGCAGCCCCTCGCGCGGGGTTCACCCCGCCTGGGGAAAAAGGACGCGCAAAAAGCGCGCCCTTTTTTTGTGTGCCCAAAGGACCCGAGTCATTCCGGGACGGCCGAAGGCCGGACCCGGAATCCAGACGCAAGCTCTACAAGCGCTTCTGGATTCCGGGTTCGCTACATCTGATCTCGGGTTTACCCGAGATCAGAATAAGAAAGCACCCAAGTCGGCAAAAGCCGACTTGGGGCGGCGAGCGCCTCGGAATGACGAACGGCAAAGGATAGTCGCTTAAGCCAATGCCCAAACGCACCGACATCAAATCGATCCTGATCATCGGCGCCGGCCCGATCGTCATCGGCCAGGCCTGCGAGTTCGACTATTCCGGTACGCAGGCCTGCAAGGCGCTGCGCGAAGAGGGCTACCGCGTCATCCTGGTCAACTCCAATCCGGCGACGATCATGACCGATCCCGACCTCGCCGATGCGACCTATATCGAGCCGATCACGCCGGAGATCGTCGCCAAGATCATCGAGAAAGAACGCCCGGACGCGCTGCTGCCGACCATGGGCGGGCAGACGGCGCTCAACTGCGCGCTGTCGCTGCGCAAGATGGGCACGCTGGAGAAATTCAACGTCACGATGATCGGCGCCACCGCCGAGGCGATCGACAAGGCGGAAGACCGCGAGCTGTTCCGCAACGCCATGATCAAGATCGGGCTGCCGACGCCGCGTTCGCACCAGATCAAGACCCTGGCGCAGGCGCTGGAGGCGCTCGAGGACATCGGCCTGCCGGCCATCATCCGGCCGTCCTTCACGCTCGGCGGCACCGGCGGCGGCATCGCCTACAACAAGGCCGAATTCATCGAGATCGTCGAAGGCGGCATCGATGCCTCCCCCACCAGCGAAGTGCTGATCGAAGAGTCAGTGCTGGGCTGGAAGGAATTCGAGATGGAGGTGGTGCGCGACAGGAAAGACAACTGCATCATCATCTGCTCGATCGAAAACGTCGATCCGATGGGCGTGCACACTGGCGATTCCATCACCATCGCGCCGGCGCTGACGCTGACCGACAAGGAATACCAGATCCTGCGCGACGCCTCGATCGCAGTGCTGCGCGAGATCGGCGTGGAGACCGGCGGCTCCAACGTGCAATTCGCCATCAACCCAGCCGACGGCCGGCTGGTGGTGATCGAGATGAACCCGCGCGTGTCGCGCTCGTCGGCACTGGCGTCGAAGGCGACCGGCTTCCCCATCGCCAAGGCCGCGGCCAAGCTCGCGGTCGGCTACACGTTGGACGAAATTGCCAACGACATAACCGGCGGCGCGACGCCGGCCTCGTTCGAGCCGACCATCGATTACGTGGTCACGAAGATCCCGCGCTTCGCCTTCGAGAAATTCCCCGGCGCCTCCAGCGTCCTCACCACCTCGATGAAGTCGGTGGGCGAGGCCATGGCGATCGGCCGCACCTTCCAGGAGAGCTTGCAGAAAGCGCTACGTTCGCTGGAGACGGGCTTGACCGGCCTCGACGAGATCACCATCGAGGGCTTCGATCCGGAAAAGAGCGTCGAGGACAACGACAACAAGAACGCGATCCGCGCCGCGCTTGGTACGCCGACACCGGACCGGCTGTTGAAGGTGGCGCAGGCCATGCGCGTGGGCGCCAGCGACGAGCTGATCCACAATGCCTGCCGCATCGATCCGTGGTTCCTCGCCGAGCTGCGCGGCATCGTGGAGGCCGAAGCCGAGATCAAGGCCAAGGGCCTGCCGGAGACGGCGGGACCGTTCCGCCGGCTCAAGTCGATGGGCTTTTCGGATAAGCGCCTCGGCAAGCTGACCGGGACGGATGCCGATACGGTGCAGGCGAAGCGCCGCGCGCTCGGCGTGCGGCCAGTGTTCAAGCGCATCGACACCTGCGCGGCCGAGTTCGCCTCGCCCACCGCTTATATGTATTCGACTTACGAGGCGCCGTTCGCTGGGAAGGTTGTCGACGAGGCCAAGCCCTCCGACAAGAAAAAGGTCGTCATCCTCGGCGGCGGCCCGAACCGCATCGGCCAAGGCATCGAGTTCGACTACTGCTGCTGCCATGCCGCCTTCGCGCTGAAGGAGGCGGGCTACGAGACCATCATGGTCAATTGCAATCCGGAGACGGTGTCGACCGACTACGACACCTCGGACCGGCTCTATTTCGAGCCGCTCACGTCGGAGGACGTGCTGGAGATCATCGAGACCGAGCGCTCGAACGGTACGCTGCATGGCGTGATCGTACAGTTCGGCGGCCAGACGCCGCTCAAGCTGGCCGAGTCGCTGGAGAAGGCGAAAGTGCCGATCCTCGGGACATCGCCGGACGCCATCGACCTCGCCGAGGACCGCGACCGCTTCAAGAAGCTGCTCGATCAACTCAAGCTGCGTCAGCCGCAGAACGGCATCGCCACCTCGCCGGGCGCCGCGCGCGCGATCGCCGACGCGATCGGCTACCCAGTCGTCATCCGGCCCTCCTACGTGCTGGGCGGGCGCGGCATGGAGATCGTGCGCGATCCGGCGCAGCTCGACCGCTACGTGGCGCGGCTCGCTGCCACGCTCGACAAGCCATCCGAGCTCGTCGTATCGCAAAAGAGCCCGCTGCTGATCGACCGTTACCTCTCCGACGCGACCGAAGTGGACGTCGACTGCCTCGCCGACGGCAAGGACACGTTCATCGCCGGCATCATGGAGCACATCGAGGAGGCCGGCATCCATTCGGGCGATTCAGCCTGCGCGCTGCCGCCCTACTCGCTCTCGCCTGAGATGATCGCCGAACTGGAGCGGCAGACCCGCGCTTTGGCGCTGGCGCTAAATGTCGGCGGGCTGATGAATGTGCAGTACGCCATCAAGGACGGCGAGATCTACGTGCTCGAAGTGAACCCGCGCGCCTCGCGAACGGTGCCCTTCGTTGCCAAGGTCATCGGCCTGCCGGTGGCCAAGATCGCCGCGCGCATCATGGCGGGCGAGACGTTGGCGAGCTTCAACCTGACGAACTCGCACTATCATCACCGCGCGGTGAAGGAAGCCGTATTCCCCTTCGCTCGCTTCCCTGGCGTCGACACCTTGCTCGGGCCGGAGATGAAGTCGACCGGCGAGGTCATGGGCCTCGACCGCTCCTTCGAGATCGCCTTCGCCAAGAGCCAGATCGGCAGCGGAACCGCGCTGCCGCGTTCGGGCACGGTCTTCGTCTCGGTGCGGGACGCCGACAAGCCGCGCATCCTGCCGGCGGTGAAGCTCCTGGCCTCGCTCGGCTTCAAAACCATTGCGACTTCAGGGACCCAGCGCTATCTCGCCGAACAGGGCGTGCAGGCCGCCAAGATCAATAAAGTGCTGGAAGGCCGCCCGCACATCGTGGACGCCATCAAAAACGGGGGCGTTCAGCTCGTATTCAACACGACGGAGGGGGCGACGGCGCTGGCCGACAGCCGCTCCCTGCGCCATGCCGCCCTCTTGCATAAAGTCCCGTATTACACCACTCTTTCCGGTGCCGTCGCCGCGGCGCAGGGCATCAAAGCCTATCTCGGGGGCGACCTCGAGGTTCGCGCGCTGCAAAGCTACTATCACGGCCGGACCTGAAGGATGTTTTCCAGCACGGTGCGGACCTAAAAGCGGCGGCGCGAGTTTAGGCCGGGAAGTCCACGGCCGCGGCAGGGGCACACAGCCAGCCGCGGTTGGGGCTTTTTACCCCCGGCGCTCGTTCCAGACTCCGGTACGGGAAACCGTGGCCGGAGTCGTATTACGAGTCGATTGGACAGTTGTTTGGAGGCTGAAGGGCTTGGCGGCGCAAGACGCGCGACAAGTTGTTTCGCGCCCGCCAGGAGGAGATGAGATGATGGAAAAGATCCCAATGACGGCCGCCGGCTATGCCGTGCTCGAGGCCGAATTGAAGCACTGCCAGCAGGTGGAGCGTCCGCGCATCATCCAGCAGATCACCGAGGCGCGTTCGCACGGCGACCTGTCGGAGAACGCCGAGTATCACGCCGCCAAGGAGCAGCAGTCGCTCAACGAGGGCCGCATCGACGAGCTTCAGGACAAGCTCGCGCGCGCCGACGTCATTGACGTTTCGAAGCTGTCCGGCGATTCGATCAAGTTCGGCGCCACGGTGACGCTGGTCGACGAGGATACCGAAGAGAAGAAGGTATGGCAGATCGTGGGTGAGCCGGAGGCCGACGCCAAGGCAGGCCGCATCTCCATCACCTCGCCGCTCGCGCGCGCGCTGATCGGCAAGACCAAAGGTGCTTCCGTCGAGGTCAACACGCCCGGCGGCGCCAAGGCCTATGAGGTCATGAAGGTGGAGTGGCGGTAGAGGTCAGCGCATGAAGATCAAGGTCGTCGTGCACGAGGCGGAGGAAGGCGGCTTCTGGGCCGAGGTGCCTGCCATTCCCGGCTGCGCCACGCAGGGCGACACGCTCGATGAGCTCATGACAAATCTGCATGAGGCCATCGAAGGCTGCTTGTCCGTTGATGTCGCCGTTCCGAAGACCGACAGCAAAGATCGCGTCCTCGAAATTGCCATATGAAGTCGCTGACGGGACGAGAATTTGATCCGTTATCCTGAGGTGCGAGCGCGAGGCGCGAGCCTCGAAGGATGAACGGCCCGGGTATCCGAGCCTGCGGCGGCGGCCTCGGCCGTCGCCCTTCGAGGCTCGCGACTTAACAGTCGCTCGCACCTCAGGGTGACGGTTCGAGTCAGAAACGCTCGAGTCCAATCAGTTCAGCCGCGCCTCTACTCCTCCATCGGCACCATGGCGGCGTCCTTGGAATTGCGCAGCACCAAGGACGTCTTCACGTTGCGCACGTTGGGCGCGGAGGTGAGCTTCTCGACGAAGGACTGGAAGGTCTTGAGGTCCGGCGCCACGCATTTGAGGACGAAATCGATCTCGCCCGAGAGCATCCAGCACTCGCGCACCAGCGGCTGCTTGCGGACGAACTCCTCGAAGGCGGCGAGATCAGTCTCCGCCTGGCTCGCCAGATGCACCATCGCGAACACCGCAACCTCGTAGCCGAGCTTCTTCTCGTCGAGCAGGCCGCGATAGCCCTTGATGAAACCCGCCTCCTCCAGCGCGCGCACGCGGCGCAGGCAGGGCGGCGCCGAAATACCGACCCGGCGGGCGAGTTCCACATTGGTGATGCGCCCATCATCCTGAAGCTCTTTGAGAATATTGCGATCTATCGAATCCAGTCGGGCGGGCAAGGACGTCTCCCCCAAGCGCAGCGGTCAATACCCCGGATCCCTTCCATACAGCGAAACAAAGTTTCGCGAAAGATTATTGCGCGTACGCACAGATTTGTGCTTGGCCAACTGCCATAGGCTGTGACTCTGTGGGTTGCGTATCTTGCATAGCTCGGCCTAAAGCCATACATCCTTCGAGGCACAAGAGCGGGTAACCGCCAAGCCGCCCGGGCGAAACCCGCCCGAAAACGCCCGGCCAGGGGCGTCAAAAGAGACCGAATGTCAAAGACCACCCACGCCAAAGTCGTCATCATCGGCTCGGGGCCGGCAGGCTACACTGCGGCGATCTATTCCGCGCGCGCCATGTTGGAACCGATCCTGCTCCAGGGCATCCAGCCTGGGGGCCAACTCACCATTACCACCGACGTGGAGAACTACCCCGGCTTTGCCGACGTCATCCAGGGCCCCTGGCTGATGGAGCAGATGCAGAAGCAGGCGGAGCACGTCGGCACCCGCATTGTCACCGACATGGTGACCAAGGTGGAACTCGGCCACCGGCCCTTCCGCCTGACCTGCGATTCCGGCGATGTCTATCTCGCCGACAGCCTGGTCATCGCAACCGGCGCGCAGGCGCGATGGCTCGATCTGCCGTCGGAGCAGAAGTTCAAGGGCTACGGCGTCTCGGCCTGCGCCACCTGCGACGGCTTCTTCTATCGCAACAAGGAAGTCATCGTTGTTGGCGGCGGCAACACCGCGGTCGAGGAAGCGCTGTTCCTCACCAACTTCGCTTCCAAGGTGACGGTCGTGCATCGGCGCGATCATTTCCGCGCCGAGAAGATTCTCCAGGACCGGCTGTTCAAACACCCCAAGATCGAGGTGGTGTGGGACAGCGTGCTCCATGACGTGCTCGGCAGCGAAGACCCGATGAAGGTCAAAGCCGTCGCGCTCAAGAACGTGCAGACTGGCGCCATCACCGAGCGCGTGGTCGACGGCGTGTTTATCGCCATCGGGCACCAGCCGGCTTCGGAGTTGTTCGTGGGGCAATTGCAGATGAAGCCGTCCGGCTACATCGTCACCGCGGCACACTCCACGGCGACTTCCGTCCCCGGCGTGTTCGCCGCCGGTGACGTCACCGACGATATTTACCGCCAAGCGGTCACCGCGGCGGGACAAGGCTGCATGGCAGCCCTCGAGGCGGAGAAATTCCTCGCCGCGCACGAGCATCAACGCGCAGCGGCGGAATAGGACATATGGCCGGCACCAACACGTCGATGGATTGGGATAAGCTCAAGGTTTTCCATGCCGCCGCGGAAGCGGGCTCGTTCACCCATGCGGGTGAGCGGCTCGGCCTGTCGCAGTCGGCGGTGTCGCGCCAGGTTTCGGCGTTGGAGACCGAGCTCAGCGTCTCGCTCTTCCACCGCCACGCGCGCGGATTGATCCTCACCGAGCAAGGCGAACTGCTCTACCGCACGGCGCATGAAGTGTTCATGAAGCTGGAAGCGGCGCGCACCAAGCTCACCGACAGCCGCGAGCGGCCGAACGGCGAGTTGAAGGTGTCGACCACGCCCGGCATCGGCGTTCACTGGCTGACGCCGCGGCTCGGCGAATTCCTCGATCTCTATCCCGACATCCACATCACGCTGATCACGACGGACGAAGAGCTCGATCTGGCGATGCGCGAGGCGGACGTCGCCATCCGCCTGCGCCAGCCGACGCAGCCCGACCTCATTCAGCGCAAGCTGTTCTCGGTGCACTTCCACGCTTATGCCTCGCCCGACTACCTCAAGCGCTTTGGCACGCCGCGCACCCACGAGGAACTCGACAAGCACCGCATCATCCTGCTCGGCGGCGCGGTGCCGGCGCACTTCGCCAACCGCCGCTGGCTCCTGGAAGTGAGCCGCGACGGTAAAGGCCCGCGCATGCCGAGCCTGAGCGTCAACAATGTGCTCGGCGTTCTGCGCGCCGCACAAAAAGGCCTCGGTGTCGCGATGCTGCCGGACTATCTCGTCGAAGAGAACGGCGGACTGGTGCAGTTGTTCGGCGACGAGAACACGCTCGCGCTCGATGCCTACTTCGTCTACCCGGAAGAACTCAAATCGGTCGCGCGCATCCAAGTGTTCCGCGACTTCCTGGTTGCCAACGCGCAGCGCTGGCACTTCTGATCATTCGCATGTTGGAATGTTTTGCGCAGCGCACGCGGCGCGTTACGTCAAATTTGACGTAACCGAGAGCGCATGGCTGACATGCGGACCCCGGCGTTGCTGGGTGCCCCAATGGTCAGCATACTTGCGACTTGCTGATGCACCGGATGTATATCCTCCCAGATTGAGCCGATGCGCAGCATGTTCCCCTCTGGAAGAGTTGCCGGCCCCCACGCCGGCATACTGCAACCGGGCCCCTTGTGGGCCCGGTTTTTTCTTGGCTAAACGTCAATTCCCAAACGGCTTTTCGCGATCGAGCCGCGCCTTCGCTTCGCGCGCAATGCTCAGGTCAAAGAGCTGGTTCTCCGGAACCTTCTTCTCGACGAGATGAAAATAGTCTGACCAGTAGTCCTGCTGCGCCATCACGGACTTCACGTTCGGAATGCCATCCTCGTTGGTGTAGGACCAGTGCGGCGCGATGGCGCGCACAAGTTCCGGCTGCTGCAGCGCCGTACGCTTGGCGAGGATTTCGACGATGTCCTTGTGCGCGTCCGGATCGGCGGCCGCCGCATTGAAATCTTTGGCACCCTGCAGGAAGGCCATCGCGAAGCGGATGAGCACGTCGCGCTTGTTCTTGATGAAGTCCTTGCGCGCGGCATAGAGACCCACCGCGCCATCCGGATCGATCTCGTCGTCGACGGTGACGATCGGCCCCCATTTGTTGTTCTGTGCGAAGAAACCGAACTGATAGGCGAGATCGGTCGCGTCCACCTGCTTCTGGCCGAGCATCTTCATCAGGTCGGGCTGGCCGATATTGGTCATCCATTGCACGTCCTTGCGCGGATCAAGTCCGGCCTTTTGCAAGGCAAGCGCAAAGAGATACTGATTGATGCTGCCGGTAGCGCCGAGGCCGATGCGCTTGCCCTTGAGCTTAGCGAAATCGGCCATCGATTTTATGCCGCTGTCGTAAAGGTCCTGCGTGACATTGATGACCGTGTAGCCGCGGCCCTTCTTGTTGTTGCCGCGGTCGAGCACGAAGACGAGCGGCGCGCCCTTGGCAATGCTGTTGAAGAGCGCGGCGCTGGCCGTCATGAACGAAATGTCCAGTTCGCCCGAGATCAGCGACGGCACGGCCATGGCGCCGTCGATGAACATTTTCGGCTGCACGTCGATGCCGACCTTCTTGAAGTAGCCCTTACCC
>DASXOK010000188.1:0-8555 GCA_036494425.1 Pseudolabrys sp.
GCGCGGCGTCGTGGATCAGCACGATGTCGGGGCGGTGCGGGGCGAGCGCCTCCAGCCCGGCGCGCACCGAGGCCTGCCGCGTCGCACCGCCGGTAACCGGCGGCAGGATTTGCATGGCGGACGCCGCGGCATCAAAGAGGCCGCGATCCTCGGCCCGAATGACCGGCTGCACGAGGGCGACGAGGTTCGGCGCTTCGACCAGCATCGACAGCGTCCGGCGCAGCACCGTCTCGCCTCCAATCCGCCGAAATTGCTTGGGTACGTCGCCGCCTGCGCGCAAGCCCCGTCCGGCGGCGACAACGACGGCTGCGACTTCTGTCATCGGTAGGGCTCCCTGATAAGTCGCATGGCTTTAGCGCATGAGGGCAAAAATGCCAGTCCCGGGCTGGAGAATTGGCGGAGGCGGCGCAGCAGACAGGTGGTCACCATTTAAGCATGAACAATTTTTTGCACTGCAACACTTGCGCTGCATGTCAAAATGGCTAAACTCTGGGCATCGAAAAGGGTGCGCCTAAATGCTAGGCAAGACGCTGTCGCCGGGTGAAGTCCGCGACGTTTCAACCGAATCTCTGCGGATTGGCTCCGTGACTGCGCCGAACCGCGTGATTTTGGCGCCGATGTCGGGGATTACCTGTGCGCCGTTCCGCCGCCTGGCCGAAAGGCTGGGCGCCGGCTTGGTGGTATCGGAGATGACGGCGTGTGCGGGCCTTGTGCGGGGCGAGCGCGAGGCGGCCATCCGCAGCGAAGGGCGCGGGGTAGGGATCAACGTCGTTCAGCTTGCCGGGTGCGAAGCCGCGTGGATGGCCGAGGGCGCCCGCATTGCTCAAACCCAGGGCGCGCAAATCATCGACATCAATATGGGCTGCCCGTCGAAACAGGTGACCAATGGGGCGGCGGGCTCCGCGCTTATGCGCGACCTCGACCACGCCTTGACTCTGATCGAGGCGACCGTCGGAGCGGTGACTGTACCGGTGACGCTGAAGATGCGGCTCGGTTGGGATGCGTCCTCGATCAACGCCCCGGAATTGGCGCGGCGCGCCGAGGCCGCCGGTATCTGCATGATCACCGTGCACGGCCGCACCCGCTGCCAGTTCTACGATGGCGAGGCCGACTGGTCCGCGGTCCGCTCGGTGAAAGAGGCGGTGTCCATTCCAGTTGTCGTCAACGGCGATATGCGCTCCTTCGACGATGCGACCGAAGCGCTTGATCAATCCGGCGCCGACGCCGTGATGGTCGGCCGCGCCGCGCAGGGGCGTCCCTGGCTGCCGGGCCAGATCGCCCGTTACCTTGCCACCGGCGCGAGCCATGGTGAACCGTCGCTTGCGGAGCAGTTCACGCTAATCGACGCGCTCTACGACGAAATGCTCACGCATCACGGGCTGAAGATCGGCCGCCGCCATGCCCGCAAGCATCTCGGTTGGGCGCTCGATGCCGCCGCGGCGAGCGCCAGCGCCCCTGTTGAATTGCTGAAGGCCCACCGCGTGCGTGTGCTCACCGCCGATGAGCCAGAGCAGGCGCGCCGTCTGCTTGCCGACGCATATGATGATTTCGCATTGAGGGCCGCCGCATGAGCCGCGCTCACGCTCTGTCCGCCGAAGTGAATACGCTTGCCGACGCGATGCTACACGCTTTGCCGCATCCCGTGATCATGGTCGGCCCTGACGGCAAGATCGCGGACGCCAACGTCGCCGCCGAGCAGTTCTTCGAAGCCTCGATTCCAGTCCTGCGCCGCAACATGCTGCGCGATCTGGTGCCGTTCGGCTCTCCGCTGCTGACGCTGATCGAGCAGGTGCGCCAGCGCGGCTCGGCAGTGAACGAATACAAGGTCGATCTGGCGACGCCGCGTAATCCGGGCGAGCGGCTGGTCGATCTGCACGTGGCGCCGCTTCCTGAGTACACAGGCCACGTGGTGGTGATGCTCCAGGAGCGCACCATCGCGGACAAAATGGACCGCCAGCTCACGCACCGCGGCGCGGCGCGTTCGGTGATCGCGCTTGCCGCCATGCTGGCGCATGAGATCAAGAACCCGTTGTCCGGCATTCGGGGCGCGGCGCAACTGCTCGAGCAATCCGCGGGGGACGACGACCGTTCGCTCACCAAGCTGATCTGCGACGAGACCGACCGCATCGTGAAGCTGGTCGACCGTATGGAGGTCTTCGCCGACGAGCGCCCCGTAGAGCGAGAGCCGGTCAATATCCATGTCGTGCTCGATCACGTGAAGCGGCTGGCACAGACCGGCTTTGCCCGTCACATCAAATTCATTGAAGACTACGATCCTTCGCTGCCGCCAGTGCTCGCGAACCGCGATCAGCTCGTGCAAGTGTTTCTCAACCTCGTGAAGAACGCAACCGAAGCGATCGGCGATACCGCGATCGACGGCGAAATCCAGCTTTCGACCGCGTTCCGTCCGGGCGTGCGGCTGCAATTGCCAGGCAGCAAGGCGCGCGTGTCGCTGCCGCTCGAATTTTGCGTCAGGGACAACGGGCCCGGCGTGCCCGAAGACCTGATGCCGCATCTGTTCGATCCCTTCGTCACCACCAAGCGCACGGGCAGTGGCCTCGGTCTTGCATTGGTGGCGAAGATCGTCGGCGACCACGGCGGCATCATCGAATGTGAATCGCAGCCGCGGCGGACGATCTTCCGCGTGTTGATGCCTATTTATAGCGGCGACGGTGAGGTCACCGAGGATGCGCCGCCCGTTCAGAGCTCGTGAGACAAGACAATGCCGACGGGAAGCATTTTGGTTGCCGATGACGACGCTGCGATCCGCACCGTCCTCAATCAGGCCCTTTCACGCGCCGGTTATGAAGTGCGCTCGACCGGCAATGCCGCCACGCTGTGGCGCTGGATCACGCAAGGCGACGGCGATCTGGTCATCACCGACGTCGTGATGCCCGACGAAAACGCATTCGACCTCATCCCGCGCATCCGCAAGACGCGGCCCGATCTGCCGATCATTGTCATGAGCGCGCAGAACACCTTCATGACTGCGATCCGCGCCTCCGAGCGTGGCGCATACGAATATCTACCGAAGCCTTTCGACCTGAAGGAGCTGATCACCATCGTCGGCCGGGCGATGTCGGAGCCGAAGGAAAAGCGGCCCGCCGCGCCCAAATCCGAGGACTTCGATTCCATTCCGTTGGTCGGCCGCTCGCCGGCGATGCAGGAAATCTACCGCGTTCTGGCGCGGCTGATGCAGACCGACCTGACGGTGATGATCTCGGGCGAGTCCGGCACCGGCAAGGAATTGGTCGCACGCGCGCTGCACGACTACGGCAAGCGGCGGGCTGGGACTTTCGTCGCCATCAACATGGCGGCGATCCCGCGCGACCTTATCGAGTCGGAATTGTTCGGCCACGAGAAGGGTGCCTTCACCGGCGCGAACACGCGCAGCGCCGGCCGCTTCGAGCAGGCCGAGGGCGGCACGCTGTTCCTGGACGAAATCGGCGATATGCCGATGGAGGCGCAGACGCGGCTGCTGCGCGTGTTGCAGCAGGGCGAGTATACGACAGTCGGCGGCCGCACACCGATCAAGAGCGACGTGCGCATCATTGCCGCGACGAATAAGGACCTGCGGCAGCTCATCCAGCAGGGTCTGTTCCGCGAAGACCTGTTCTTCCGCCTCAACGTGGTGCCGCTGCGGTTGCCGCCGTTGCGCGAGCGCACTGAGGACGTGCCGGACCTCATCCGCCACTTCTTCGCCCAGGCGGAGCGCGAGGGCCTGCCGCCCAAGCAGATCGACCAGGCGGCGCTCGACCGCATGAAACGCCACCGCTGGCCGGGCAATGTCCGCGAGTTGGAGAACCTGGCGCGGCGGCTGGCGGCGCTCTATCCGCAGGAGACGATCACCGCGGCGGTGATCGATGCCGAGTTGGCGCAGCCCGCGATGCCGGTGGGCGGCGAGGAGCCGCGCACGGAAGAAAGCCTAGGCGCTGCCGTGGAGCGCCATCTGACCACGTACTTCTCCGGCTTCGAGGATGGCCTGCCGCCGGCTGGTCTCTATCACCGCATCCTGCGCGAGATCGAATATCCGTTGCTGACGGCGGCGCTGGCAGCCACCCGCGGCAACCAGATCCGCGCGGCCGACCTCCTGGGCGTCAACCGCAATACCCTGCGCAAGAAGATCCGCGACCTCGACATCCAGGTCTTTCGTGGCGGCTGACGGCGGCCGGCGGCATAGGCGTTAAGCTGCGGCCTCCTTGCGGGATTTGGTCTGGAGGACCTCGAAGCCCTCGAACTTCGGATGGTCCAGATAGAGCGGTCCGGTCGTTTCATTCCCGGCGCGCGCATGTGCGGCGCGGAAGGCATCTGACTTCGTCCAGGCCTCGAACGCGGCCTGGCTGTGCCACACCGAATGCGACGCATAGAGCGTGTGGTCATCGGCCTCGGGTCCCTTGAGCAAATGGAATTCGACGAACCCGGGCACTTGGTCGAGATAGGACTCCCGCGATGTCCACACCTTCTCGAAGGCTTCTTCCGATGTCTTCTTCACTTTGAAGCGATTCATGGCGATGAACATCGATCGGCTCCTTGGCTGGCAGTACTGGCCGAGGTTCTTTTCAGCCATTCGTGGGATCTTTCTGAGGCACGGCGATAGGCCGCGGATCACGTCTGTTTGTGCGCTTTTCGAAGCGCCGGCCGGCTAGCTCGCCATCTGGGTCGCGCGCGGCGGAACCTGATATAACGGCGCACATGAATCAGACGACCCTCAAGCTCGGTCTCGACACGTTCGGCGACATCACCGACGGTCCCGACGGCAAGCCGTTGTACGCGGCGCAGGTGATCCGTAACCTGGTCGACGAGGCGGTTCTCGCCGACGAGGTGGGCGTCGATTTTCTCGGCGTGGGCGAGCATCACCGCGCCGATTTCGCCGTCGCCTCGCCGGAAACGGTGCTTGCGGCGATCGCCGCCCGCACCAAACGCATCCGCCTGGGCTCGGCGGTGACGGTGCTGTCGTCCGACGATCCGATCCGCGTCTACCAGCGTTTCGCGACATTGGACGCGCTCTCGAACGGACGCGCCGAGGTTATCCTCGGCCGCGGCTCCTTCATCGAATCCTTTCCCCTGTTCGGCCTCGACCTCAACCAGTACGAGGAGCTGTTCAACGAAAAGCTCGATCTCTATGCGGCGGTGCTGACCGAGAAGCCGGTCACCTGGCAGGGCAAGACACGGCCGCCGCTGAAGGATCAGAGTGTCTTCCCGAAGACCGAATCCGGCCGGCTGACAACCTGGATCGGCGTCGGCGGCACGCCGCAATCGGTCGTGCGGGCGGCGCATTACGGCATGCCGATGATGCTCGCCATCATCGGCGGCGATCCCAAGCGGTTCGTGCCCTTGGCCGACCTTTTTCGCAAGACGCTCAAGGAGATGGGCAAGGCGCCGCTGCCGATCGGCGTGCACTCGCATGGCTTTGTCGGCGAGACCGACGCGCAGGCGAAGGAAGACCTCTGGCCGGACTATAAGCGCATGCGCGACAAGATCGGAAGCGAGCGCGGCTGGCCGCCGATGAGCCGGGCTGAGTTCGAGCGCGAGATCGAGCAGGGCTCGCTCTACGTCGGCTCGCCGGAGACAGTCGCTCGCAAGATCGCCGCGACGGTCAAGGCGCTCGGCGCTGCCCGTTTCGACATGAAATACAGCGCCGGGCCGCTGTCGCATGAGAAGATGATGCGGAGCATCGAGCTTTACGGCCGCAAGGTGATACCGCTGGTGAGGGGCACAGCCGGCTAGGCATTCTTTTGGGCGGCCAGCCACCAATTGCGCGTTGCGGCTGGCCTGATGCCGCGGAATCGTCGTAATTCGGCAACATTGTTGTATAAAGGCATCAGTGCCGGGGAGGGCGGGCCCTTCCGGGCGGGTTTTTGCTGAGCGCCTTACATCCACACGCCTGCCGTCGGGGAAAAATGAGCGTCGAACAGGCTGCCGCCGCCGATCCTGCGCTCGCCAATCCGTCGGCGCGGGGTGGTGAGATGCGTGTGCTCGGACCGATTGCGGTTGGGCTGGCGCTCTTGTCGGCCTTCATCACCTTCATCGTCCTCGCCGACCTGACGCCGATCCTCCCGACCCATCCCGTGGTGGTGACGCTGCTGCTGGTGAACGCAGGGACCGTGCTGTTGCTGCTCGGTGTCATCGTCCGCGAGGTCTGGCAGGTCGTGCAGGCCCGGCGCACCGGGAGGGCCGCCGCCCGCCTGCATGTGCGCATCGTCGGACTGTTCTCGATCATCGCCGCGGCGCCGGCGATCCTGGTGGCGATCGTGGCGAGCGTCACCCTCGACCGCGGGCTCGACCGGCTGTTCTCGACGCGCACGCGCTCGGCGATCGAAAATTCGCTGATCGTCGCGGAAGCCTATCTGCGGGATCACGCGCAGATCGTACGCTCCGACATCATGGTGATGGCCTTCGACATCGCGCGCACCAAGCCGCTGTTCGACAACGAGCCGGACAAGCTGCCGCAATTCCTGACCTTTCAGGCGTCAGTGCGCGGCCTGGCTGCCGCCATCATCGTCGACAAGGATCTCAATGTCGTTGCCCGCGCCGACCTCAAGGTCAACCAGACCTTCGCGCTGCCGCCGAAGGATGCGCTCCAATACATCAAAACCTCCGAGCCGCAGATCGTCCTCTTGCCGGACACCAACTACGTGGCGGCCATCGTCAAACTGGACAAATACAACGACGACTATCTGTACGTGACCCGCCTGCTCGATCCGCGCGTGGTGCCGCAGCTGCAGGCGACGCGGGCGAGCGTCACCGAATATGCCGCGTTGGAGGCGCGGCGCATCGGCGTCCAGGTCGCCTTCGCGCTGATGTACACGGTGATCGCGCTGATCGTGCTCTTGTCGGCGGTGTGGATCGGCCTGAACTTCGCCAACCGCTTGGTCGCGCCGATAAGACGGCTGATCGGCGCCGCCAACGCGGTTTCCACCGGTAACCTCTATGTGCGCGTGCCGGTGCGCCCGTCGGAAGGCGACCTCGGCCAGCTCGGCGAGACCTTCAATCGGATGACGCAGGAACTGCGCACGCAACGCGACGACATCATGCGCGCGCGCGACTTGATCGACAGCCGCCGCCGCTTCACCGAAGCGGTGCTCGCTGGCGCCAGCGCCGGCGTTATCGGTGTGGACGGGGAGGGCAACGTCAGTATCCTCAACCGCTCGGCCGAGAAGCTCATCGCCCGCACCGAGGCCAATGCGCTCGGCAAGCCACTGACCGAAGTGCTGCCCGAGCTCGCCGACATCATGGCTGCAGCGCAATCGGGTGCCCGCACTCAGGACCAGGTGACGATCAGCCGCAACGGCCGCGAGCGCAATCTCTCGGTGCGCGTCACCAGCGAGCAGTCCTCGGAATCCGACCACGGCTATGTGGTGACGCTCGACGACATCACGGCCCTGGTGGCGGCGCAGCGCACCTCGGCCTGGGCCGACGTCGCACGGCGCATCGCCCACGAAATCAAGAACCCGCTCACGCCGATCCAACTGTCGGCTGAACGGCTGCGGCGCAAATATGGAAAGATGATCGTCGAGGACCGCAGCGTGTTCGAGCAATGCACAGACACGATCGTGCGCCAGGTCGACGACATCCGCCGCATGGTCGATGAGTTCTCGCGATTCGCCCGCATGCCGAAGCCGGTGATCGCCGCCGAGGATTTGGCAGACACCGTGCGCGAGGCCGTGTTCCTCATGCGCGTCGGCCATGCCGATATCGATATCGAAGCCGATCTCGCCGAGGAGTCGATCCCGGCGCGTTTCGACCGCCGCCTGATCTCGCAGGCGCTGACCAACATCATCAAGAATGCGACCGAGGCGATTGCCGCGGTGCCTGCGGCCGAGCTCGGCAAGGGCACGATCCACGTGTTCGCCGGGCGCGACGGCGACAATGTCTACATCGACATCGTCGACAACGGCATAGGCCTGCCGAAAGAGAACCGCAGCCGGCTGCTCGAGCCTTACGTCACGACGCGCGAGAAGGGCACCGGCCTTGGTCTCGCCATCGTCGGACGCATTGTCGAGGAGCACGGCGGCGCCATTGAATTGCGCGACGCCTCGGAGAAATTCCCCGGCCAGCGCGGCGCCTGGATGCGTCTGCAATTTCCCGCCGCCGGCAAGGTTGAAACGCCCGAGCCTGAACGACAGAAGACCGTGAACGAGTGAACGCATGTCCGCTGAAATCCTGATCGTCGACGACGAAGCCGATATCCGCGATCTAGTGGCCGGCATCCTTGAGGATGAGGGCTACGCAACCCGTACTGCGCGCAACAGCGACGACGCGCTGGCCGCGGTCGTGTCGCGGCGGCCGAACCTCGTTTTTCTCGATATCTGGTTGCAAGGCAGCAAGCTCGACGGCCTTCAACTGCTCGAGGCGATCAAGCAGGAACATCCTGAATTGCCCGTGGTCATGATCTCGGGCCACGGCAATATCGAGACCGCCGTCGCCGCCATCAAATACGGCGCCTACGACTTCATCGAGAAGCCGTTCAAGGCCGACCGGCTGGTCCTGGTGGCGGAGCGCGCGTTGGAAACCTCGCGGCTCAAGCGCGAGGTGAAGCAGCTCAAGCAGCTCGC
>DASXOK010000189.1:0-2116 GCA_036494425.1 Pseudolabrys sp.
CGCGCCGCTCGCGACCACCGACGCCCAGGCCTCGTCGAGCGCGGTCATGATGAAGAGCCGCGCGGCGCGCAGCCTTGCTTCGGCCAGACCGATTTGTCCTTGCACCGTCGCATTCTCGCGCAAGGTCGTGCTGAAGCGATAAGGCACTTTCGCGCTGGCGAGGCGCACGAAGCCGTCGAGCGCGGCGCGCGCGATGCCGACCGCCGCGCCGGCGAAGACATAGCCGTAGAGGCTCAAGGTCATGAAGCGATAAAGCGGCCCTGGCTCGCGGCGGTCGGCGGCGCTGTCGATGGTGTAGCTGTACGCATCGGGAATGAAGACGTTATCGAGCGTGTAATTGTCGCTGCCGGTGCCTTTGAGGCCCATCACCTCCCACATGTCGGCCATCCGGGCGTTGGCCTTGGGGAACAGCATCACGCGCCGCGCCGGCTGGCCGGTGCGCGGGTCCTGGCGGAACGAGCCGTCGGGCTCGGTGATCTGACATTGCGTCGCGCCGAGCCAGGCGCAATGCGGGCTGCCGCTGGCGAAGGACCAGGTGCCGCTGAGGCGATAGCCGCCCTCGGCCGCGATCGCTTTCGCCGGACCCGCCGGCGGGCCCCAGGACAGCGCCGCTTGGCGGTCGCCGAAAATCTCGCGCGCGATCTCGGGCGCGAGATAGGCCGCGGCGGTGGCGCAGCCGCCGCCTTGCCCGACGCACCAGGCGACGCTGGCATCGCCGCTGGCCAAGATCTCGACCACGCGCACGAAGCTCGGCAGATCGAGCTCGGCGCCGCCGATCGAGCGCGGCAGCAGCAGGCGGAACATGCCGGCATCGTGCAGCGCCGCCAGCACGTCGGGCGGAAGGGCGCGCGCCGCCTCGATCCGCGGCGCGGCACCCTCGAGCAGCGGCACCAGCGCGCGGGCGCGGGCGAGATAATCCACGACCGGCCGGCCTTCATCTGCCATGCGTTTTCCTCCGGGGAGCAGTGTCGCGCCGCGCCGCGACTTGATCAAGCGCGGCGCTGCCGACTGCTGCTTGCCTCGAATCAGAGCTCGTCACCCCCGCGAAAGCGGGGGCCCAGGGCAACGGACTGGATTCCCTGACTTCACAAACGAAGTGCAACACCTTCTGTCGGGGGTGTTGCGATGGGACAGGCGTATCGGCACTTCAGTCTGGACGAACGGTGCGAGCTTGCCCGGCGTCGCGAAGCCGGGGAATCGCTCCGGCAAATCGCGGCAGCTCTGGACCGCGCGCCATCGAGCATCGCTCGGGAGCTGAAGCGCAACAGCGGCACGACGGTCGGATACAAGCCGTCCTATGCCGGCGACCAGGCCAAGGCCCGGTGCTGGCGCGGCAGCCGGATGCTGCGCGATCGCCAACTCCAGGCGCTCGTGCTCGCCCGCTTGGCCGCGGGATGGTCGCCCCAGCAGGTCGCCGGCCGCCTCGCGCGCGAGCAGGGCCGCACCGTCATCAGCCATGAAAGCATCTATCGCTTCATCAGCGCCCAGATCGCCCGCACCAAGGATTATACGTGGCGCCTCTATCTGCCGCGCGGCAAAAGCAAGCGCGGGTTCCGTGGCCGGAAGGGCGGCAGCTCGGTCGCGCACATCAAATACCGCTGTCCCATCGCATTGCGTCCCGCCAGTGCCGCCGATCGCGCCGATCCCGGCCACTGGGAAGCCGATCTCATGCTCTTCGCCAAATATGGCCAGGCGGTCCTCGCCCTTCACGAGCGCACCTCGAGGCTGCTGGTCATTACCCGCCAACCCAACAAGGCAGCCAAGCCCGTGGCCCGCGCTCTCGGCACCGTGCTGGCGCCCCTGCCGTGCAAGCTTCGGCAAACCATCACCTTCGATAACGGTACCGAGTTCGCCCATCATCATCTCTTGCGTGACGCCATCGGCATCCAGACCTTCTTCTGCGATCCCCACGCCCCGTGGCAAAAAGGCGGCGTCGAAAACGCCATCGGTCGGATGCGAAGATCGCTCCCGCGCAAAACCGACCTCGCAACCCTCACGCCAGCCCAACTCACCCTCTGCGCCAGGCGCTACAACCACACCCCGCGCCAGTGCCTTGACTTCCAGACGCCCGCCGAGGTCTTCTGCAAACTGTTGCACTTCGAATGTGAGTCCACCT
>DASXOK010000190.1:0-3516 GCA_036494425.1 Pseudolabrys sp.
GCCGGTCCTCGTCGTGACGCACGAGAAGCGTGACCCCTGGGAGCGGCCGGGCGGGACCACCTTCCACTTCGTCAACGACGGCATAGAGCCCGCGCTCGATCAGGCCCGCGAGGCCGCCGGCGACCGGGACGTCCGCATCGCGGGCGGCGGCGCAACGATCCTGGAGTACGTGAACGCCGGCCTGATCGACGAGTTCACGATCGCGCTGTCACCCGTGCTGTTCGGCTCCGGAATCCGCCTGTTCGAGGGCGTGGACGCGGGCCGCGTTGCCTTGGAGCCGGTCCGCGCGGAGCCGACGCAGCGGGTGACCCACCTGACCTACGCAGTCCGGGAGCGGTAACTGTCTCGACCTCAGCGCTCACCCGCCGAGGTCAACAGCGCGGTGAGATCCTCGACGCTCTGAGCGTCAGGAAGGGCGAGCGTTCGGGCCGCGAACTCGGCCGCGCGCTCATCCGGGAGGGACCGCACGGCGTTGTCGTGGAACTTCCTCGCCAGCTCAGGCTTCGCCAGCGGGTCACCAAGGGCTTCGGCTCCCGCGCCGCCGGCGTCGCGATGGCGTTCAAGCTTATCGAATCAGCACAGACCAGGTGGCGGAATTACGGTGCCATTTTACTCAATCACCAATTGCCCATCCGCGTTTAGGCGGGTGCTATCTCGATCAAGTGGTTGAGTAACGTGTCAACCCCAACAGATTATTTCGTTGCGAACATCCAGCGCACAACGGCGGCCCGCTGGAGCAGCCCCGGCGAGGTCACGGCCTCCCCGCGATGTGGGACGCGGCGCGATCAATCCCAAATCGAGATCAAAGTAATCTAAATGATCTGTTGGTAAGATAATCCGCCGACGCGCATCTTCGCCTCGCTAGCCGAACTTCGCCGATTCGACGCCGCCGCTTGCGATTTTTCACGCGTCGCGACGGCGCAACCGGTTGATATTGCTGATACGCGATGCGGCGGATCGGCCGAAAACGACTGTAGTGCCGACCAAGCCTATTTTCTTGCCGCGGGATTTGTGAACAATGCCGCGCCACCATGTTTTTGCGCCACAGGATTCGCAACAAGGACGGCAAGCGGCATCGCTATTGGAGCGTCGTCGAGAACAAGCGCGTCGCGGACGGGCGCGTGGTGCAAAAACACGTGCTTCATCTCGGCGAGATCAACGACTCGCAGGAGCTGGCTTGGCGCCGGTCGATCGAGGTGTTGGACGAAGCGGAGGATCGACCGAAGACGCTGGCGCTGTTTCCCGAGGATCGTTGTGAAGGGATTCTGCCTGATGCCTCGATCGTTCGGTTGAAGCTGACCGAGTTGCGGCTGCGCCGGCCGCGACAATGGGGGGCCTGCTGGCTGGCGCTTTCGCTGTGGCGAGAGTTGCAACTCGATCGGTTCTGGGCCGAGCGCCTGCCGGCGAGCCGCAAGGGCACGCGTTGGGATCAGGAACTGTTCGTGCTGGTGGCCTATCGCCTGCTGGCGCCGGGCAGCGAGTGGCGGTTGCATCGGCAATGGTTCGAACGGACCGCGCTGGCCGATCTTTTGGGCGGCGATTTCGGACTGGCCGAGATCCACAAGCTCTATCGTTGTCACGACCGGTTGCTGGAGCACAAGGAGGCGCTGTTCGGCCATCTGACGGGCCGCTGGCGCGACCTGTTCAACGTCCGCTTCGATTTGTTGCTCTACGATCTGACCAGCACCTATTTCGAAGCCGAACCGCCGTTTGCCGACGACGACAAGCGGCGCTTCGGCTATTCGCGCGATCATCGGCCCGACTGCGTGCAGGTGGTGATCGCGCTGGTGGTCACCCCGGAAGGTCTGCCGCTCGCCTACGAGGTTCTGTCCGGCAATACCTCGGACAAGACGACGCTCCGCGACTTCCTCGGCCGGATCGAGCGGCAATACGGCAAGGCGCGGCGCATCTGGTTGATGGACCGCGGCATCCCCACCGAGGAGGTGCTGGCCGAGATGCGCGAGGCCGATCCGCCCGTGCAATATCTGGTCGGCACGCCGAAGGGACGCCTGAACCGGCTGGAACGCGACCTGCTCGACAAGCCCTGGCAGGAGGCCCGCCCCGGCGTGCAGGTCAAGCTGTTGCCGAAGGACGGCGAGCTCTATGTGTTCGCCCAGAGCCTCGACCGGGTCGCCAAGGAGCGCGGAATGCGCAGGCGGCAGTTGAAAGGGCTATGGGCGAGGCTGGAAGACCTGCACCGGATGTCCGTCAACCTGACGCGCGACCAACTCTTGATCAAACTCGGACAGGCCAAAGCGAAGTGGCCGGCCGGATGGCGCCTGGTCGAGGTCGAAATCGACCCGGAGCGCGCCGCGTTCCGATACGCGCTCGATCGCAAGAAGCTGCGGCAAGCGCGTCGGCGTGAAGGGCGATATCTCCTGCGCAGCAATCTGACCGAGGGCGATCCCGCGACGCTGTGGAGCTACTACCTCCAACTCGTCCAGGTCGAGGAATCGTTTCGAACCTTGAAGGGCGACCTCGCCGTCAGACCGATCCACCATCAGGAACAATGGCGGATCGAGGCCCACATCTTCATCGCCTTTATCGCTTATTGCCTGCACGTCACCATCGGCCGTCGCCTGAAGGCGCTGGCGCCCGGCCTGACGCCGCGCACCCTCATCGAGAAGTTCGCCGCCGTTCAGATGATCGACGTCCATATCCCCACCACCGACGGCCGCGAATTGCAGCTCACCCGCTACACCCAGCCGGAGCCCGAGCTGATGCTGCTGCTCGAACGCCTCGGGCTCGAACTGCCGGACCAGCCGCCCCCCAAAATCACCGCCGCCCAGGCCGCCGCCGCCAACCCGGTGTAGTGCCGACCTTTCGGGTCCCGCCTCAACGTTTTCAACATGTTAATCCTATCCGAATGGCCGAATCGGCGAAGTTCGGCTAGAGCCGCGACCCAGCGCCGCGCCGCGCACTTCCGGCGGCCGTTCATGTCTAGGGGCGTTCACTCGAGCTCAGCTTACGAACGCCGCAACAAATGCGCGCAAACCTACAGAGGCAAGAGGTAGTCGACAATGTGTGAAACGGAGCCGCCGCAAGAAAAAGCCCCGCGTCGGGGGATCGACCGCGGGGCTAGTGGGGCGCGGGAACGGGGTAGAACCCTGCGCTGATAGGGGGTTAGACCGGCTTCCACCGCTCCGACGTGGCGCAAGCCACATTCCGGGCGCCGTCTTCGTGACCGCGACCAAATTCAGGCTTTCCATGGATCTTTCTACAGCGCGCAATGGCGCAGTCCGCGCCCCCTACGGCGTCTGGTCTTCAGCCAACGCTGAAACCGCCCCCGAGCATCACCGCTCTCGTCGCCTGCCCCTGGGTCGTGCCTAATTTTGGATCCCGCCGACCAACCGCGATCCGTGCGATTCCGCAAACAAGCGGGCAATCGTCAAAGACCGCCGCTGCGCGGTAGCGGTATGAACTGATAAGCTGCGCGAACTTGGGAGCTCTGCAGGTCGCACAGCCAGGAGTGGATTCATGGCAAAGACGGTAGCCGACCAATTCGCGGAGACGCTG
>DASXOK010000191.1:0-5658 GCA_036494425.1 Pseudolabrys sp.
ATGGACGATCTCGGCATGAGCGACGCCTGGCAGGACCTGCCGCATGTCGTCGCCTGGTTCGAGGCCATCCGCGCGCAGCCGGCCTTTACGCCGACCTATTACCCGGGCTCGTTGTTGTCCGAGAAATTTCCGCATCTGCGGAAACCGAAAGCGAAAACGGCGTAAGCTCCTGGTATCGGGGCACGGCCTGGCCATTCGCCCCGCCACAGGAGCTTGCCCATGAATCCGATTACCGCGCTATTCACCATTATCTTCGCCGCCGTCGCGGTGCTGCTGTTTTTGATGCAGCAGTTTCCCGCCGCCATCGGCGTCGGCATCCTCGCGGTGTTCACCGCCTATGCGCTGAAGATGGCCAACAACTGGGAGCGTTTCGTCATCCTGCGCGCCGGCAAGCTGTCGAGCGTGAAGGGGCCGGGCCTCTTCATGATCATCCCCATCATTGACAGCATCACGGCGGTGATCGACGAGCGCATCCAGACCACCGGCTTCAACGCCGAGTCCGCGCTCACGCGCGACACCGTCCCGGTGAATGTTGATGCCATCGTGTTCTGGCATGTGCACGACGCGCAGCGCGCGGCGCTCAACATCACCGACTACCGCGGCGCGGTCGAGCGCGTGGCGCAGACCTCGCTGCGTGAGATGATCGGCTCCTCGATGCTCTCGGCGCTTCTGTCCGAACGCAAGACCGCCGACGAGCTCCTGCGCACCGAGATCGCGCGCAAGACCGGCGACTGGGGCATCTCGGTCAACTCGGTCGAGATCCGCGATGTGGCCATTCCCGTGGCGCTTCAGGATGCCATGTCGCGCCAGGCGCAGGCCGAGCGCGAGAAGGAGGCGCGCGTGATCCTGGGGTCGGCGGAAGCCGAGATCGCCGCCAAGTTCGTCCAGGCCGCCGAGACCTACGGCAGCAACCCGGCGGCGCTGCATCTGCGCGCCATGAACATCATCTACGAAACCACCAAGGAGCGCGGCGCCACCATCCTCATCCCGACCTCGATGGTGGATTCGATGAGCGTCGCCTTGCCCACGGCGTTGCAGGCGGCGCAGGCACAGACCACGCCTGGCGCCTGAGCGCGACGTTAGCCTGGATTAACACGCTGCCCTGAATGACACTTCTGCGACGCATGTGCGACGCAGACCTTAAGCAAATGCCAAGGAGTTCCGGCTAGCAACAGGGTATCCGTACTCTTAACGCCGAATCGAAATGCCCGCACTTCCCCGTTTCCGGCTCAAGATGGCCGCCAAGGCCGTCGTGCTCATCGCCGGCCTCGGCCTCATGTCGGCGCTCGCCAACTGGTTCTGCCTTCAGCGTCTCGATCATCTCGACGCCGTGAATGAGACGCTGGTCGATCACATGGCGCCGGCACGGCTGGCGTTGTCAGAGGCGAAGATCGCCGTGGCTTCGATGGGGCTCGCGACCTACAAGATTGCCGCCTCCGTGAGCCCGGACACGATCAACCAGGCGGCGGACGACCTCAAAGGCCAATACGCCGCCGCCAAAACCTGGCTCAACGGCGTCAGCAGCTATCTGCCGGACTCGCGCGACGATGTAAGCCGCATCCTCGACAAGCTCGACGTCGTCTATTCCGTTGCGCTCGACGTGCGCAAAATGGTCGTCGCCAATGATCGTCCGTTTGCCCAGTCCACGCTCGAACTGAAATTCGATCCGGCGATGGACGACGCCGCCTTTCACATGAACCGGCTGATCAACATACTGGGCGGTCAGACCTCCGACACCATGGCCGCGGCGGCCGGCAACAAGGCCTGGACCTACCAGGTGCTGCTGGCGGTGCTTGTCGGCGGCACGTTGCTGACGGTCGTCCTGGCGATGTTTCTCGCGCACCGCGCGGTGGCGCGGCCGCTCCAGCGCCTCGCCGACGTGATGCGCCAGATCGCGCAAGGCGAGTTCGAGGTGCCGATCGAAGGCCTCAAGCGCAGCGACGAGGTCGGCACCATGGCGCGCGCCGTGCTCGTGTTCCGCGACAATGGCGTGGCGCTGCGCGAGGCGCAGGAACTGCGCCAGCGCGCCCGCGAGCAGGCCGCCGCCGAAAAGGCCTCCGCGGTCGATGCATTCGCGCGCAGCTTTGAGAGCAAGATACTCAGCGTCACCGAGGCGCTCGCGCATTCGGCCGCGGCGCTCGACCATTCCGCCCGCGCCATGAGCGAAGTGGCCGATGAATCCGGCCGCCATGCCGGCTCGGCGGCCAAGGTTGCGGAAGAGACGACGGAAGTCGCGGCCACGGTGTCCCACGCCATCGACGAGCTCTCGATGGCCATGCGCGACATCGACTCACAGTTGTCGAATGCCACCAGCGTCGTCGCCGAGGCCACGCGCCGCGCCGACATCGCCGTCGCCAATTCCGAGGATCTCACGCCCGCCGTCGCCGATATCGAAAAAGTGGCCGGCATGATCCACGCCATCGCCAGCCAGACCAATCTGCTGGCGCTCAACGCCACCATCGAGGCGGCGCGCGCAGGCGAAGCCGGCCGCGGCTTCGCCGTGGTGGCGCAGGAGGTGAAGACGCTCGCCGCCCGCACCACGCAGGCGTTGACGAACATCCAGGACCGCACCGGCTCGGTCGGCGCGATCATCGGCGATGTGCGCGGCGCCACCCAGTCGATGTCGAGCGTCATCGCGCGCATCGACGTCGTCGCCCGCGCCATCACCGATTCGATCAAGCTGCAGAACCAGGCGACGCAGAAGATCGCCGAAAGCGTCGACGGCGCCGCCGCGCGCACGCGGCAGGTGTCGAACACGATTGCCGGTGTGAGCGATTTCGCCAGCCGCACGCGCGCCGGCGCGCAGGAGATTCTGCAGGCGGCTGCCGATCTCAACCGCCAGGCGGCGGCGCTTCAATACGAGGCGCAGCAGTTCGTCGCCCAGGTGCGGGCGGCTTAAGTTTTCTTCTTACCTCCCCTGGGGGAGGCGCGCGAAGCGTGCCGGGTAGGGGCAATCCTTAGATCAGTAGGACCTCCTCCCTGACCCTCCGCCTTTTAGGGGGAGGGAAGTGGAGAGGCCACCATCCTTGCCTTCTTCGCGTCCTCAAAGCCGTGCATGCCGCCATACCACTGCACCGCGACCACGGCGCCTTTGACCGGCTGTAGCAGGCTTAAGCAGCTCACCAGCGCCAGCGACGGCCAGAGCGTCATGCTCAACCAGATCGGCGGGGCAAATTCAGTCTCCACCGCCAGCAGGATCGGTACCAGGATGTGGCCGACGATGACGATCACCAGATAGGCCGGGAAGTCGTCGGCGCGATGGTGGTGCAATTCCTCGCCGCAGGCCGGGCACTCATCGGCGACCTTGAGGAAGGCGCGAAACATGCGGCCCTCGCCGCAGGCCGGACAGCGGCCGCGGAAGCCGCGCCATAGGGCCTCGCCGGCGCCCTTCGGCAGGCGTGCCAGCACCTCGGCCGGGCTCAATTTTGGTGTGCTCATGCAGGCGTTTCCGTTCGAAGACGACCCAACGCACATAATACTTTTGGCGCACACCTGCCACGTCGCACCCGCACGGCTGCCTTGCGGCCAATCGTCCCCGGGCACGCGGCGCACAGTCCCGGGTGCTTCCGCGAGATTGTGCTACTCGGCGGCCAGGACCCGCACGCGCCGCTCGATCCTCGGCCACTCCTCGGCCTTTGCCCGGCGCAATTCGTAGTCGGACTGCAGATTGAGCCAGAGTTCCGGCGTGGTCCCGAAATATTTGCCCAGGCGCAACGCAATAGGTGCGGTAATGGACGAACGTCCATGGACAATGTCATTGACCCGCGCCGGGTTGACATCGATGTCGCGAGCAAGCCGGTTTTGGCTGATGCCGTGCGGGCGCATGAATTCCTCGAGCAAAATTTCGCCGGGAGGAATGGGATCGAGCCGCTTCGCCGCCTTCGCCATCTTCCTACTCCTCAATGATAGTCCGCGATCTCGACGCCATAGGCGCCGTCGGACCGCCACTCGAAGCAAATCCGCCACCGGTCGTTGATGCGGATCGAATGTTGGCCGCGGCGGTCGCCTTTCAAGGCTTCCAAACGATTGCCCGGCGGCGATCGCAGGTCATTAAGGTTGCCGGCATTGTGCAGCAGCAACAACTTACGTCGCGCGGCACGTTCAATGCCACGGAACCGCGCGACGTCCTCGTCGGCGAACAGACGCGACGTCGCCGCGTCCTTGAACGAGCGGATCATACCCCCCAACGCTATTCCCTTGGAGGGAATAGCGCAAGGGGAATGGCATCAATATCTGTTCGCGATCGGCAGCTCCTCGGCCGGGAACAGGGAGATCACCTTGCAGCCCTTGTCGGTGACAACGACCTCCTCCTCGATGCGCGCGCCGGAATAGCCGTCGGTCGCCGGGCAATAGGTCTCGATCGCGAAGACCATGCCTTCTTTGATCTCGGTCGGATGATCCATCGAGATCACGCGCGAGATGATCGGCCGCTCGTGCAGCGCCAGGCCGAGGCCGTGCGCGAATTGCAGGCCGAAGGCCGACATCTCGTCCGGGAAGCTGAACTCCTGCGCCGTCGGGAAGGCCTCGGCGATATACTTGGTCGAGGCACCGGGCTTGATGCGCTCCATGGCGTCGTCGAGCCACTGCCGCGCCTTCTTGTAGGCGTCGTGCTGCGCCGGCGTGGCGCGGCCGACATTGAAGGTGCGGTAGTAGCAGGTGCGATAGCCCATGAAGGCTTGCAGGATGTCGAAGAAGGCTTGGTCGCCGGGGCGGATCAGGCGGTCGGTGAAGTTGTGCGGATGCGGATTGCAGCGCTCGCCGGAGATGGCATTCACCGCTTCCACGTCGTCGGAGCCGTGGCGATAGAGGAACTCGTTCACCTTGGCGACGATGTCGTTCTCGCGCACGCCGGGTTTGAGCTCTTCATTGACCATGTGATAGGCGCCGTCGACCATCGCCGCGGCGCGGTTGAGAAGCGCGATCTCGTCCTGCGATTTGATTTCGCGCGCTTCCAGCATCACCTGCTGGCCGTCTTCGACCTTCACCCCGGCCTTGTTGAGTTCGAACATCATCGGCGGCTCAATGATGTCGATGCCCACCGGCATGTCGGCGACGCCGGCTTCCTTGAGCAGCGAGGCGATCTCTTCGGCGTGTCTTTTCATCAGGCCGAAGGAAGGCTGCACGGTGCCGCGCAGGCCGATCAGGCCGGCCTTGCAGTTCTGCGGCTCAAGCCACGGCGCGTAGAGCTTGTGGTGCACCGCGGCGGAGCCGAAGTCCCACAGGATCGGTTCGCCGGTGCGGGTCAGCAACGCCCAACGGGCAAGCTTGTCGCGTTCCCACTCGCCGATCTTGGTCGAGGTCAAATAGCGGATGTTGTTGACGTCGAACACCAGCAGGGCGCCGAGCTCGGAGTTCTCCAGCGCCTGCTTGGCGCGGCCGAGGCGGTAACGATGCAGGCGGCGATAATCGACGCGCTCCTCGAAGTCGACGCCGTTGATGCCGAGCGAGGGCAAAGCGCGGCCCCAGTTGTGGCGGGGATTGATGTCATCGGCGCTGATTTTTCGGACAGTTTGATCCATGGGTGTTCTCCTCGCGATTGGCGCTGTTCGTTGGCGGGCTTTATAGCCCTTGGGGGCATAAGGTTCCAGGCACGCCGCCTATTCGCCGTGGCCATAGCAGGGCTGCCAGGCTCCGGCCAGGAGCGCGGATGATGGGCGA
>DASXOK010000192.1:0-19094 GCA_036494425.1 Pseudolabrys sp.
CACAAAGCCCGCGCGGATGGTAAAATCTCCGAAGCGCTCGCCCCTCTCGCGCTCGGCCGCATAGGCACCGAAGATCGGATCGAGCGCGCCGACGATCCCATCGTGCTCGAGGTCCTCGGCATAGAGCTTCGACAGCCGCGAGCCGTCGAAGGCGGCGCCGAGATAGAGATTGTAGCGGCCCGGTCCTTTGCCGACCAAGCCGATCTCGGCCAGATAAGGCCTCGCGCAGCCGTTCGGGCAACCGGTCATGCGGATGACGATGTCGTCGGCCGACAAGCCGTGCGCGGCGAGACGTTCGTCGAGCGCGGTCATCAGGTCAGGCAGATAGCGCTCGCTCTCCGCCAGCGCGAGACCGCACGTCGGCAGCGCCACGCAGGCCATGGAATTGCGCCGCAGGCCGGACCAGGGCGCGAGCATGCTGGCCTCGCGGACCAACGCCTCGATCTCCGACTGCTTCTCCGTCGGCACACTGGCGATGATCAGATTCTGGTTTGGCGTGATGCGGATATCGCCGTCATGCGCCTGGGCAATATTGCGCAGCACGGTCTGCTGCGCGGCGCCAGGAATGTCGTGAATTCGGCCGTTCTGAATGAACAGCGTCAGGTGCCCGCGTCCGTTATCGCCTTGCGTCCAGCCATAGCGGTCGCCGGTGGAGGTGAATGTGTAGGGCTTGGCCGGCGCCAGCACCACGCCGGCACGGCGTTCGACCTCCGCGCGGAAAGTGTCGAGCCCACGATCCTCGATCGTATACTTCAGTCGCGCGTGCTTGCGGCTCTTGCGGTCGCCCCAATCGCGCTGGACGGTCACCACCGCTTCGGCGATCGCGACCGCATCCTTTGTCGCGCAATAGCCCATCACATCCGCAGTGCGCGGATAGGTGTCGGTCTCGCCGTGCGTCATGCCCATTCCGCCGCCGACGGTGACGTTCCAGCCGACGACCTCGCCTTTGTCGTCGAGGATGGCGATGTAGCCGAGATCGTGCGCGAAAATGTCGACGTCGTTCGACGGCGGCACCGCCACCACGACCTTGAATTTGCGCGGCAGATAAGTCTTGCCGTAGATCGGCTCCTCGACCTCCTCTTCGCCGCCGGCGATGCGCTCGCCGTCGAGCCAGATCTCGCGATAGGCCGGCGTCGCCGGCAGCAGATGATCGGACACCGCTTTCGCCAGATCCTGCGCCGCCGCGTGCGCGCGCGACTGGAACGGATTGGGATTGCACATCACGTTACGGTTGACGTCGCCGCAGGCCGCGATGGTGTTGAGCAGGAGCCGGTCCATCTCCTTGAGCGTCGGCTTGAGGTTGAACTTGATGATGCCGTGCAACTGCACCGTCTGCCGCGTCGTCAGTCGCATTGTGCCGTTGCCGTAGTCGCGGGCAACCTGATCCAGCGCGAGCCACTGCTGCGGGGTGAGCACCCCGCCCGAAATACGAACCCGGATCATGAAGGCGAAGGCCTTCTCCATCTTCTTGCGCCCGCGCTCGGGCCGCAGGTCGCGGTCGTCCTGCAGATACATCCCGTGGAACTTGACGAGCTGCTGGTCGTCCTCGGTGATCGCGCCGGTGATCTCGTCCTGCAGCCCCTCGGCGAGCGTGCCGCGCAGGAAGTTGCTGGCGTCCTTGATGTGCTCGTTGCGGGAGAGTTCGTCATCAGCCATTGGTGCAGCCTCTTGTCCCGGATGCGGCGCAGCGCGAGCCTTTAGCGCGTTTACGCGCGTCTTTCACGCGCTATGGCGAAGTAGTGCGCCGCTAGGCCGGGACCTTAATGAGTTCGGGTCTTTGTGGCGATCCCGGGTCTGCGACGCACCACTTCGTGCTGCGCCGCGCCCGGGACAGGCTCAATACACGTCCTGAAGATAACGCTTTTCGCGCTCGAGCGTTGCCACTGCCTGCTCGGCCGCTTCCGGCGTGAGCGCCTTCACGTCGGCGTAAGCGCGCGTGAGCGTGGCGCGCACGTCCTTGGCCATGGATTTGGCGTCGCCGCACACATAGAAAAGCGCGCCATTGTCCAGCCATTCGACCAGTTCGCGGCGGCGCTCCCAGATCTTGTGCTGGACGTAGACCTTCTCCGGCCGGTCGCGCGAGAAGGCGACATCCATGCGAGTGAGCGCGCCGTCCTTCAGCGCATCCTGCCAGTCGAGCTGGTAGAGGAAGTCGTGCGTGAAGGTGCGGTCGCCGAAGAACAGCCAGCTCTTGCCGGTCGCCTCCGTCGCGCGCCGTTCCTGCACGAAGGCGCGGAACGGGGCAACTCCGGTCCCCGGACCGACCATGATGATGTCCTTGTCCGGCGCCGGCAACGCGAAGTGCTTGTTGGGCTTGAGCTTCACGCGGACGCGGTCGCCCTTCTTGAGCCGCTCGGCGGCGTAGTTCGAGGCGACACCCTTGCGCGCGCGGCCGTGGCTGTCGTAGCGCACCGCCGAGATCAGGAGATGCGCTTCATCGCCGACTTCGCTGCGCGACGACGCGATGGAATAGGCGCGCGGCGCCAACGGACGCGTCAGCGCGCGCAGCTTCTCGGCATCGATGGTGGATGGGAAGGCGGCGAGGAGGTCGATGAGCTGACGCCCGACGATCCAGTTTCGCACCCCGCCATCGGCGATCAGCTTCTTCACGGATTGATCGCCGGTCGAAGCCGCGAAGGTCTCGACGGTCTTGGCCGACAATGTCGTGACGTCGCGCGCGATGAGAAGATCGTCGCGCAGCACCTCGTCGCCCGAAAGCCCGGCGATCTTTAACAGTTCGTCCACGTAAGCCGGATCGTTCTGCGGATAGAGATCGAGCGAGTCGCCCGGATTGTAGGCCGGCGCCGCGCCCTCGAACGACAACGCGAGATGCACGGTCTCTTTGTTCGAGCGCGACGAATTCAGGTTGACGTGCTCGATGATCTCGGCCTCGACCACATCGGTGTTGGGCGACACGGCGGGCTTGCTGCCGAAATCGACCGGGATCACCTGGCCGTTTCCCTGGGCGCGGCCGGCATCCGGCGGCGCCAAGGTCTTGAGAGCATTGCCGATCCACTGACCCGCAGGCTCGGCGAAATCGAGATCGCAATCGACGCGGTCCACGACGCGCTTGGCGCCCAACGCAGCCAGACGCTCGTCGATCGCCTTGCCGATGGCGCAGAATTCGGCATAGGCGGTGTCACCCAGCGCCAGAACGGCGAATTCGACGCCCTCGAGGCGCGGCGCACCCTCGCCCATCAATTCGTTATAGACTCGCGTCGCGCGCCCCGGCGGTTCGCCCTCGCCCCAGGTGGCGGCGATCACAACGAGCTTTTTCGCGCTCTTGAGCGTCGCGAGCTCGAGGTCCGCCATATCGACTAGGTTAGGCTTGAAGCCGAGCTTGCGTGCGGATTTCGCCACGTCGGTGGCGAGTGTCTCGGAATTCCCGGATTCGGTCGCAAAGACGATGGTCAGCGGCTCGGCGGGACGCGCCGGAGTTGCCGGCTGCGCCCCCGCGGCGGCTCCGCCTGTGACGGATTCAACGCCGGCGAGGAAGCCCGCCAGCCACGCGCGCTGCACCGAGGTAGCCGGCCCGACCACCCGGTTGAGCAGATCGACGTCTTCTTCGGAGAACGGCGCGGTTTTCGGGATGGTAGCAAAGCCTGAGGTCATGAACGCTCACCTGCGACAGGAACCCCTAAATAGAAGGCTATTCTGCGCAACCGCAATAAGTGTTGGAAAATAAGAGATATCTCCTCTCGTCATAGCGACGGGAGCAATGATTTTCCGTGCCAAACAGGCTGTGGAGAATGCACGGCCCCCGTGTCGCCGCGCAGAATCGCATGCGAACAATAGCCGGCATGACTCCCGCCTATCGCACTGCCCTGCGCGCCCTTTTGATGCCCGCCGAGGAACGCGTGTTCCGCCGGCTGGACACGCCGCAGAAGATCCAGAACTTCATCGACCGGCTCCCGGCGAACTTCGAGCTCGACGGCGACACGGTGATGTCGCCCCGCCGCGTACTCAAGGCGCGGCTCGCGCACTGCGCCGAAGGCGCGATGCTGGCGGCCGCCATCCTCGTCTATCACGGCAAGCCCGCCTGGCTCATGGACCTCCGGGCATTGCCGAGCGACCATGACCACGTGATCACGCTGTTCCGCGAGCGCGGGCTGTGGGGCGCCATCAGCAAGACCAACCACGCCATCTTGCGCTGGCGCGATCCGATCTATCGCAGCCCGCGCGAGCTGGCGATGACCTATGCCCACGAATACTGTCTGGCTGGCGGCAAGAAATCGCTGCTGGAATTCTCGCGGCCATTCTCGCTCGCGCGCTTCGCGCCCAAGCGATGGGTGACCGCCGAGGAGGAATTGCACTGGCTGATGGAGGAGCTCGACGACGTGCCGCACACGCCGGTGGCGCCGCCGCTGGCGATGCGCAAGCGCCGCCGCTCGACCAAGGTAGAGCTGTTGTCGCAGTTGGTGGTGGAGTGGCCCGACCCGCGCAAGCCGAAGCCGAAACAGGGCCGCAAGCTCAAGGCCAAAGCGCGGGCCTGACAATTGTCCGCCCTGCGCAGGCACACTAAGGTGCCCCGCGACATCGCGGGGATTAAGACGTGACCTCCTTCACCTTCAGCAGACAATTGACCATCGCCTGGGGCGATTGCGATCCCGCAGGCATCGTATTCAATCCGCGCTTCTTCGAGTTCTTCGACACCAATGCCTGGATGATGTTCGACGCCGCTCTGGGCGTTCCGCCGCAGAATTTGGCGGCGCATTTCGGCATCATCGGCATCGCGCTGGTCGATGCGCGCGCGAATTTCTTGAAGCCCGCGAAATTCGGCGACGTGGTCGAGATCACCTCGCGCATCTCGGCCTTCCGTCGCTCGAGCTTCGATGTCGAACACAGGCTGACGAATGGCGGCGAACTGGCGACCGAAGGCTTCGAGACGCGGGTGTGGACCGGGCGTCACCCGGCCGATCCGGACCGGATTGTCGCGCTGCCGATTCCGGAGGATGTGATTGCGAAGTTTGGCGGGGCGGCGTGACGCTATGAGGCACGGTGTTCGTTTTCCCTCCCCCTAAAAGGGGGAGGGTCAGGGAGGGGGTCGCGCCCAATATTGCGATTGAAGAAGACCCCCACCCGCTCGCCTGCTTCGCGATGGCGAGCGACCTCCCCCTTTCAGGGGGAGGTAAAGAAAGAAACTACGCGATCTTCACGTATTCAAACTCGCCCGGCTTGTTGTCGATGCCGATCTTCGGCGGCGCGATCCAGCTTGCGAATTTGCCAGTCTCGAACTGCGGCTGCATCAGGCTCTCGATGAAATCGCGATCGGCATCGGACGGCAAATAGTCGCTGCGCCGCGCGCTCCACTCGGCGTCGCCAAGAACATTGCCCTGCACATCGGTCTTGATCTTGGAGAACTCGCCGATATGGCGATGGAAGGCGACGTGCGGCAGCTTGATCTCGAACGGAATGCCGAAGCTTTCGATCACCTTGTTCCAACGGCCGACGCCGACATTGCAGTCGCCGACATAATCGTCGCGCAGCCGCATGTTTAACGCCGACAGCGCCGGCGCATCCTCGTTCTGGATCTTGCCGTCGATTAGGCGCAGCACCGGATAGGTGTCGCTCTCAAGCTGATGATCGTCGGTGAGCCGGTTCTCGCGATAGCGGCCTTTGATTCCGGCGTGGAAGGCGTTGGCGGCGTTGGTCGAAATTTCGCTGCCGAAAAGATCGAGCGTCAGCGAGAAATGCAGGTTCGCCTTCTTCTGGATGGTCGGCAGATCGATCACGCCGAGCTTGCGCACTTTGGCGATATCGTAAGGATCGCTGATCCCGGCCTCTTTCATCGCTTCGCAGGTGCGCTGGATGACGCGCGTGACGCCCGTCTCGCCGACGAACATGTGGTGCGCTTCTTCCGTCAGCATGAAGCGGCACGTGCGCGAGAGCGGATCGAAACCCGACTGCGCCAGCGCCTCGAGCTGCATCTTGCCGTCGCGGTCGGTGAAGTAGGTGAACATGAAGAACGATAGCCAGTCCGGCGTCTTCTCGTTGAAGGCGCCGAGCATGCGCGGCGCGTCGGCATCGCCGGAGCGGCGTTGCAATAGCGCCTCGGCCTCTTCGCGGCCATCGGTGCCGAAATATTTCTGCAACAGGTAAACCATGGCCCAGAGGTGGCGGCCCTCCTCGACGTTCACCTGGAACAGATTGCGCATGTCGTAGAGCGACGGAGCGGTCTTGCCGAGATGGCGCTGCTGCTCGACCGAGGCCGGCTCGGTGTCGCCTTGGATGACGATCAGGCGGCGCAGCATGGCGCGGTATTCGCCCGGAACTTCCTGCCACGCGTCTTCGCCCTTATGCCGGCCGAACGGGATCTTGCGGCCCTCCATCTGCGGCGCCAGCAGCACGCCCCAGCGGTATTCCGGCATGCGCACGTAGTCGAACTTGGCCCAGCCTTTCGGATCGACACTCACCGCCGTGCGCAGGTAGACGAGCGACTCCTGGAAGCCTTCCGGCCCCATGTCGTTCCACCAGTTGATGTAGCCGGGATGCCATTTCTCCAGCGCGCGCTTGACACGCACGTCTTGGCCCAGCGCGACATTGTTCGGGATCAAGCCGTCGTAATCGACTGCTGCGATGTTCATGGCTGTTTCCTCTCGTCTCGTTGTGGCGTCCCGCTGACTCTGTGTCCCCCTCCCCCGCTTGCGGGGGAGAGTCAGGAGGGGGCATTCAAAAGCGCCCCTTCCCGACCGCTTCGCGGTCGACCTCCCCCGCAAGCGGGGGGAGGTTAAGAACTTACACTCTGTCCTTCGCAAACGTTGGCGACACGCCGCTGCCGTAAAGCTTGAGCGCGCCCTGCTCGCCGATGGCGTTGGGACGCTGGAATATCCAGTTCTGCCACGCGGTCAGGCGGCCGAATATCTTCGTCTCCATCGTCTCAGGACCTGCGAAGCGCAAATTGGCCTCCATGCCGGTCATGGCGTCGGGCGAGAAGCTCGCGCGCTCTTCCAACATCACGCGCAACTCGTCATCCCAGTCGAAGTCTTCGTAAGCGAGCGTCACAAGGCCAATCTCTACGGCCTCCTCCGCTTCGACCGGCTTATTGATCTTGAGATTGTCCACTTGCCGGGGCTCGCCGAGGAAGCGCGTCTGCAAGCGCGTCAAGCCATTGCCCATCGGGTACCAGCCGAAATTCGCCTGGCCCGGCGTAATCGCCGCCGGCGCGCGGTTGTCGCCCTCGCGCGTGCCGATCAGCATCAGCGACCGGTCGGCGGCGAAGGCGAGTTCGGCCAGCGTGCCGGCGAAGCAGGAGCCCGGCTCGATCAAAGCGATGAAGCTCTTGGGCGTGACGTCGACGCGCTTGAGCACGCGCTTGAGATAATGGCGGATCTCGCGCATCAGCCAGTCGCCGTTCGCCTTGGCGAGGAAATCGTCATGCGCCAGTACCGCGTCGGCATTGCCGTCGGTGCGCAGGAGAACGACGCCGATCGCCGCTTCGTTGGCGCGCATATGCAAAATGGCGTCCTCGAGTTCACGCGCGACGGTGAGCGGCCAGAACTTGTCGCCAAGCGCGTGCGCCGCATCGACCGATGCGGGCGCGTCCTGAGCCGGACCGCGCACGGTGATAGTTGCGAGGCCGCGCGCGCGGTCGATCTCGACATCCACATGCGAGTAGGACACGCGGTCACCTTCGATCTTGCGCGCGAGCGGGGTGAGCGAGACGCCCTTGGCGCCCGCCGGCCGATCGGAGCGCGTGGCGATCTCGTGCGCGCGAGCGGCCACCGTCTGCCTCCATTTCGAGTTCGGCACCACCTCGTCGACGAGACGCCATTCGACGGCCTTGACTCCACGGATGCCTTCTTCAATGGAACAGAACACGTCGGCGCGATCGCGCCGCACCTTGCGCTTGTCGGTGACGCGTGTGAGCCCGCCGGTGCCCGGTAGCACCGCCAAGAGCGGCGTCTCCGGGAGCGCCACCGCCGAGCGGCGATCATCGACCAGCATTATGTGATCGGCGGCGAGCGCCAGCTCGTAGCCGCCACCGGCCGCATTGCCGTTGATGGCGCAGATGTAAGTCTGCTTCGAGCTCTCGCTCGCGTCTTCGATCGCAAGCCGCGTCTCGTTGGTGAACTTGCAGAAATTCACCTTGTGGCCGTGCGTCGCCTTGCCGAGCATGCGAATATTGGCGCCGGCGCAGAACACATTGTCCTTGCCGGACTTGATCACGACCGCGCGCACCTCCGGGTGCTCGAAGCGCAGCCGCTGCACCGCGTCGTTGAGCTCAATGTCGACGCCGAGATCGTAGGAGTTCAACTTGAGCTCATAACCGTCCGACAGGCCGCCGGCCGGATCGACGTCCATGATGAGATAGGCGACGTCACCATCGGTCTCGATCTTCCAATGGCGGTAGCGCGAAGGATGGGTCTGGAAATCGATGGGTGTCATCGCGTCCCTCGCTGACGTCTCTATGCATTATTTTGCATATTTATAGCACTGCCGTGGCGGCACCACAAGATAACCCCGCAAATTATCGCCGCTTCTGGCCCTTGTATAGCATTATAATGCATGTTACGCTCCGCGCATGAAGCCGCTTCCCGAGAAGCAGACCGAAGTCCGCGATATCGACGCCTACCTGCTCCGGCTCGGCGAGCGGGTGCGCACGCTCCGCAACCAGCGCGGCATGACCCGCAAGGCCCTGGCCCAGCACGCGCACGTCTCGGAGCGCTATCTGGCGCAGCTCGAAACCGGCAAGGGCAATGGATCGATCGTGCTTCTGCGGCGCATCGCCCGCGCCATCGGCCTACCGGTGACGCAGCTCGTGCACGAAGGCGCCGAGCCCGCCCTCGACATGGTGCTTGTGACTCAGTTCCTCGAACGCCTCTCGCCCTCCGCCCTCACGGAAGCGCGCGACCTCCTGCTGAAGCATTTCGGCGAGCCATCCGAGGACACGCGCCTGCGGCGCATCGGGCTGATCGGCCTGCGCGGCGGCGGCAAGTCGACCATCGGACGGCTGCTGGCCGAGCGCCTGGATATCCCCTTCGTCGAGCTCGACCGCGAGGTCGAACGGCGCAGCGGCGCGACCTTGAGCGAAATCTTCGACATGTTCGGCCAGGAGACCTTCCGCCGCGCCGAGCGGGAGGCGCTGGACGACGTTCTGCGCCAGCACCAGAGCTTCGTCATGGCGACCAGCGGCAGCATCGTCACCGAGCCCGGCACGCTCGAACTGCTCCTCGCCTCCTGTCTCACCGTGTGGGTCAAGGCCGAGCCGGATGAGCACATGCAGCGCGTGATGGCGCAGGGCGACATGCGCCCGATGGCCAAGAGCGCCCGCGCCATGCAAGACTTGGTGTCCATCCTGCGGAGCCGCGAGCCGCTTTATGCCAAAGCGGAAATCGCGCTCTCGACCTCAGGCAAAACACCGGAACAGAATGTCGCGGAGCTGTTGAACCTCATCGCTGTAACCGACAATCGCCTGAGCCGCAGATCGGCGTAACCCAAGGGCAATTTCAGGAGCCGGCCGGGGCCGGAAGCAATCGCATGAGCGAGACGATCAAGACGGACGTCCTCATCATCGGCGCGGGGCCCGTGGGCCTGTTCGCTGTGTTCGAACTGGGCCTGCTCGATATCAAAGCGCATCTCGTCGACATCCTCGACAAGGTCGGCGGCCAGTGCGCGGAGCTTTATCCGGAAAAGCCGATCTACGACATTCCCGGCATTCCCTTCATCACAGGGCATGGACTGACCGAAGCGTTGATGGAGCAGATCAAACCGTTCCATCCGACCTTCCATCTCGGCGAGATGGTGACGACGGTCGAGAAGCTGGGCGACGCGCAATTTCGCGTCGCGACCGACAACGGCAAGGTGTTCGAGGTGAAGTGCGTGATCATCGGCGCGGGCGGCGGTTCGTTCCAGCCCAAGCGGCCGCCGATCAATGGCATCGAGCCCTACGAAAACAAGTCGGTCCACTATGCCGTGCGCAAGATGGATGCCTTCCGCGACAAGCGGCTGGTGATCGTCGGCGGCGGCGACTCAGCACTCGACTGGACGCTCAACCTTCAACCCCTCGCCAAGCGTCTCACTTTGATCCACCGGCGTGACGACTTCCGCGGCGCCCCCGACAGCGTGAACAAGATGCGGGCGCTGGTGACGTCCGGCGATATGGATCTGAAGATCGGCCAGGTGACGGGACTGGAGGGCGACGACGGCCAACTCGCTGCCGCCTCCGTCAAAGGCAATGACGGCACGCTCGCGCGCATCGAATGCGACGCCCTGCTCCCCTTCTTCGGCCTGACCATGAAGCTCGGCCCGGTCGCCGACTGGGGAATCAAGATGGAGGACGAACTCATCCCGGTCGATACCGGCACCTTCGAGACCAACATTCCCGGCATCTTCGCCATCGGCGACATCAACACTTATCCGGGCAAGCTGAAGCTCATCCTCTCGGGCTTCCACGAGGGCGCGCTGATGGCGCAGAAGGCATACCACTACGTCTATCCGGATAAGCGGCTGGTGTTCCAATACACGACCTCCTCCACCAGCCTGCAGAAGAAACTGGGCGTCGCCTGAGCATGAACGCTATGCCGAAGATCACCTTCATCGAACACGACGGCACCAAACATACGGTCGATGCCGAGCTCGGCTCGACCGTCATGGAAACCGCGATGCGCAACGATGTTGCCAGCATCGTTGCGGAATGCGGCGGCTCCTGCACTTGCGCCACGTGCCTTGTGCATGTCGACGACACCTGGAGCCCGATCGTCGGCCCGCCCTCGGCGGAAGAGAACGACATGCTCGACTCCGCATTCGAGGTGAAGCCGACCTCACGCCTTGCCTGTCAGATCAAGGTGACCGAGGCGCTGGACGGGCTCATCGTGCACACGCCGTCCTATCAGGGCCGCTGAGCCGATTTCATTCAAACAATCGCATCTATGCGAATTTCGTATGAGCGGCGCCTGACCCTCCCGGTTCCGTTGCCTAATTTGCATACGTTCTAAATTTCATCTCACCGGCAGGAACTAGGCCGGAGCGCTTCGACTTGCCTCGGATGAAGGAGCGCAGTGCGGATATGCCGCATGCGCGCGGCCGAGGTGATCCGTATGAGCACCACGAAGCGTTCCCCCGATGCCAATTCCCCCGATGCCAAAGCGCCGGGATTCAATCGGCGCAGCTTTCTCACGACGACAGTCGCTTCTACCATGACCTTGACCATGCTCGAGAGGGCGCGCGCCGACACAGCGCCCCCGCCGGCGGCGCAAACCGATACGCGCACGCCAATGACCATGCGCCTGCGGGTGAACGGCCGTGATCACCAGGTAGCGCTCGATGGCCGCACCAGCCTGCTTGACGCTCTGCGCGAGCACATGGGCCTGACCGGCACCAAGAAGGGCTGCGATCACGGCCAATGCGGTGCTTGCACCGTGGTGATGGATGGTCAACGCGTGCTCTCCTGTCTCACCTTCGCGGCGATGGCCGAAGGCCACGAGGTGACGACGATCGAAGGATTGGCGGCGGCGGACGGCACGCTGCACCCGATGCAGCAGGCCTTCATTGATCACGATGCCTTCCAATGCGGCTATTGCACGCCGGGACAGATCATGTCGGCCATCGCCTGCGTCCATGAAGGCCACGCCGGCAGTGACGCCGAGATCCGCGAATACATGAGCGGCAATCTCTGCCGTTGCGCCGCCTACCCCAACATCGTCGATGCCGTGAACGAAGCCAAGACGAAGATGACGAAGATGAAGAGGGCCTGACGATGCGTCCATTCCAGTACGAACGGGCCGATAGCGCGGAAGCTGCCATTCGTGCGCATGGAGTCGCGCGGGACGACAATCGCGGCACGCCATCGGCTCGTGCTCCGAGCCAGTACCTCGCCGGCGGGACGACGCTGATCGATCTGATGCGTCTCGACGTGATGCAGCCCGAACGCGTGACCGATATCAATGCGCTCGCGCGCACGGTGTCTGGACGCATCGAGATGGGCCCAAACGGCCTACGGCTCGGCGCCATGGTGCGCATGTCGCAGGCTGCCGATAATGCGGATGTGAAGGAGCATTTCCCCGCCATCGCACAGTCGCTGCAACTCGCGGCCAGTGCGCAAATCCGCAACATGGCGTCGCTCGGCGGCAATGTGCTCCAGCGCACGCGCTGCACCTACTTCCGCGATACGTCCTATACCGCCTGCAACAAGCGCAACCCGGGCTCTGGCTGCGCGGCTATCGATGGCGTCAATCGTTCGCTCGCAGTGCTGGGCACCAACGAGCACTGCATCGCCAGCTACGCGGGCGATTTCGCGCACGCCCTCATCGCGCTCGACGCGACCGTAGAAATGTTGGGGCCGTCCGGCTCCCGTACGCTTCCTTTTGCCAAGCTGCACAAGCCGCTCGGCGATACGCCACACATCGAGACGACGTTGCAGCCCGGCGAACTGATCACGGCCTTCATGATCCCAGCAAAGCCGTGGGCGAAGCGGTCTCTGTTCCTGAAGATCCGTGACCGCGAGTCATATGAATTCGCCCTAGCCTCCGCAGCGGTCGCGCTCGATCTCGAGGGCGGCGCCGACGGCAATGTGCGCGACATCCGTATCGCGCTGGGCGGCGTCAGCGCCTTGCCCTGGCGCGCGTACGAGGCGGAAGCCGCGCTCAAGGGCAAGGCATTGAGCGACGCAGCACTCAATGCGGCCGCGGATGTGGCTTTCGCGCAGGCACGGCCGATGAGCGACAACGCCTTCAAGGTCGAGCTTGGCAAGCGCACGCTGATCCGCGCGGTGCGTCAAGCCGTCAGCATGACCATTTAAGTTTTGGAGTCCCGATATGAACAGAGCCGCACCCGAACCGAAGGCCAATATGGGCCGCCCCGAGCCGCGTATCGACGGCCGCCTGAAAGTTACTGGCGAAGCGCGTTACGGATCGGATTTCGCCGTCAGCAATCCTGCTTACGCATTTCTGATCACCAGCACCATTTCCAAAGGGCGGATCAATCAAATCGATCAGCGCGAGGCGCGTGCTGTCCCAGGCGTACTGGAGATATTCACGCACGAGAACGTCAAGGGCCTCAATGAGGTCAAATTCTCGACCGGCGGCGGCGGTGAAACAACGTCGTGGCAGGACCTGGGACCCGAGATCGGCCATGACGGCCAGATCATCGGCATGGTGGTCGCCGACACTTACGAGGCAGCACAGGAAGCCGCGTCGCTGGTGAAAGTGTCCTACTCCGAGGAAAAGCCGAGCGCGACCTTCGGCTCTTCGGGCGTATCGATGCAGAACGCGGCTGACGCGAGCGAGCGCGCCAAGAAACTGCCGCAAGCCGGCGACGCCGATACCGCGCTCAAATCCGCGGACGTGGCGGTGGACGCGCAATACAGCACGCCGACGCAGCATCATAATCCGATCGAATTGTTCACCACGACCTGCGTCTGGCGCGACGGCGAATTGACCGTCTATGAGCCGAGTCAATTCGTGTACGGCCTCAAGAACACGCTAGCACAGAAGGTCGGGATCGCGCCCGAGCATGTGCATGCGATCAGCCCCTATGTCGGCGGCGCCTTCGGTTCGAAGTCGCAAGGCAATCCGCGCACCGGCTTTGTCGCCTATGCGGCCAAGGTGCTCAACCGCCCCGTCAAGCTGGTGGCGACGCGCGACCAAGGCTTCACCATCCAGACCTACCGCGCGGAAACGCGTCATCACATCCGTCTCGGCGCGCAACGCGACGGCAAGATCGTCGGCTTCAGCCACGATGGTTGGGAAGTCACCTCGCGGCCGGACCCTTATACGGTGGCCGGCGTCCAAGACAGCGCGCGGCTCTACAACTATGGCACCGTGAAAACGCACGTGACGCTCGTGCACGCCGACCGCAACACGCCGGGCTTCATGCGCTCGCCGCCGGTCGTTCCCTACATCTATGCGCTCGAGAGCGCGATGGACGAACTTGCGGTCAGGCTCGGGATGGACCCGATCGAGCTGCGGCGGCGCAACGATTCCATGACCGATACGATGGGCAAGCAGTGGACGAGCCGCTCGTTGATGCAGTGCTACGATCATGCCGCCGAGGCGTTCGACTGGTCCAAGCGCAGCGCAAAGCCAGGCTCGATGCGCGATGGCGACTGGCTCATCGGCTGGGGCTGCGCCAGCGCGGTCTATCCGACGCACATCGGCGCGGGCTCTGCCCGCGTGCGGCTGACCGCGGACGGACGCGCCCACGTACAGATCGCGGCGCACGATCTCGGCACCGGCGCCTACACCGTGATTGGGCAGATGGCGGCGGACCGGCTCGGCATCCCGCTCGCCAAGGTGACGGTCGAGCTCGGCGACAGCATGTTTCCGCCGGCGCCTGTTGCCGGCGGCTCGAACACCACCGCGAGCGCGTGCTCCGTGGTGATGAAGGCGTGTGACGCCATTCGGGAGAAGCTCACGCACGCCGCGACGACCGCGAACAATGGCCCGCTCTCCGGCCAGCCTGCGAACAATATCCGCTTCACCGAAGGACGCGCCATCTCCGACGATGGCGGGACGGAAGACATCGGCGCCTTGTTCAAGCGCCTCGGCGTCGGCGCGATCGAGGAATATGCCGAGTACATCCCGTCGGGGCTCAAGCCTGATGCGGTGCAGCAGCTTTACAGCGGCAAGCCGTCCTTCGCCGGCGGCTCGTCCGGAGACAAGCTGATGTATGCCACCGGCGCGGAATTCGTCGAAGTCCGCATTCACGCCCAGACGCGCGAGATCCGCGTGCCGCGCATCGTCGGCGCCTTCGCCGCCGGCCGCATCATGAACACGCGCACAGCGCGCAGCCAGTACATGGGCGCGATGATCTGGGGCATCGCCTCGGCACTGCACGAAGCGACCGAAATCGACAAGCGCAACGCACGCTATGTGAACGACAATCTCGCCGATTACCTCCTCGCGGTGAATGCCGACATTCAACAGCTCGATGTCATCCTCGTCCCGGAGGAGGACAATCAGATCAATCCAGCCGGCGTCAAAGGCATCGGCGAGCTCGGCAATGTCGGCACGGCGGCCGCGGTTGCGAATGCGGTATATCACGCAACCGGTATTCGCGTGCGCGATCTGCCGATCCGCCTGGAGAAACTGATAGTTTAACCGGCAAGCTCATCATTTCGTCGGCAAAGTTCCACGTGCTGGAACTTCGATGACTGTCTGTGGTTTATGACCTGAGGCCGCGTTGGGGGGTCGCGTGGCTCGTTTGGTCATGTCTGGTTCTTATCAATGTTGATGGTCTGGCGCCTTCTGGCTGCCGTTGTCGTCGTCATTATCGTTGGCTTCGGTGCTTTCTACGCCTGGGCGTGGAACAGTGAACTTCCGCCCGCGAATCTTTCGGGGGCTTCCTTCGATCCCGGCATCATCGCCAAGGGGGCGAAGCTCGCGGCCATCGGCGACTGCGCCGTGTGTCATACGCGCGCCGGCGGCAGGCCTTACGCCGGCGGCTTCCCATTGGAGACGCCGTTCGGCGCCATCTACGGCACCAACATCACGCCCGATCCGCAGACAGGCATCGGCCTGTGGTCGGAAGCGGCCTTCCGCCGCGCCATGCGTTCGGGTGTCGACCGCGAAGGCAACCATCTTTATCCGGCCTTCCCCTACGACCACTTCACCAAGGCGACCGACAGCGACATCTCCGCGCTCTATGCCTTCCTCATGACGCGCGATCCGGTCGAGCAGGAGAACCGGCCCCTCGCGCTCAACCCGCCGCTGAACTGGCGCCTGTTCGCGGCCGGCTGGAAGCTCCTCTTCCTGACACGCGGTGCCTACCAGCCCGATCCGAAGCAAAGCCCGGAATGGAACCGCGGCGCCTATCTCGTCACCGGCCTCGCCCACTGCGGCGCCTGTCATACGCCGCGCGATGCATTCGGCGCCGAAACCGACGACCATTTCGGCGGCGGCACGGGTGAAGGCTGGCTGGCGCCCGCTCTCAATGCGAGTTCGCCGGCGCCGGTGCCGTGGAACGCCGACCAGATCTACGCCTATCTGCGCACTGGCTTCGCCGATCAGCATGGCTTCGCCGCGGGACCGATGCAGCCGGTCGTGCACAGCCTGCGTAACGTGCAAGAGTCCGATCTGCGCGCGATCGCGGCCTACATTTCCGCGGTGAGCGGGCCGCAGAGTCGGGCGGAGGTCGAGCGCCGGACGAAAGCCGCGCTGGAATTCGCCCGCTCGCGCGACATGACCGTCTCACCGAAGCCGTCGGTCGAGCCGGCAACGACGGGCTCGGCGGCGACGCGGCAGGCATCGCCCGGCGCCGCGATCTTCGCGGGCGCCTGCGCGAGCTGCCATCATAGCGGCGGCACCTTGCCGGTCTCGCGGCCGATCTCGCTCGGCTTGAGCACACCGGTGAATGAGCCGGATCCGACCAATCTGATCCGCATCGTGCTTGGCGGCATCCATCCCCTGGCCGGCGACCGCGGCCCGATCATGCCCGGCTTTGCCGGTGCGCTTACCGACCGGCAAATCGCCGCACTCGTGTCTTATGTGCGCAGCCAGTTCAGCGGCCAGCCCGCTTGGCCCGATGCCGACGAGCTCGTCAGCAAGCTGCGCCAATCAACGCCGCCGCCCATGGAGGCACCATGATCGTGCTCAACATCAACGGCAACGCCCAGCAGGTCGACGCCGATCCGCGCACGCCGCTCCTCTATGTGCTGCGCAACGATCTCAAGCTCAATGCCGCGAAGTTCGGCTGTGGCCTCGGACAATGCGGCGCCTGTACCGTGCTGGTCGATCATGAGCCGGTGTTTTCCTGCCTGCTGCCGATCTCCGTGCTCGAAGGCCGTTACATCCGCACGGTCGAAGGACTTGGCAGCGGCGACAAGCCGGGCCCGGTGCAGCGGGCTTTCATCGAGGAGCAGGCGGCGCAATGCGGCTATTGCAGCGCCGGGATGATGATGCGCGCGCAAGGCCTGCTCGAGCACAATGCCGCCCCCACCGATGCGCAGATCCGCGACTACATGGCGCCGAACCTCTGCCGCTGCGGCACGCAGATGCGCATCTTGCGCGCCGTGCGGCGTGCGGCTCGGGCCATGACGGCGAGTCTCGACCCCGTTCGGGAGGCCAGCAAATGAACGCCCCGGCGCAACTCCCGCTCACCCGCCGCCTGTTTCTTGCGACCGGCGGCGCCGTTGTCGTCAGCTTCGCGCTCGCGCCGCATGACGCTTTCGCGCAGGAAGGCGTCATGCCGCCGGCGCCGGGCACGCCGAAGCTTCCCGGCAGCCTCGCGGTCTCGCCAATGCTCGATTCCTGGATCGCGATCGACGGCGAAGGCCGCGTCACTGTGTTCACCGGCAAGGTCGAACTTGGCCAGGGCATCAAGACCGCACTGATTCAATGCGCGGCTGAGGAGCTCGATGTCGATCCCGAGATCATCACGCTCGTCACGGCCGACACCGAACGTACTCCGAACGAAGGCTACACCGCCGGCAGCCACTCCATGCAGGACAGCGGCACGGCAATCCTCAATGCAGCCGCACAGGCGCGCGGCATCCTGATCGACCTTGCCGCCGCGCGGCTAAACCTGCCGGCCAATCAGCTCCAGGCCAAGAGCGGCGCGGTGCTGGCCCAGGACGGCCGCAGCGTCTCTTACAAAGACCTCGTGACGGGACAGGATTTCCATCGCCCTGCGCAGCCCACCTCGCCGCTGAAGGACCCGCGCACCTTCACGGTGATCGGCAAGTCGATGCCGCGCGTCGATATTCCCGGCAAAATGACCGGCGCACCGATGTATGTGCAGGACATGCGACCCGATGGCATGCTGCATGCACGCGTGGTGCGGCCGCCGAACTACGGCGCCAAGTTGACGCAGGTGGACACCGGCGCCATCGAAAAGATGCCCGGCGTCGTCAAGGTCGTGCGCGATGGAAGCTCTCTCGCCGTTGCCGCGCAAGGCGAATTCCAGGCGATCCAGGCCCTGCATGCGCTGTCGGCCATCGCGCAGTGGGAGCGGACGAACACCCTGCCCGATCAGGCGACGATCTATCAGACGATCCGCGCGCTGCCGAGCAGCGACACGACCATCCTCAATCAGGGCACGCCCAGCAATCAGGGCGCGCACGTCCTCAACGCGACCTATCATCGTCCCTATCAGTTGCACGGATCGATCGGTCCGTCCTGCGCCGTCGCCCTCTACGACGGTGGCAAGATGACGGTGTGGACGCATACGCAAGGCGTCTATCCGCTGCGCAACTCGATCGCCGACATGCTGCACGTGCCGCAGGCGCAGGTGCACTGCATCCATGTCGAGGGCTCCGGATGCTACGGCCATAACGCCGCCGACGATGGCGCCGCCGACGCCGCCCTGATCGCACGCGCCATTCCCGGACGGCCGATCCGCGTGCAATGGATGCGCGAAGACGAGCACGGCTGGGAGCCCTATGGGCCGCTGATGATCTCGCAGGCCGCCGCCACGCTCGACGAGAGCGGCAAGATAGCTTCGTGGCAATATGACGTATGGAGCAATACGCACAACATGCGCCCCGCCGGACCGGCGGGCAATCTGCTCGCGGCGCGCTATCTGGCGCAGCCGTTTCCCGAGCCGGAGCCGAAGCCGATCCCGCAGCCGGAGGGCGGCGGCGACCGCAACGCCATTCCGCTTTACCAGGTGCCGAATGCGCGCGTGGTCAGCCATTTCATTCCAGGAATGCCGTTGCGCGTCTCGGCCATGCGCGGGCTCGGCGCCTATCACAACATCTTCTCGGTCGAGAGCTTCATGGATGAGCTCGCGAATGCAGCGAAGGCCGATCCGATCGAGTTCCGTCTGCGTCATCTCCAGGATCCGCGCGCGCGCGCCGTGATCGCGAAAGCGCGCGACGAATTCGGCTGGGATACGAATGCCAAGCTGCCGCGCGGACACGGCCGCGGCTTCGCCTTCGCGCGCTACAAGAACCTCGCGGCCTATTGCGCCATCGCGCTGGAGCTCGACGTCGAACACGAGACCGGCCACGTAAAGCTCGGGCGCGTCGTCACCGCGGTGGATAGCGGCCTCGCCGTCAATCCCGACGGCATCCGCAACCAGATCGAGGGTGCCATCGTGCAGTCGGCGAGCTGGTCGCTGTATGAAGAGGTCACATTCGACCGCAACGGAATCACCAGCCGCGACTGGTCGAGTTATCCGATCCTGCGTTTTCCGGCGATGCCGACGAGCGTCGAGGTCCA